>NZ_JABXFH010000020.1:0-101712 GCF_013372745.1 Janthinobacterium sp. BJB401 | reverse complement strand
CGTCCCCTCGGGGTGGCGTCGTATGCCTTGTCATATTTGGCATATTCTTCCCAGAATTCTAATACCTTCGGATAAAATTCGCTTATCTCACTAATCGCATGTCCGGCGCTGTAGGCCGTGGCAAGATGATTTATTCCGGCCCAAGCACGGCGACGAGTCGCCATCATGAAGTTTACCGCTGGTATTTTTCTTAGTATCTCCAGAGGCTGTTGAAACGATCGATTTAACGTGTCAAACGTTCTAAGCGATCCGGTAAAATTGCTCTCATAAATTTCCATATTGAGTAATAATTCACGTTTGCTTATTTTGAACTCTTCCTGGGTAAGTGTTTTATACATTTTTATTTTTTGAGTATTTTTTTCGGCAAGTTGAAAATTAACTGAATGTCATGGCTCACGCCCTTTGATTTGTGTGTTTGCGCAGCAGTTTGTCGAGGCAAACGTGGCCGGCGCCATCAAATAGGCTCCTCGTGCACGGATTAGTAGCCACCTCCGCCACAGAATTCAAAAATATCCAGCTCTCCGTTGCCCTCCAGCTTTTCAATATCCGTTTCAAGATTTCATGTATCGCCACACCGTCCAGCCATACGCGGAACCAAGGTCGAGCATCATTTCGCCTTGCTCATAGAATTTTGTCTGTGGCGCAATGTCGAACGCCTCCCACATGCCGGCTTTGGGACACGGTTCGCCCGCGTTCGCGCGCAGTTCCCCGTCTGCCTGCGCCGGTGCGCTTGAGCCGTTTGGATTGTTCCGTTGAGTTCTGGCGAAATCCACCAGGTCCCCTGGATAGAATTGCGCGTCACGGTAGCTGCGGTCGTCGATATCGAGCAGGTAAGTGATGGCGGCTGCCTCCCAGGACCAGTATCCCATGAAGCTTGTGCCTCGGGTATGGCTGTCGTGGTAGGGTTCGCGACGGCTGGCGTGGTACCAGTCGTCCAGATATCCGGCCATCAATTCGCTGCGCTTTTCCTTGGGCGCCGCGAAAATCTTCAGCGTCTTGAAGTAAGGCAGGTGGCGGGTGCATTCGTCCGGCGGCGTGCCGCGCTCAGATAGGTAGAAAGCGAGCAAGCGTTCTAGCATACCGTCACGCCGCGGGTTGTGATAGTCGAGAAGGGCTGGCAGACGAGGCAACAAATGCCCCCAGCCAAGCAGGATGCCAAGGCAGACTAAACGGTTTGCCTGGTCGAAGCCTTCACCAAGAAGAGGAAGGTGGGCGACATAGGTTTCACGTCCCTCCGGGGTGGCGTCGTATGCCTTGTCATATTTGGCATATTCTTCCCAATATTCCAGCGCGGTAGGGTAGAAGGAACGGAGAACGGCCAAGGACACTCCTGCGGAATAATTTATTGACAGTAAATTTATAGAATTCCACGCTCTCGACTGTGTCATCATCATTAACTGTGCAGCGTCTTTATCTGCCATCCACTCCGAATTTTTCATATTTCGACCGACTCGAGGAATCCTTATTGTCAAGTCCTGTGCCAGGTCAAGATATGTCGCGTAGTCAAAAAGAGATTCTCGCTTCTTTTGCAAAAATTCATTCAATGAGAAAATATTGTTCATCGCGTTATTTTATGAGTATTTTATCTGGGAGGTTAATCAATAGCTGAATGTCATGGGTCGCCCCCTTCGATTTTTCGTGTTTACTTAATTGACGACCTGTTACCAGCGATATCCAGCGCTGATAGGGGCAATTTATTTCGCCTTCTCTGAAATCGGTAATCAGACCTTCCTCGCCACGCAGGCATTCGAGCAGCAGTTTGTCGGGGCCGAGCGGGGGCGTCAGCCGTAAGAGGCGGGTGGTTTGCGTGAAGCCGCCCGGCATGGCGTGCGGGCTGGATGCCTGGGGCTGTGAGTCAGTCGGCTGTGACATCTGGCAATACTCCCGTGTGCGGTACGCTAGGTTGAAATGCAAATTAAGTAATATTTATTTTGTGGCATTACACCTTGGATGAGGCTGTTGCGCAAGCGTGATTCAATTGAAATGCCAATTAATTCAAGATGAGTCCGTGGAGAATGAATGGCTGTCCTCGCTGGTCTTGCACAGCCAGAGCTTTGGGCTTTACTCGTACGCGGCGCTCGTTACCCGCTTGCTTGCATAGGTATGATGTGCCGCTGTCTATCCGCCACTGGACGCAGGCGACAGAAGGCTGTCGCCGTCCATTGTGAGAAGCAATGATTTACGAAAGAAGTATGTGCATTGGCGCATGCGTGACATCTTGCGGGAGGGGGGCGCCGGGTTGCCATTGAAGAGCGCCATGGCAGCACATCGCCCAGCTGCGTTGATTCACGTCATCCTGACACCCGGATTGCACTTACAGCTTGAACACGCCCACCACCTGGTTCAGCTCCTGCGCCTGCTCCTGCAGGGCGTCGGCGGCCGCGGCCGCTTCTTCCACGAGGGCCGCGTTTTGCTGGGTCACCTGGTCCATCTGGGCGATGGCCTGGTTGACTTGCTCGATGCCGCTGCGCTGCTCTTCGCTGGCCTGCGCGATCTCGGCCATGATGGTGCTCACTTGCTGCACGCTGGCCACCACGGTCTCCATGGTGGCGCTGGCCTGGCTCACCTGGGCGTGGCCCAGATCCACCGTGCTGGCGGATGCCTGGATCAGGTCCTTGATGTCTTTCGCCGCTGCCGTCGAGCGCTGCGCCAGGGTGCGCACCTCGGTGGCGACGACGGCAAAGCCGCGTCCCTGTTCGCCGGCCCTGGCCGCTTCCACGGCCGCGTTCAAGGCCAGGATGTTCGTCTGGAAGGCGATGCCGTCGATGACGCCGATGATGTCGGCGATCTTGCCCGAGGAACTGCGGATGGCGTCCATGGTGCTGGCCACCTGCGCCACGGCGGCTCCGCCCGTCGCGGCCAGGCTGGACGAGTCGTGCGCCAGCCGGCTTGCCTGCTGCGCGTGGTCGACGTTCTGGCGCACGGTGGAACTGAGTTCCTCCATCGAGGCGGCCGTCTCTTCCAGCGAACTGGCTTGCTGCTCCGTGCGGCTCGACAAGTCCAGGTTGCCGCTGGCGATTTCACCGGACGCCGTGGCGATCTGCCCGGCGCTGCCGCGCACATTGCTGACCACTTGCGACAGGTTGTCGCTGATGCGGTTCATGGCCAGCAGCAGGCGGCCGATTTCGTCCAGGCTGGTCGTGTCGAGGTGCACCGTCAGGTCGCCGGCGGCGATTTGCGCGGCGGCCGTTTCAGCGGCGGCCAGGGGGCGCGACACGAGGGTGCGCACCAGCCAGTACAGCAGCAGGGCGAAGACGAGCAGGGCGATGAAGCCGGAAACGGCCAACTGGTTGCGCATTTGCCGCGCTTCCAGGGTGATCTCGTCCGTGAACGTGCCGCCCGCGATGATCCATTGCCAATCCTTGAACTGGCGGTAATACAGCTGCTTTTCGCGCGCGCTGGCAGCCGTTTCACCGGGCGCCGTCCACGTATAGCGCATGGCGCCGTCTTTTTGCGCCAGCATGTCCTGGATGAACAGGCGTCCGTCGCTGGCCTTGAACTCGAGCGCGCTCTTGCCTTCGCTGTTCGGATGCAGCACCAGGTGGCCGTAATTGGCGCCTGGCGCCGTGTCGACGATATAGATGTAGCCCGTCTGGCCGATCTTGACCTGGCGAATCTTCTCTTTCAGCATGGCCAGATTCTTGCTGATGTCCAGGCCGATGAACAGCACGCCCACCACCTTGCCGCCCGCGTCGCGCACGGGGTCATATTGCGTGATGTATTGCTTGCCAAACAAAGTGGCCATGCCAACGAAGCGCTGGCCCGCGCGCAGCGGCGCGTAGCTGGGGTGGTTGTGATCGAGCTGGGTGCCGATGGCCCGTTCGCCATCCTGTTTTTTCAGCGAGGTGCTGATGCGCACGAATTCATCGCCGTTGGCGGCAAAAATGGTGGCGATCACGCCCGTTTGCGCCGTGTAGCGGTCGACCAGGGCCGTGTCGAGGTTGAGCACCTTGCCGCCGTTGGCCAGGGCTGGTGTGGCCTTGCCTGCCACGGCCACCATGGCGCCCGTGTCGACCGTGAACGGGCCGGGAAATTCGGCCGCGAACAGGCGCGCGAAGCTGGCCGCCTCGTTGACCATGGCGGTATGAAACACTTGCGTGGTCGTCATGACGCTATTGAGTTCGCTGGTGACGGCTGCTTCGGCGCGCTGTTCCAGTGCAGTCGAGGTGCGGATGCTGATCAAGGTCGTCAGGCTGGCGAGGATCAGGCTGACGAGGGCAAAGGTGAAAATGGTGATCTTGCCGCCGACACTCCAGTGGCGGGGGGAGAACGAAATTGTAGGCATAGTTTGAGTCTGGCAAAGGGTAATCAGCTCGGCCATTCCTGGTCATGACATGACACGCGGGGAGGGGATCTGGTGGGAATACTGTTGAAACGAAGGCGCGCCGGCTGTGGGAGCTGCGCATGCGCAAGCTGGATTTCAGGGCGCGATGATAGCATGTTGCTTGCGTTTTGTTACTAAGTGTTTCCCGCAGGAATCATTTTTTTCGCATAAAAACATCATCAGCATCAAGGATTGTAAAAATAGCCTGTTGACTTTTTTGATTTCAATCATGGTCTTTGATATTCGTCGCTGACGGGCGATGCAATTTTTGTCACGAATGTTTCACTTTGTAATGAATGAGACGCCGCCCTTAATTCGCGTTTAAGCTTCCGGGAAGAAACTGATATTCCATGGGAGACTGCCAGGCCGTATCCTGTAGAATAATATGCAGACCAGTCGTGTATTCCCCTTACTGTCTTGCTGGCTGGCGCACGAATAGCTGCGCCGCCTGGAATTGATTCAACTAATTTTCGGAGAAGCCGATGAAGAAGCAAATGATGCTGGTCACCCTGGTGCTTGCCCTGTCAGCGAACGCTGGCGCAGCCCAGACGGACAAGAGCGCCGCTCCTCCGCTACCCATGAAGCCGCTGGCCCAGCAAACGCAGGCCGCCTTGTGGGCATCGCGCGTATTGACACGCGTCCACTACAAGGCCATGCCGCTCGACGACGCCATGTCGGAGAAAATCTTCGACCGTTACTTCAAGTCGCTGGACGCGGAAAAACTGTTTTTCGTGCAGGCTGACGTCGACCGTTTCGCGCCGCTGCGCACCAGGCTCGATGACGCCATCATCAATGAAGACCTGACGGCGCCGTTTGCCATCTACAACCTGTACCAGCAGCGTTTCGACGAGCGCATGGCGTATGCGCGTGAATTGCTGAAAACCAAGTTCGACTTTACGGCCGACGAGAGCTACCAGCTCGACCGCGAAAAGGCCGCCTGGCCGAAAAACGACGAGGAAGTGCGCGATCTGTGGCGCAAGCGCGTCAAGAACGACTGGCTGCGTCTGAAACTGGCGGGCAAGGAAGACAAGGCCATCCGCGAGACGCTGGACAAGCGCTATGAAAGCTACACGACCCGTGCGCGCAAGCTCAACAGCGAAGACGTGTTCCAGATCTTCATGAACTCGTATGCCATGTCGATCGAACCGCATACCAATTACCTGGGCCCGCGCGCCTCGGATAACTTCGACATCGCCATGCGGCTGTCGCTCGAAGGCATCGGCGCCGTGCTGCAGACGCGCGACGAATACACGGTGGTGCGCGAAGTCGTGCCGGGCAGCCCGGCCGGTTTGTCGGGCAAGCTGAAGGTGGGCGACCGCATCGTCGGCGTGGGGCAGGGCGAAAGCGGCCCCATCACCGAAGTGCTGGGCATGCGCATCGACGACGTGGTGCAACTGATCCGCGGCGCCAAGGATTCCGTGGTGCGCCTCGACATCCTGCCGGCCGACGCCGGCCCGGACGCCAAGCACGTGGTCTTGCCGCTGGTACGCAAGAAAATCAGCATGGAAGAGCAGGCGGCGAAGAAATCGATCATCGAAGTGCGCGACAACGGCGTCAAGCGCCGCATCGGCGTCATTTCCCTGCCGACGTTCTACCAGGACTTCGAAGCGCGCCGCCGTGGCGACAAGGACTTTAAAAGCGCCACGCGCGACGTCACCCGCTTGCTGGGCGAGTTGAAGAAGGACAAGGTCGACAACGTCCTCATTGACTTGCGCAACAACGGCGGCGGTTCGCTGAACGAAGCCGTCGAACTGACGGGCCTGTTCATCGACAAGGGTCCTGTCGTGATGCAGCGCAATGCCGAAGGCAAGGTTGAAGTGGAAAGCGATACGAATGCCGGCCTGGCCTGGGATGGTCCGATGGGCGTGCTGATCAACCGCGGCTCGGCATCGGCTTCCGAAATTTTCGCCGCCGCCGTGCAGGATTACGGCCGTGGCGTCATCATCGGCGAAGGCAGCTTCGGCAAGGGCACGGTGCAGACCCTGTTTAACCTCGACCGTTTCGGCGGCAGCGAGAAAGCCCGTTTCGGCGAGCTGAAAATGACCATCGCCCAGTTCTTCCGCATCAATGGCGGCACCACGCAGTTGCGCGGCGTCACGCCTGACATCAAGCTGCCGGCCATGTCGGACGCGGAAAACTTCGGCGAATCGAGCTATGACAATGCTCTGCCATGGGTGGCCGTCAAGCCGGCATCGTACATGCCGACGGGCGACCTGAAGGAGATCGTGCCGCTGCTGGACAAGAAGCATGACGCGCGCGTGGCCAAGGACAAGGATTTCCAGTACTTGCTCGATGACATCGCCCTCGTCGTCAAGCAGCGCAAGGAAAACCAGATTTCGCTCAATGAAACCGTGCGCCGCAAGGAGCGCGATGCCCAGGAAGCGCGCGCCAAGGCCCGTGAAAAGCGCCTGATTGCGCAGATTTCGAATCCTGCCGACGACCTGGTGGTAATTCCTGATCCGAAAGACGTACTGAAGGGCGCGAAAGCGGCCAACAAGACGGCCAAGCAGATCGCCGCCGTGAAGGGCGCCTTGCGCACCGACGACGGCTTGCAGGGTGACGAACGGGCCCTGAGCGCCGAACTGGACGCCGAAACGGCCGCCAAGAGCGCCAAGGACGTGCTGCTGAACGAAGCGGCGCGCATCCTGGCCGACGAAGTGGCGCTGATCAAGGCAGATACCCGCCTGGCGTCCAAGGTCTTGCCATATGCCGCGGATGTCAAGGCGACACCGGTGGCGGCGACATCGAAGTAATGTACGTGGAGCAGGGGGAGAGTTATCTGTTTCGCGTATTTCTATCATTCCAACAATCAATTGGATTGATATGCCGCGATGCAGCATAATGCACTTGTCTCCTCTATTCTCCTCCAAGAAAATAGATTCAGCCCGCTCTCGTAGCGGGCTTTTTTTTGCCTCAGATTTTGTGCGTGGGCAGTTGCACGTCGGGGTGGGCAGCCAGCAGGGCCGTCAGCCAGCCGGCAAACGCCTGCAGCTTGGGCGTGGCCAAACGGCCTTGCGGCGTCAGCAGCGACATGGGCATCGGTGTCGGCGAGCAGTCGGGCAGCACGGCCACCAGGGCGCCGCTGTCGAGGTGCGCGCGTACCTGGTACATGGCCGCCTGCGCCACACCCAGCCCTTGCAGCGCGCAAGCGACGCTGGCGTCCGCGTCGTTGACGGCGATGGGGCCGGCCATCTGCACGCGCACCACTTCCTTGCCTTGTTGGAAATCCCAGTCGAAGGCGCGTCCCGTGCGGCCCGAGTAATGCATGATGCCCCGGTGCGCCGCCAGGTCGGCCAGGGTGTGCGGCGTGCCATGTTGCGCCAGGTAGGCGGGTGAGGCGCACGTGACGAAGCGCATCAGGCCGATCTGTTTGCCGATGAAGGCGGAATCCTGCAAGGTGCCCACGCGCAAGGCGCAATCGATGCCTTCCTGTGTCAGGTCGACGAGGCGGTCCGTCAGGCTCAGCTGCAATTGCACGTCCGGCCAGGCGGCGTGAAATTGCGCGATATGGGGAATGATCAGGCGCCGGCCCACGGTATTGGGCAGGTTGATGCGCAGCAAGCCGCGCGGTTTTTTCGCATCCGGACCACGGAAGGCCAGTTCCGCCGTGTCGACGGCTTTCAAAATGTCGATGCAATGGCGAAAATATTCGGCGCCTTCCGGCGTCAGGGACAAACGGCGTGTGGTGCGCTGCAGCAGCTGCGTGCCCAGGTAGGCTTCCAGCTTTTGCAGGGTGGCCGTCAGCGCGGCGCGCGGCAAATTCAGGGTTTCGGCCGCCTTGGAAAAACTGTTGGCCTCGACGATGCGCACGAAGGTTTGCATGGCCTTGATCTTGTCCATGGGATAGCTTCCGTTTAATTGTTCATCTTATGTGAAAAGTATAAGTGGATTATGCCCTAATTATCTTTGCCTCAGCTTTGCCTAGAATGGCAACATCCCTATCGAACCGAGGAAACAACATGAACAAGGCCTCACCGTCTGCTCCCCACGACATTTCGCCCGCCATGGTGCTGCTGCTGGCCATCGCTTCCGGCTTGATCGTCGCCAATCTGTACTACGCGCAAACCCTCGTCGGGCCCATCAGTGCTTCGACGGGCCTGTCGGCCAAGGCGGCCGGGCTGATCGTCACCCTGACGCAAGTCGGCTATACCCTGGGCCTGTTGTTTGTTGTGCCGCTGGGCGACTTGCTGGAAAACCGCCGTCTGATCGTCACGGCCTTGCTGGTGACTGCCACGGCCCTGGTGGTGGCGGCCCTCTCCACAGGCGCCATCGTGTTCCTGGCCGCCGCGCTGGCCATCGGTCTCGGCTCCGTGGCGGCGCAAGTGATCGTGCCGTTTGCCGCCCACCTGTCGCAGGAAGCGACGCGGGGCCAGACGGTGGGCAAGGTGGTCAGCGGCTTGTTGCTGGGCATCATGCTGGCCCGCCCCGTGGCCTCGCTGGTGGCTGCGCATGCCAGCTGGCACGTGGTGTTTGGCGGCGCCGCAGTACTGATGCTGGCGCTGGCTTTTGTCTTGCGCCGCGCCTTGCCCGTGCGCCAGCCCGTGTCGAGCATGAAATATCCGGCCCTGATGGCCTCGCTGTGGCATTTGCTGCTGGGCACGCCCGTGCTGCGCCGCCGCGCCGCCTATCACGCCGGCCTGTTTGGCGCTTTCAGCCTGTTCTGGACCGTCACGCCGCTGGTGCTGTCCAGCCCCGCGTTCGGCCTGTCGCAAACGGGCATCGCCATCTTTGCCCTGGTGGGCATGGCTGGCGCCGTCGCTTCCCCCATCGCCGGCCGCCTGGCCGATGCGGGCCACACATTGCCGGCCACGGCCGTTGCACTGGCGCTGGGCATCGTCGCCTTTGCCTTGCCGATGTTTGCGCCAACATCGAAACACGTGGCGCTGGGGCTGCTGGTGGTCGCTTCCATCGTGCTCGACATGGGTGTGGCCGCCAACCTGGTGCTGGGCCAGCGCGCCATCTTCAGCCTGGGGGCGGAAGTGCGGGGCCGCCTGAACGGCCTGTATTTCGCGCTGTTCTTCGCTGGCGGCGCGGCCGGCTCGGCCATCGGCGCCTGGATGTATGCGAGTTACGGCTGGCAAGCGACCTTGCTGACTGGCATGGCGTTTCCGGGCCTGGCCCTGCTGGTGTGGCTGGGAGAATTTTTACCGCAGGCCACGCGTCGCACGGCTTGAAACCCTGATGCCGCCTCATTATCACTGATGAGTATTTCCATCATCATGAAGATAAAGTGGCGTGATATGCCGCGATGCCGCAAGATGCACCTGTCTCCTCTATCTCCTCCAAGGAAATAGATTCAGCCCGCTTCCATAGCGGGCTTTTTTTTGCCTTTTCAGATTAAATCACCACCAGGTCGAGCGCGCGCATGAAGTTGGCCGCCTGCGCGTGCGTGATGACGGCGCCTTTCAGCAGCGCCGCTTCGCTCAATTTGAAACCGTCGATATCGGCGCCGCGCAAGTCCGCGCCCTGGAACTTCGCCAGTTTGATGGTGGCATTGCGCAGGCTGCCGCCTTCGAAGACGGACTCGCGGAAGTCGCAGCCGGCCAGGTAGGCGTCGGAAAAATCCAGCTGTTTTAATGTTGCCTTGCGGAACGAAAAGCCGCGCAAGTCGGCGCCCACCAGCAGGCTGTCTTCGAAGGTGAGACCCAGGTGCGCCACTTCCTCGAACGAAGCGCCCGTCAGCTTGCAGCCGCGGTAGGTGGCCGAGGCCAGCTTGGCGCGCCGCCATTTCGTGTTGTTCAGGTCGCAGCCTTCGAACGTGGCATCGACGGCGTCGACGGATTCGAAATCGGCGCTGCCCGCGCGGCAGCGGCGCCAGGTGCTGCGTGCCAGTTTGCTGGCGAACAAGTTGGTGTCTGCAAAGGTGCAGCGTTCAAACGTGCAGCCTTGCAGATCGAGGCGCGACAAGTCTTCGCCGTCGAACGCGCAATCGATGAAGTGGTGCACTGATTGGGCCAGCTGCTGCTCGATGCCGGCGCGGTCCAGGGTCATGCTGCTTACTGCGGTGTCGTGTGTTGCCATCCGTCTCATTCCTAAAGTAAAAAACAGGGGAGGGATGGCGCGGCGGGAAAATGCACGAACCAGAACACCTCCCCGGCTGGTGGTACAGTCAGAGGTCAGCGCCGTGGGTCCGCGTGGGCGGGAGCATGCCGGACTGTGCCGGGCACTTACCGGGTTACCAACCGGTGCGCTCATTTTCGATCAGCCTGCATTGTAACGGCTTGACTGCACACTTGCCAGTTCTTGCGAAGCCGGGTTAGTATCGTTGCAGGCACACGCATTGTGCCAACGTCGCTCGGACGGATCCGGGCGCTTACGTATAGAGATACCATGACCGACAGCCAAGCTCCGCGCAGCTTTTCGCGCATCAATCGCCTTCCCCCCTACGTTTTCAATATCACCGCCGAACTCAAGATGGCCGCGCGCCGCCGTGGCGAGGACATCATCGACATGTCGATGGGCAATCCCGATGGCGCCACGCCGGCCCACATCGTGGACAAGCTGGTCGAGACGGTCAAACGCCCCGACACGCACGGCTATTCCGCGTCAAAAGGCATCCCCCGTTTGCGCCGCGCCATTGCGCACTGGTACAAGAAGCGCTACGAGGTCGACATCGACCCGGACAGCGAAGCCATCGTCACCATCGGCTCGAAAGAGGGCCTGGCGCACTTGATGCTGGCGACACTCGACCGTGGCGACACGGTGCTGGTGCCGAATCCCAGCTACCCGATCCACATCTGGGGCGCCGTGATCGCGGGCGCCGACATCCGCTCCGTGCGCATGGGGCCGGGCGTGGATTTCTTTGCCGAACTGGAACGGGCGATCCGCGAAAGCTATCCGAAACCGAAGATGATGGTGCTGGGCTTCCCGTCCAACCCCACGGCGCAATGCGTGGAGCTGGAATTCTTCGAGCGCGTGGTGGCGCTGGCGAAACAGCACAATATTCTGGTGGTGCATGACCTGGCGTATGCCGACATCACCTTCGATGGCTGGAAGGCGCCGTCCATCATGCAGGTACCGGGCGCGCGCGACGTGGCCGTCGAGTTTTTCACCATGTCGAAAAGCTACAACATGGCGGGCTGGCGCATCGGCTTCATGGTGGGCAACGCGGAACTGGTGGCGGCCCTGGCGCGCATCAAGAGTTACCACGACTACGGCAGTTTTACCCCGGTGCAAGTGGCGGCCATCGCCGCGCTGGAAGGCGATCAAAGCTGCGTGGCGGACATCTGCGCCCAGTACCAGCGCCGCCGCGACGTGCTGGTGAAAGGCTTGCATGAAGCGGGCTGGATGGTGGAAAAACCGAAGGCGTCCATGTACATCTGGGCGCATATTCCGGAAGCGTATCGCCACCTGGGTTCGCTGGAGTTCGCCAAGTTGCTGCTGCAAAAAGCCAAGGTCAGCGTCTCGCCCGGCATCGGCTTCGGCGAATATGGCGATGAATACGTGCGCTTCGCCCTGATCGAAAACGAGGCGCGGGTGCGGCAGGCGCTGCGCGGCATCAAGAATATGTTGCGTTCCGGCGACGGGAAAATGGAGTCGGCAGCATAAAGGTTGCCACATGGAATGCTTCGTTGCCCTTATTATCACTGCTGCGTATTTCTGACATCACGAATATAAAGTGGTTTTATATGCTGCAACGCGGCATCATGCATCTGTCTCCTCTATCTTCCTCCAAGGAAATAGATTCAGCCCGCTCCCGCAGCGGGCTTTTTTTTGCAGTGCGCTCCTGGCTTCACAAGACAGCCTCCGCATGACTTTTATCAAAGTCCACCTCGCTGGTCACTGCCACCATTTGACGTTGCACGTGTTGTCGCGTACTCCCTCTGGCTGGTGGTCGCCGTGCTGATATTTCATGCGCTGATAGCGGCGGCAGGGCCCGTTTTTCCGACGAAAAAGTGCGGCTTCACCGGGTGCTTGAAAACGCTGCGCCACTACCGCGTGCTGCTTGCCTCGGCGATTCTCGCCATCGCGGCCGGGTGGTTATACTCGGACATTCACTTGACAACACAGGCATAAGGTGACTAGCCTGAAGTGCAGGGAATTAAGTACAAGGAGTTCAATCATGGCGCGATTGGTACATCAATTCTTGCAAGATGAAGAGCGCAGCCGCAACCTGGTCGCGGCGGTCGGCATGGGGGCGGGCGTGATACTGCTTACCTTGTCGATACTTAATACTTTTCTGGCCCGTTAATTTGCCCAGCTTGCCAGGCGTCGCCGCCGCCCGCAGGCGGCGTGTCGACATGCTGGCTACTGCAAGCGTTCGCTATCCCTCCCCATTTCCCGTAAACCGCCGCACTGCCACCTCCCACTGCTGCATCAGGCTGGCCGCCTGGTCGCGTCCGATGGTGGGCAGGAAGGTTCTTTCCGCGCGCCAGTGCGATGCCAGCTCTTCCACGCCACGGTACTGGCCGATGGCCAGGCCCGCCAGATAGGCGGCGCCCAGGGCCGTCGTTTCGATTACTTTCGGGCGCACCACGGGAATGCCCAGCAAGTCGGCCTGGAATTGCAGCAGCAGGTTGTTGGCGCAGGCGCCGCCGTCCACGCGCAGTTCCGTGATCGGTGCTTGCGCATCGCGCGTCATGGCGCCCAGCAGGGCGGCGCTTTGGAAGGCGATCGCTTCCAATGCCGCGCGGGCGATGTGGCCCACCGTGCTGCCGCGGCTCAGGCCCAGGATGGCCCCTTTCGCCGACGGTACCCAGTACGGCGCACCGAGTCCCGTAAACGACGGTACGAAGACCACGCCGCCCGAATCGGGCACGGAAGCGGCCAGGCCTTCCGCTTCGCCCGCGTGGCCGATGGCGCCGAGGCCGTCGCGCAGCCACTGCACCACGGCGCCGCCGATGAAGACGCTGCCTTCAAGCGCATATGCAGGCTGCGCACCCACCTGGCAGGCGGCCGTGCTGATCAGGCCATGCTGCGACTGCGCGCACTGCTCGCCCGTATTGAGCAGCAGGAAGCAGCCCGTGCCATAGGTATTCTTGGCCATGCCCGGCGTAAAACAGGTCTGGCCGAACAGCGCCGCCTGCTGGTCGCCGGCGATGCCGCCGATGATGACCGGGCTGCCCAGCACCTCGGCATCCGTTTCGCCATACACGTGGCTCGATGGGTGGACGGATGGCAGCAGGCTGGCGGGAATGCCCAGCCAGTCGAGCAGCTGCGCATCCCAGCAGCCTTCATGCAGATTCCACAGCATGGTGCGCGAAGCGTTGGTGACGTCGCTCACGTGCAGGCGGCCGCCCGTCATCTTCCACGCCAGCCACGTATCGATGGTGCCGAAGGCCAGTTCGCCGCGCATGGCCCGCGCGCGGGCGCCGGGCACGGCGTCGAGTATCCAGCGCAGCTTGGTGCCGGAAAAATACGGGTCGAGCACCAGGCCCGTTTTCGCGTGGATGGCACCGGCCAGACCCCGCGCGCGCAAGTCCTCGCACAGCGCTTCCGTGCGGCGGTCTTGCCAGACGATGGCGTTATAGATGGGTTCGCCCGTGGCGCGATCCCACACCACGGTCGTTTCGCGCTGGTTGGTGATGCCCAGCGCGCCCAGGGCATCGGCTTTCAGGCCTGTCTTGGCCAGCACTTCGCGGCACGTCTCGACCTGGCTGTGCCAGATCTCCATCGGGTCGTGTTCGATCCAGCCCGGCTGCGGGAAGAGCTGGCGGAACTCGCGCTGCGCCACGGCGACGATGGCGCCTGCTTCATCGAAGACCATGCTGCGCGAACTGGAGGTGCCCTGGTCGAGGGCCAGCAAATACGTCATGCCGCCACCTCTTGCGCCAGATGGGCTGCCAGCCACTGCTGCAGGCGCGCCACATCGGCCGGTGCGCAGCGCAAGCCCAGCTTGCTGCGCCGCCACAGGATGTCGTCGCTGCTCCTGGCCCATTCCACCTCGATCAGATAGCACGCTTCGGCTTCGTACAGGCCGGGCGCCAGCTGCTCACCCAGGTCGGCCATCGAAGTGGCGCCCGTCAGCAGGCGCGTGGCGCGGCTGCCGTAGGCACGCGCATAGCGGCGCGCCAGCGCGGGCGGCAGCCAGACGTGCTCGCGCTGGAAGTGGGCGAGAAAAGCGTCGAAATCATGGCTGTCCACCAGACGATTCGGCTGCTGCAGGTCGCCGCCGGGCAGGGGCGCCTCGGCCGTCCACGCCGCGCCGGTATTGTCCAGCAGGGGCGCCAGCAAGCCCAATGCTTCCTCGGCCAGCTTGCGGTAGGTGGTGATCTTGCCGCCCCAGATATTGAGCAGCGGCGCGCCCGTTGCCGCCTCGCCGCGCGCCACTTCCAGCAGGTAGTCGCGCGTGACGGCCGACGCGTTCTGCGCGCTGTCGTCGAGCAGCGGGCGCACGCCCGAATACGTCCACACGACGTCGGCGGGAGAAATCTCGCGCTTGAAATAGCGGTTCGCGGCCTGGCACAGGTAATCGATTTCCATCTGGCTGATTTTGACCTGGCTGACCTCTCCCTTGTATTCCTCGTCCGTGGTGCCGATCAGGGTAAAGTCATCCTGGTAGGGGATGGCGAAGATGATGCGCTGGTCCGGGTTCTGGAAGATGTAGGCGTTCGGATGCTCGAACAGGCGCGGCACGATGATGTGGCTGCCCTTGATCAGGCGCAGCCCCTGCGTCTTGCCGCCACCGGCCGCGCCGGCAAATTGCGCCGTCCACGGTCCCGCCGCGTTGACGATGGCGCGCGCGCGCAGCGTCTTGCGCTGGCCATCCCCGGCTTGCAGGGTGGCTTGCCAGGCGCCGCCATCGCGGTGCGCGTCGATGCAGGCCGTGCGCGTGAGAATGTGCGCGCCGTGCTCCTGCGCGTCGAGCGCATTGAGCACCACCAGGCGCGCATCGTCGACCCAGCCGTCGGAGTACACGAAGCCCTTGCGGTAGCCGGCCTTCAGCGGTTCACCCGCCGCGTGCTTGTCCAGCGCGATGCCTTGCGAGGCGGGCAAAAAGGCCCGCTTGGCCAGGTGGTCGTACAGGAACAGGCCCGCGCGTATCATCCAGGCGGGGCGCTGTGCCGCGTCGTGCGGCATGACGAAGCGCATCGGCCACATGATGTGGGGCGCGGCGCGCAGCAGCACTTCGCGTTCCTGCAGCGCCTTGCGCACCAGTTTGAATTCATAGTATTCGAGGTAGCGCAGGCCGCCGTGTATCAGCTTGGTGGACGCGGAGGAGGTGTGCTGCGCCAGGTCGTGCTGTTCGCACAGCACTACGCGCAAGCCGCGGCCGGCCGCGTCGCGCGCGATGCCGGCGCCATTGATGCCGCCGCCGACGACGAGCAGGTCGCAGTCGGCGGGCAGGGAGGAAAAGCGGGAAGCGGACATGGAAGGTTCGTCTTGTAAAAGTAAAAGGAAAAAGGCGCCGCCTCAGGCAAGCAGCGACAGTACGGGCGGCAGCACGAGGGCCAGGCCGGCGATCAGCAGGAGCACGAAGACGGCGCGGCGCACGTGTTCGATGGGCAGGCGCGAAGGATGGCGGCGCGCCAGCCACGTCAGGCCCATCACCAGCGGCAAGGCTTCGAGGGTCAGCCACAGGGCCGTCATGCTGAACTGGCCGTGCGCCAGCACGAGGGCCAGGCGCAGCACGGCATTCGCGGCGAACAGCACGATCAGCGAGTGGCGGATCATGTCGGCTGGCCATGGCTGGCGGTACAGGTGGTACACCATGGGCGGGCCGGCGCTGGCGAACAGGCCGCCCATCACGCCGGACACGCCGCTGAAAAACAGGAAGGCGGGCAGGCCGGATTGCTGTGCACGCGCGCTGGCGCGCAGCACCAGCATGAAGGCGCAGACGACGATGGCGCAGCCGAGCAGGAAGCGCAGCAGGCTTACCTGCTGCGCGCTGAACCAGCCCAGCAAGGCCACGCCCGCGCCCACGCCCAACTGGCTGACGGCCAGCGAGGGGCCGAACACGGGCCAGGCCAGCTGCGGGCGCGTGCGGCCAAACGTGATGGCGGCATTGACCAGCACCAGCACGCTGACGACGTTGGCCACGTCACCCAGGCTGGCCAGGTGCAGCACGGCCGTCAGGCCCAGCAGGATCAGGCCAAACGCAAAACCCGTCAGGTTCTGCGCCACGCTGGCCAGCGCCACGCAGGCCAGGAACAGCAGGTGCGACGCCACGCTCATGCCAGTCTCATTTCGCCAGCGACAGGAAGAAGTCCTGCTGCGCGCAGCCGCGCCGCACGAAGACGGGCGGCTGGCCCAAAGGCGCATCGACTTCCACGCGCTGGCCGCCTTCGAAGGCGGCGCCGCTCCACAGGTGGATCCAGGCGTCGCCCTGCGGCAGGTAGGCGCTCCAGCGCGCAGCGCCGGCCGCATGCACGGGCGCCACCAGCAGGTCGGGGCCGAACAGGTACTGGTCCTGGATGGCGTAGGTGGCGCGGTCGTGTTCATAGTGCAGGAACAGCGGGCGTTGCAGCGGCAGGCCGCGCGCCACGGCGTCTTCGGCCAGGGCGCGGATGGTGGGCGCCAGCGCCACGTGCAGCCGCGTCATGCGGGCGAAGTGGCGGAACACGTCTTCATCCTGG
This sequence comes from Janthinobacterium sp. BJB401, assembly GCF_013372745.1. NCBI lineage: Bacteria > Pseudomonadati > Pseudomonadota > Betaproteobacteria > Burkholderiales > Oxalobacteraceae > Janthinobacterium > Janthinobacterium sp. BJB401. Next base: position 84,873 of record NZ_JABXFH010000020.1, on the reverse strand, counting down.
TAGAACTGGAAGTTCTCGTCGGGACGGTTGCCTTCGTGCGTGCGCATCATCGACGTAAACACGGCCATTTCCGTCCAGCGCTGGAACAGTTCGGCTGTGCGCAGGTTGCCGAACAAGCTCGTATAGCCGCCGATGTCGCTGTGGTGGTAGGCGTTGCCCAAGAGGCCGGACGACAGGGCGCCGCAGATCACCGTCTGCAAGCCGTCGTGGCGGCTGAAGTCGACCGACTGGTCGCCCGCCCACAGCAGCGGGCAGTGCGCCTGCACGCCCGTGTAGCCGGCGCGCATGAAGAAGGTGGCGTCGCCCGTCTTGCCGGCCCGCTCGATGGCGCGCGCATTGACTTCGGCCCACAGGGTCGGCCACGCGTTGTGCATCAGGCGCGCGTCGGCGCCATTGTGCAGGCGCAGGTCGATCGGCAGGTATTCGCCGAAATCGGCCATCCAGCCGGACAGGCCGAAATCGAGCATTTCCTGGCGCAGGATGCGTTCCTCGAACCACAGCGCGGCGGCCGGGTTGGTGAAGTCGACGACGCCGCAATCGAATTCGCCGAAGTCGACCAGGTAGGCGCCGCCATCGATGGCGGTCGCCAAAAAGCCCTGCTGCAGCGCTTCCTGGTACAGGGTGCCGTCGTTGCACAGGTAGGGATTGACGTAGCCGAGGAAGCGGATGTCCTGCGTGGCCAGGTCGGCGATCCAGTTCTTCAGGTCAGGGTAGCGCTGCGGCTGCCAGCGCCAGTCCCAGAACAAACGCTTGCCGAACGAGGTCTGGCGCAAGCCGACCCAGTCTTCGCACCACAGGGCGCTGACGGGCAAGCCGTGTTCCTGCGCCTGCGCCAGGATGGCGCGCGCGTGCTCCTCGCCGCCTTTCAGGCCCAGCATGGCGCCATTCTGCAGCCATGCCGGCAATTGCGGCTGGCGGCCGAAGCGCTGCGAGACGACGCCGACCAGGTCGGCGAAGGTCTCGGCCAGCATGAATTCCAGGCGCTCGGGCATGGCCCAGAATTGCAGCTCGTGGAAATCGGGCTGGCGGAAATCGAAGTCCGCATACGCCGTCGTTTCCGCGTGCAGGCAGTAGCGCTGCGACGAGATGAAGCTCGGCTGCGGGTAATTCGTGTGATAGTAGTCGCCTCCCGATTTGGACGTCACGTCCGCCTGCCACGTCAGATGCGTCGACTTGTCGCGGCCCACACCCGGCTCCGACGTCCACAGGGGGAAGTGGCGTCCGCGCAGGTCGAAGTACGACATCTGCTCGCCGCAGCCCCAGACGTGTTCATCCTGTTCCGCCGGCAGGCGCAGCCACAGCCGGTTCCAGCCCGGCGCCGCATAGCGCACCACCAGGTGCACGCCATGCGGGGTCGCTTGCACGGCCAGCACCAGTTGCGCAGCGTCTCCCGCATGGTGCGCGAAGCTCAGGGTAGTGGCGCCATCGGCCTCGGTGACGGCCAGCGCGCGCAGGGCGCTGCGCTCCTCGACGTAATCCTCGATCTCGAAGTTACCGCGGTACATTTCCATGCTTTCGCGGCCCTGGCCGACGAACACGCATGGCGCAGCGGCGCTGTGGCGCAGCAGCAAGCGGCCGGCGCAGCGCAGGGCGACGCTGTCATTTTCCTGGTGTAGTGTGTACTGCATGGCGATCAACTCCTGTGAAAACCGGCCGCCGCATGGCGGGGCATGCGGGCGGGCCGGCGGTGCATCAACAATTAAGCACTAATTAAAAGACGAGGAACATGCCGGCGGTCAGCTCGACGGGGCTGTAGCCGAAGTAGTTATTGTCCCCCCGGAACTGCAAGACGCCCAGCTTGGCGTGACTGTTGTTGGCGATGCGCGTGGCGTACGCGTAGAACGACAGGGTAGGCTGGAAGTTGTACAGATAGCCCAGCGAGTAGGCCGTCGATTTTGGCTTGCCCACGCCATCGCCCGTGTTCGTGCCGAACGCGCCTTTGGCGTTGACGCCGTCATAGCTGATGTGCGCCAGGCTGCCCTCGATGCGGTGCTTGCCAAGGTCATACGCGCCCGACACGCCGAAGGCGTCGGCCGCATAGCCGCCCGCGTTCGACACGCGGTAGGACGTGTAGGAGCCGCCCAAGGTAAAGTCGTTCCACTTGTAGCGCGCGCCGACGATATCGGTGACCTGGTTGCGCTTGATGAAATTCGGCGTGCCGGCCGTGCTGATGTCGTTGCTCTGCTGGTAATCCATGTGCGCATAGCCGAGGAACAGGTCGCCCTTTTTGTACAGCACGTTGGCGGCCCAGCTGCGGCCATCGTTTTCCAGGTCGGTTGCGGAAGACGCCTGCTGGCCGGCCGAATACGACACCTCGGCCGAGACGTTGTTCCAGGTGGGGCTGCGGTAGCGCAGCGCATTGCCGTAGAACAGCGCCGTGCCCGAGTTGTTGCCGGCCAAACTCGTCGTCTTGCTGGCGTTGCCCGTCACGGGGTCTTTCAGGTAGCGGCCCAGGGACTCGGGGCGCGTGAGCGAGAACAGGGCGCTGAAGTCATTGGCGCCGTAGTTGTGCGCCGAGGCCAGGTCGGCGCCCAGCGAGACCCAGAACGGCGCCATGTACATGGTGCCGCCTTCGATCGAACCCCAGGTGGTCGACGCAAAGCCGACGGTGGAGCCGCGGTTGAACAGCACGGACGAGGTGGTGTTGTTTTGCGTGCCGCCGCCCGCGTTGCCGTTGAACAGGTTCAAGCCTGTCTCGACGCCGAAGATGGCCTTGTATTCATCGCTGAAAACCCAGGCGCCCGTGAGGCCCAGGCGGCTGGCCATTTCGCCCTGGTTCAGGCGGTGGTTCGTCAGTTGGCGCCCGCTGGCATCCTTGCCGCGCGAAACCGTGTAGCCGATGTCGCCACGGCCGTACAGCTTCCAGTTGAAGCCGGTGACGGGCTTCACGGGGGCCGCCGCCGGTGCGGCCGCCATCGCTGCGGCAGGTACCGCTGCGGGTGCAGGCTGGGCCGCTTTCGCTTCCATCTGCGCCACTCTTTCCTGCAACTGGGCCAGCATGGCCTTCATGTCGCTCAATTCGTCGGCGCGCGCGTTAGCGCTAACAAATGGCGACGCGAGAAGCACGCCGGTGATGGCCGCGGCCAATGTGGTCTTGCGCAATGTCGTTTGCATGATCTTGTCTCCTGTGTTTTTTATGAGTATGCTTGCTGATCCCTGCCTTGCCTACATTAAATAATCAAATCCCTCCCATGCACAAATATTTGATATCGAGAAAGTCGTCCATGCCGTAGTGCGAGCCTTCGCGGCCCATGCCCGAATGCTTGACGCCGCCGAATGGCGCCATTTCATTGGCGATCATGCCCGTGTTGATGCCGACCATGCCCACTTCCAGTTCTTCGGCCACGCGCCAGACCCTGCCCAGGTCGCGGCTGTAGAAATAGCCGGCCAGGCCGAATTGCGTGGCGTTGGCCATGGCGACGACTTCGTCTTCGCTGTGGAAGCGGAACAGCGGCGCCAGCGGGGCGAAGGTTTCCTCGGTGGCGACCAGCATGTCGCTGTTCGCTTCCAGTACCACGCTGGGCTCGAAAAAGCTGCCGCCCAGCGCGTGGCGCTTGCCGCCGATGGCCAGCTTGCCGCCCTTGGACAGCGCGTCGGCGATGTGCTGCTCGATCTTGCGCACGGCGTTTTCATCGATCAGCGGGCCTTGCGTGACGCCCGCGTCCAGGCCGTTGCCCAGTTTCAGCTCGGCCACCTTGGTCACGAGGCGGGCGGCGAAATCGTCGTAGATGCTGTCCTGCACGTAGATGCGGTTGGCGCACACGCAGGTCTGCCCGCTGTTGCGGTATTTCGACATCAGCACGCCTTCGACGGCCGCGTCGATGTCGGCATCGTCGAAGACGATGAAGGGCGCGTTGCCGCCCAGTTCCAGCGACAGCTTCTTGATGGTGCCGGCCGCCTCGCGCGACAGCCAGGCGCCCACTTCCGTCGATCCCGTAAACGTGATCTTGCGTACCAGGTCGTTGTGGCACAGTTCCGTGCCGATCGCTTGCGCGGCGCCCGTCACCACATTGAAGACGCCGGGCGGCACGCCGGCGCGCAGCGCCAGTTCGCCCAGGGCCAGGGCCGACAGCGGCGTTTGCGATGCCGGTTTCAAGACCATGCTGCAGCCGGCCGCCAGGGCGGGGCCGGCTTTGCGCGTGATCATGCCGTTCGGGAAATTCCACGGCGTGATGGCCGCGCACACGCCGATCGGCTGCTTGATGACGACGATGCGCTTGTCGTTCGACGGCGGCGCGATGACGTCGCCATACGCGCGCTTGCCTTCCTCGGCAAACCATTCCAGGTAGGCCGCGTTCGAGACGATCTCGCCCTTCGCTTCGGCCAGCGACTTGCCTTGCTCGCTGGTGAGGATCAGCGCCAGGTCATCGGCGTGCTGCAAAATCAAGGCATGCCAGGCGCGCAGCACCGTGGCGCGCGCCTTCACCGTCTGCTTGCGCCACAGCCGGAAGGCCGCATGCGAGGCGGCGATGGCGCGCCGCGTTTCGGCCGCGCCCATGCGCGGCACGGTGGCGATCACGTCGCCCGTGGCCGGGTTGGTGACATCGATGGTGGCGCCGTCATCGGCGTCGCACCAGGCGCCGTCGATCAGGCATTGCTGTTTCAACAGGCTTGCGTCTTGCAGGTTCAACATGGGGTTCTCCTTGAATGAGGGATGCTGCTTATCCGGCGACCGAGACTTGGGCCAGCCCCGCGTCGACGATGATGTTCTGGCCCGTGATGCCGTCCGAATCGTCGGCCGCCAGGAACAGGGCCGTGCGTGCCACGTGGCCCGCATCGAGCCGGTATTTCAGGCATTGCAGTTCGATGAAACGCCGGTCTTCTTCCGGATCGCGCCACAGCGCGGCCTGGCGGTCCGTGGCGATGGCGCCCGGTGCGATGGCGTTGACGCGGATATTCTGTTCGCCCAGTTCGCGCGCCAGGGTGCGCGACAGGCCCGCGATGCCGGCCTTGGACGTGGTGTAGCCGACCAGGTTGGGGCGCCCGCGCATCCATGAAATGGAGCCGAGGTTGATGATGGAGCCGCCGCCGGCGGCCGCCATGCCGGGCGCCACCTGCTGGATGGCGAACACGTGGTGTTTCAGGTTCAGGGCCAGGCAGTTGTCCCAGTACTCGGGCGTCAGTTCGGCCAGTGAATGGCGGTCGTCGCGGCCCGCGTTATTGAGCAGCACGCGGATGGCGCCAAAGCGCGCCTCGACGTCGGCCAGACTGGCCTGGTAGGCGGCGATGTCGCGGATGTCGCTGTACACGAAATGCGGCGCATGGCGGCACAGGGGCGCCAGGCGCGCGGCCAGGGCAGCGCTGGCGTCGCGGTCGATGTCGCAAAAAGCCACTTGCGCGCCTTGCAGGGCGAAGTGTTCGACCATGGAAGCACCGATGCCGGAGCCGCCGCCGGAGACGAAGACCACGCGGTCCTGCAGGCTGGGGTAAAGAGTGATGTTGGCGTTCATGCTGTCCTCGGGAGGGTTGTGTGGGGTATCAATCCCGGTAAAGGGGTTCGGCGCGGCCGGCCACGTCCAGGCGCACGGCAAACAGGCCGCCGGCCTGCGGCTGGCGCGCCAGTTCATCGTCGCTTGCGCCTTCGCGCGCGCTGGTGATGTACAGGGTGCGCAGGTCGGCGCCGCCAAAGGCGATCATGGTGGGGCGCGCGACGGGCACGCGCACGATGCCGATGATCTCGCCCTGCGGCGAAAAGCGCAGCACCCGGCCGCCTTCGTACTGCGCGCTCCAGTAGCAGCCTTCCGCGTCGATGGCCGCGCCATCGGGGCGGCCGCCATACACGGCTTCTTCGCCTTTGACGGGGAGGCGGGCAAACACCTGGCGCTCGCCCACCTGGCCGCTGGCCGCGTCAAACGCGAAACGGTAGATCACGTGGTTTGGCGTATCGGACTGGAACAGGGATTTTCCATCTTCCGCGAAGGCCAGGCCATTGCTCACTTTCACGCCAAGATCGTGTTGCGGCCCCCAGCCCAGGCGTGTGGCGCCCCGTTCGAGGCAAAACATGGCGGCCAGTTCCGCCGTGCGCGGCTCGTACATGGCGCCGGCCCAGAAACGCCCGGCGCTGTCGCAGCGGCCATCGTTGAAGCGCATGTTGCCGCTGTCGTACGGTGCATCGGCCAGCTTGTCGAGCAAGCCTTCCTGCGGATAGAAACGGTAGAAGCCGTCGCGCAGGGCCGCCACCAGGCCGCCCTTTTCAGCCAGGGCGATGCAGCCCGGCTCGCACGGCACCCACCAGACGCGGTCGAGGTTTGTCGCCGGATCGTAGCGGTGCAAACGGCGCCCGGCGATATCGATCCAGTACAGACACTGCTCGGCCACGCTCCACAGCGGGCATTCGCCCAGCTGGGCGCGCGTGTCGAGCACGAGTTCGGCTTGCCATTCACGCATGCTGTTTCTCCGCAGTATCTTCGATGGCCACGCGCATGGCGATGTGCAGGCTCTCGCCGGGCGCCAGCAGGCGCATGCCCGTGTCGTGCGCGCCGCGCGCGGCCAGCGCGAACGCGTTATTCGCGTGCGTGACGGGTTCCAGCGCAATGAAGCCGCGCTCGTCGTTGGGCGCGAAGCAGACCAGGTGGCGGCAATTGTCGCTGGCCGACAGCTGCACGGCATAATCTCCGTAATCGAGGCTGGCGCGGCCCGTCCAGCCGCTGTAGCAATTGTCCGCCTGCCAGCCGGCCACCGGCTGCGGCGTGGCGAATGGCGACGCTTGCGCCACTGGTGCGAGGCCGGCCGGCAAGCGGTCATCGCCCATGCTCCACACGCCATCCCATTGCGTTTGCAGGCGCAGGCCAGGCGCCAGCGGGAAGTAGGGGTGAAATCCCAGGCCGGCGGGCATGGCGCGCGTGTCGTCATTGCGCACCGATAAAGTCAGGCGCAGGCCGGCATCGTCGAGCAGCACGGTTTGCTGCACCGTGCAGGCAAATGGCCAGTCCGCGTCGCCGCCATGCACGAGCAGCAGTTCGGCGCTGTCGCTTGTGCGCGCCACCACGTGCCAGGCGCGCTGCCAGCCAAAGCCGTGGATGCTGTGCGGCTCGGGCGGGAAATTGGTGCGCAGCGCATACGTCTGTTCCGACGCCTGCAGCACGGCGTTGCCGATGCGGTTCGAATACGGCACCAAAGGATAGCAGGCCATCTGCCGCACACCGGCGTTGGCTGGCGCGGCGCGCAGGATGTCGCGTCCGCGCCAGCGCAGCGCCGCCAGCGCGCCACCCGTGGCCGGGTGGACGTCGGCACGGCAATCGCCGTGCGCCAGGGTGAAGGGAGACTGGTGGTCCATGTCTTCGCCTTAGCCCTTCAAGCCGCCCGAGGTCAGGCCGCTGACGACCTTTTCCTGGAAGATCACGATCAGCACGACGATGGGCACGATGGCCACCACCAGCGCCGCCGAAATGATCGGCCACGGGAAGGCGAACTCGCCCTGGTACAGCTGGATGCCGACGGGCAGGGTGCGGTAAGCCACGGCGGAATTCATCGACAGCGCCAGCAGGAACTCGTCCCAGGAATTGACGAACGCGAGGATGGCGGCCGTCGCCACGCCAGGCGCGGCCAGCGGCAGCACGATGCGCCACAGGGCGCTCAGGCGGGTGCAGCCGTCGAGCATGGCCGCATTCTCGATGTCGCGCGGAATATCCTGGAAAAAGCTCACCATCATCAGGGTGCAAATCGGCAGGTTCAGCACCGTGTACGGCAGCACGAGCGCCCAGTAGGAGTTCAGCAAGCCCAGGCTGCGCATGATCTCGAACAGCGGCACCATCAGGGTCACCAGCGGGAACATCGACACGCCGATGATGGCCGTCAGGATCAAGCCACGGAAACGCAGGCGCAAGCGGGCGATCGCGTACGCGGCCAGCGCGCTGATGAACAGGCTGAGCAGGGTCGACAGGCCGGCCACGATCAGGCTGTTGGTCAGGAACGTCAGCAGCGGCTGGTCCTGGAAGGCGGAGATGAAATTGCCGATGGTCGGTTCGTGCGGCCAGTAGGTGATCGGCTTTTGCGTCAGTTCGCTCTCGGTCTTCAGCGAGGTGAAAAGAATCCACAGGGCGGGAAAGACGCCGTTGAGGATGACGATCGCGGCGGCGAACCAGCGCAGGCGCTTCGATGAAAACAGGCCGCTCATTCTTTGTCTCCTCTTACATATTTCAGATACACAAACGTGGTGGCCATCGACAGCAGAAACATGAATACCGCCAGGGTCGAGCCGTAGCCCACGTCAAGGTAGTCCACCGTATTGGACTGGATGTACATGGCCAGGGTCTTGGTTTCATCGCCAGGGCCGGGCATGTTGTACGGAATATCGAAGGACTGGATGGCCGTCAAGGTACGGAAGATCAGCGCCACCAGCATCGATGGCACCAAGAGCGGCAGGGTCACTTCCGTAAATTGCTTCCACTTGCTGGCGCCGTCCACTTCGGCCGCTTCATACAGCGAGGCGGGGATGGTCTGCAGGCCGGCCAGCAAAATCAGGGCCATGAACGACGAGGTTTTCCAGATGGTCGTGATGCAGATGGCGGCCATGGTCAGCGCGGGCGAGTTGAACCAGATTTGCGGTTCCCAGCCCAGGCCGGGGATCAGCAGGTCGATGCGGCGGATGATGTCGTTCACCAGGCCGTATTCGCTGTGGAAGAACCAGGCGAAGATCAGGCCGACGAAGGCCAGCGGCAAGGCCCACGGCAGCAGCAGCGCCAGGCGCACGGGCCAGCGGTATTTGAACGGCATGTTGGCCAGCATGGCCAGGCCCAGGCCCGCCACCAGCGCGCCAGGCACGGTGACGACGGTGATGATGATGGTGTTTTTCAAGGACTTCCAGAACAGGCTGTCTTCCAGCGCCATCTTGTAATTGTCCAGGCCCACGAAACTGGGCAGGCCGCCGCCGGACAGGCGGATGTCGAAAAAGCTGTTGTAGATCAGTTTGCTGACCGGGTAGGCCACGATCAGCAGTAAAAACAGAATCGCCGGCGTTAGCAGGACCCAGGCCAGCGTCGTTTCGCTGGGGTCCGTGATGCGGCTTTTCAGGGTGCGTTGCCTCATGATTTCCTCGTCTGTTGCGGTGTGCGTATGCGTGTGCCGCCCGGGCCGCCGTCGTGGCGGCACGGGCGCATGCCGGTTAGCGCAGGATGCGCTTGACCCGGTTTTCGATCTCGGCCACGCCGGCCGCCGGCGTCTTCACGCCCGCCATCACGGCATTCGTGTTCACGCGCACGGCTTCCGACACTTCGCTGTAGCGCGGCGTGACGGGGCGCGAACGGGCGCTTTGCACCACCGGCAGGGCGTCGGCGAACCAGCCATTGACAGCCAGCACTTCCTTGTCCTGGTAGACGGACGGGTAGACGGGCAGGTTCGAGGCCTTGATGGCCAGCTGCTTCGACACTTCCGGGCTCGACAGCCAACGCACCAGCTTGGCCGACGCTTCCTTGTTCTTCGAGAACGAGGACACGGCCCACTGCCAGCCGCCGATGCACGAGGCCGGCTTGCCGCCCGCCATGGCCGGCAGGCTGACGACGCCGACTTTATCTTTCACGCTGCTGTCGGCGCCATCCTGGAAGTGGTTCCAGGCATAGCCCCAGTTGACGGCAAACAACACGTTGCCCGCCTGGAATTCCTTGCGCGTGTCGTCGGTGGCCACTTCGGCGATGTTCTTTTTCGCCACGCCCTGGTCGACCAGCTTGCGCCACATGGCCAGGCCCGCTTCCGCCTTGGGCTTGTCCAGGGTCAGCTTGCCATTGGTGACCAGTTCGCCGCCCTGGCTCCAGTACGGCAACAGGAAAGTGCAGACGGCGCCTTCGATGGCTTTGCCCTGGAAGCTGATGCCTTGCAATTCCGGATTCTTTTCGCCGGCCTGGATGGTGCGCGCCACGGTGGCCAGCTCATCCCAGGTTTTCGGCGCCGCCAGCTTGTACTTGGCCAGCAAATCCTTGCGATAGTAGAGGAACATGGCGTCGGCAAAGGCGGGCAGGGCCACGACCTTGTTGTCGACCATATTCGCTTGCTTGTAGGCGGGCAGGTACTGGCCCATGATCTTGTCGCGGTCGGCGCCCAGGTATTTGTCCAGGCTTTCGATCCAGCCAGCCGAGGCATATTGCGCCGGGCGGATGATGTCGATCAGGAAGACGTCCAGGGTGGTGTCGCCGGCCGACAGCACCGTGTTCAGGTATTTCTGCTGCAATTCGGACGTGGCGCCGCCCGTTTCCAGGTCGATCTTGACGCCGGGATTGGCGGCCATGAACTTGGCGAACAGTTCGCGCATGACTTCGGGGCGCTCCTGGCCGCCGACGAAAACCTTGACCGTTTGCGCTTGCGCGCCGGTGGCGAGGACGAAAGTGGCGCCGAGCGCCAGGACGAGGGATTTGATACGCATGATGTTTGTCTCCTGTTTTGGTATGGAAATGCCGCTTGTGCGCGGCTTATCGGGATGGCAGAACCGCGCCGCCCTGCGGATCGAACAGATGGAATTTCTCCATGTCCAGCTGTACCGTGACTTGCTGCCCTGGCGCCAGGGCGAACGTGGGTGGCAGGCGCGCCGTCAATTCGCCGCCTTCGCACTGGAAGATGACGAGGGTTTCCGCGCCCAGCGGTTCGACCACCACGACCGTCGCGGCCAGCGCGGCGCTGGCGGGACTGGCCGCTTCCAGGGTGATGTCTTCCGGGCGGATGCCGAATTCAACGGCGCGGCCGTCGAGCTTGCCGCAGGCGGCTTGGGCAGCTGCAGGCAGGGCCAGGCTGGCTTTGCCCAGCACGATTTCGGCCTGGCCGGCGCCGTTGCGTGCCACCTTGGCGCCAAGGAAGTTCATCGGCGGCGAACCGGTGAAGCCGGCGACGAATTTCGACACGGGCTCGTTGTAGATCTGGTCCGGCGTGCCGACCTGCATGATGTTGCCACCAGACAGCACGACGATGCGTTCGGCCAGGGTCATCGCTTCGACCTGGTCATGCGTGACGTAAATCGTGGTGGCGCCGATGCGCTGGTGCAGCTTCTTGATTTCCGTGCGCATTTCCGAGCGCAGCAGGGCGTCCAGGTTCGACAGCGGTTCATCGAACAGGAACAGCTTGGCCTGGCGCACGATGGCGCGGCCCATGGCCACGCGCTGGCGCTGGCCGCCGGACAGGGCGCGCGGCTTGCGGTCGAGCAAGTGGTCGATTTTCAGGATGGTGGCGGCGGCGCGCACGCGCTGTTCGATTTCCTCCTTGGGGAAGTTGCGCAGCTTCAAGCCAAAGCCCAGGTTGTCGAACACGGACTTGTGCGGGTACAGCGCATAGTCCTGGAAGACCATGGCGATGTCGCGCTCGCGCGGCGGCAAGTCGTTGACGACCTGCCCCTCGATGGAGATGGTGCCGCCCGTGATGGACTCGAGCCCAGCGACCATGCGCATCAGGGTGGACTTGCCGCAGCCCGATGGGCCGACGAAGACGACGAACTCGCCTTGCTTGATTTCCAGGTCGATGCCATGAATGACTTCGACGCCGTTGTCGTACTTCTTGACGACCTTTTCCAGTTTTACACCTGACATGCTTGTCTCCAAAAGATGCGAATGACGCGTCTGAGCGCGCTACGTGCGTTGCAACAAAATAATTAGTAGGCACCCGTGTCGAGGGCTTTCGCCAGCGACGGTTTCAGGGCCGTGATGAAGGCGTTGGCCTGGCGCATCATCATGCCCATGTCCGAGGCGATGGCCACGTAGTCATAGCCGTAATGGATGAAAGTGTGCACCATTTCCGGCGAAGGGCCGACAATGCCGATCGGTTTGCCTATGGCGCGGGCGCGGCGGGCAGCGTTGGCAATCGCCGCCTGCACGTCGGGATGGCCGATATTGCCGATATGGCCCATCGCAGCCGACAAGTCGCCGGGACCGACGAACAGGGCGTCGACGCCCTCGACGGCGGCGATCTCTTCCAGCTGCGCCAGGGCGGCCGGCGTTTCCAGCTGAATAATCGAGAAGACGGCGCCGTTGGCGCGCGTGGCGTAGTCGGGCACGGTGCCATAGCGGCTGGCGCGGTGCATGGCGGCAAAACCGCGTGTGCCGGGAATGGCCTGGCCCGGCTGCGGATAGCGCGTGGCGGCCACGGCGCTGCGCGCTTCCGCCGCGTTTTCCACGAACGGGAACATCAGCGTTTGCGCGCCGATGTCGAGCGCGCGCTTGATCTGCACCAGGTCGTTCCAGGCCAGGCGCACGACGGGGCAGGCCGGCGTGCCGCCCACGGCTTGCAGGATCTGGTAGGCGTCCTGGTAGTCGATGGGCACGTGTTCCATGTCCAGCACCAGCCAGTCGAAGCCGGCGCAGCCCATGGCTTCGGCCGTGACGGGCGTGCCGGCCATCAGCCAGCTGCCCAGCGGTACTGCTTTGTCCGCCAGCAAGGCGCGGAAAGGGTTGTTCAAGATATCCATGTTGATCCTGTGCTCTCTATATATGTCGGAAGATGGCGGCGTCAGAAGATCGGCGGCTCGGGCGTGGCGGCGTTGCCCAGCAAGAAGTCGAGGTCGCAGCCCTGGTCGGCCTGGGTCACGTGTTCCATGTACAGCTTGGTGTAGCCGCGCGCATATTTTTGCGCGGGCGCCTGCCACTCGGCGCGGCGGCGCGCCAGTTCCTCGTCCGTCACGTCCATGTTCAGGGTGCGCGCGGCGATGTCCAGCTCGATCATGTCGCCATTGCGCACCAGGGCCAGCGGGCCGCCCACGGCCGCTTCCGGCGTCACGTGCAATACGCAAGTGCCGTAATGGGTGCCGCTCATGCGCGCGTCGGAGATGCGCACCATGTCGCGGATGCCCTGCTGCAGCAGCTTTTTCGGCACGGGCAAATTGCCCCATTCCGGCATGCCGGGCGCGCCGATGGGGCCGCCATTGCGCAGGATCAGCACCGTGTTTTCATCGATGTCGAGGTCGGGCGCATGGATTTGCGCCAGCATCTCCGCGTTCGAGTCGAACACGAGGGCGCGTCCCCGGTGTTTGGCGAACTTCGGATTGGCGGCCGACGGCTTGATGACGGCGCCGCCAGGGCACAGGTTGCCGCGCAGCACGGCCAGCGCCGCGCCGTCGGCCACCGGCTGCGACACCTTGCGGATCACGCTGTCGTCGAGGCAGACGGCGTCGGCGATGTTTTCGCCCAGGCTGCGGCCCGTGACCGTCAAGGCCGTCAAGTCCAGCTGCGGCGCGATTTCCTTGAGCAGGGCCGGCATGCCGCCAGCATAGAAGAAATCTTCCATCAGCTTGTCGCCGGACGGGAAGAGGTTGGCGATGACCGGGACTTTTTGCGCCATCGCATCCATTTCATCGAGCGACAGGGCCAGGCCGGCGCGCCCGGCGATGGCGACCAGGTGGATGGCCGCATTGGTCGAGCCGCCGAGCGCCATGTAGGCGGCCACACCGTTCGACAGCGCGGCGCGGGTGAAGAAGCGCGACGGCTTCAAGTCTTCCCACACCATGTCGACGATGCGCTCGCCGCATTGCGAGGCCATGCGCACGTGGTTGGCATCCATGGCGGGAATGCTGGTGGCACCGGGCAAGGTAAAGCCCATCGCCTCGACGATGGACGTCATGGTCGAGGCCGTGCCCATGGTGTTGCAGGTGCCGGGCGAGCGCGTCATCTTCGCTTCGAGCTTGATCCACTCGGGCTTGGCGATGTCGCCGGCCACGTAGTCGTCCCAGAATTTCTTGGTATGCGTACCCGCGCCCACGCTCTGGCCGCGGTAGCGGTCGTTGAGCATGGGGCCGGCAGGGCAGAAAATGGCGGGGATGTCCATGCTGATGGCGCCCATCAGCATGCCGGGCGTGGTCTTGTCGCAGCCGCCGAGCAGCACGGCGCCGTCGATCGGCAGCGAGCGCAGCAGTTCTTCCGTTTCCATGGCGAGGAAGTTGCGGTAGATCATGGTGGTGGGCTTGACCATGACTTCGCCCAGCGACAGGGCCGGCAGCTCGACGGGGAAGCCGCCGGCCAGCAGGATGCCCCGTTTGACGGCTTCGGCCCGTTCGCGCAGGTGCGAGTGGCACGGCGACAGGTCGCTCCAGGTATTGATGATGGCGATGACGGGGCGGTCGAGGAATTCCTCGCGGCGCAAGCCCATCTGCTGCAGGCGCTGGCGGTGGGCGAACGAGCGCATGTCGTCTGGGGCCAGCCAGCGCTGGCTGCGCAGGGATTCCAGCGTGCGGCGGGAGGTAGCGGAGCTCAATGTGTGTCCTTTTTGGTTGCCTGGCGCGCTGCGTATGGCGTTCCAGTGCTGCTGTCTCGGGTCTTGCTCTTGGCCTTTGTTAGCGCTAACATTGCAAGTACAGCGAAATATAATTTGAATCGCTGGGGGCTGTCAACAGATTTAATGCAGGGTGCAGGCGCGCAGCCCTTACACTATCGGCATGATTTCATTGACGCCAATTTCCAGGGTGGAATTTATGCGGCCCGGCCGAAGGGCCGTAAAGCACCGGCGTTACGCTGGCGTCCCCCGTGCGCCCGGCCATGGCATGATGCGTGGTGATCACCGATTTTTGAGAAGGCAGTACCCATGAACGACCCAGTACGCAAGCGGCGCGGCCTCGGCCGCAGCACCGTGTTCGATGTGGCCAAATTGGCACAGACCTCGGCCATTTCCGTGTCGCGCTATTTCAAGGAGCCGGACCGCGTGTCGCAGGAAACGCGCGAGCGCATCAAGAGCGCCATCGACCAGCTCGGCTATATCCGCAACGAGGCGGCCGGCGGTCTGGCCTCGACCCAGGGCCGCATCGTGGGCGCCATCGTGCCCAGCGTGTCGAACTCCATCTTTGCGGAAACCATCCAGGGCTTGTCGACCACCTTGTCGCAGCACAATTACCAATTGCTGCTGGCCACCCACGATTACTCGATCGAGACGGAAGAAAAAGTCGTGCGCGCCTTTCTCGGCTGGTCGCCGCGCGCGCTGGTGCTGACGGGCGCCGACCACAGCGCCGCCACGGAAACCTTGCTGGCGGGCTTGCAGATTCCCGTCATCGAAACGTGGGATATCCGCCCCGAGCGGCCGTATCCGCAGATCGGCTTTTCGCACATCGCCACGGGGCGCGACATGACCTTGTACCTGCACGCGCAAGGCTACCGGCGCATCGTGTATGTGGACAGCGGCATCGGCAGCGATTTCCGCGCCCGCAAGCGGGCCCAGGGCTATGAGGAAACCATGCGGCAGCTGGGTTTGCGTGCGGACATCGTGCAAGCGTCGGTGACGGCGCCGCTCGATGCGGGCGGGCAAGTGTTCAGCGAGCAAATGGCGCGCGCCGAACGTCCCGACGCCCTGTTTTTTGCCAACGACAACATGGCTGCCGGCGCCATCTATGAAGCGGCGCGCCTGGGCATTCGCATTCCCGAGCAATGCGCGGTGGCCGGCTTTGGCGACTTCCCGTTCTCGGAAAAACTCATGCCGGCGCTGACGACGATACGCGTGCCGCGCTATGACATCGGCCGCCTGGCCGCGCAAGCCATCCTGCAGCGCCTGGGCGAAGTGGACGAGGGTGCCGCGTCACCGGCCTTGGCGCCGCTGTCCTACGAGCTGATCGCGCGGGCCAGCGCCTGACGGCCACTGTCAGGGGCAGATATTGATGAATCATATTTCCATCATCACAACATGCAATTGGATGGATATGCTGCGATGCGGCATCATGCACTTGTCTCCTCTACTTCCTCACAGGAATTAGATTCAGCCCGCTCCCGTAGCGGGCTTTTTTTTGCCTGTGCCCGTCTGCGATTCTATGAATATTACTAATGGATATATGAAGTTTTACCATTATTTTTCATGGATGAAAGCCTCTATGATGTCTCCATACTTCATCAGGAGGAACTACCGCCATGACCGTCACGACACATAACTTGGGCTATCCGCGCATCGGCGCCAAACGGGAATTGAAATTCGCCCTGGAAGACTACTGGAAGGGCCAAAGCAGCCTGGACGCGCTGGAAGGCCGTGGCGCGGACTTGCGCCAGCGCCACTGGCAAGACCAGAGCGGGCTGGACCTGGCGCCCGTCGGCGACTTTTCCTTCTACGACCAGGTGCTGGACCTGAGTTTTACCCTGGGTAACTTGCCGCAGCGCGTGCGCGGCCGGGAAGGCGCGGCGCTCGACAACTATTTTCGCGTGGCCCGCGGCCGCTCGGCCAGCGACAGCGATTGCAGCTGCGTCCACGCCGGCGAAATGACGAAATGGTTCGACACCAATTATCACTACATCGTGCCGGAATTTTCGGCCGGGACGCAGTTCAAGCTCGACAGCAGCCGTTTGCTGCGGCAACTGGCGCAAGCGCGTCAATTGAACGTCAAGGCCAAGCCCGTGCTGATCGGCCCCGTCACCTATCTGTGGCTGGGCAAGGCCAAGGATGATTCCGACAAGCTGGCGCTGCTGCAAGGCTTGCTGCCCATCTACGTGCAACTGCTGCAGGAACTGGCGGCCCAGGGCGTGGAATGGGTGCAGATTGATGAACCCATCCTCGTCACGGAACTGGACGGCGCCTGGCAGCAGGCGCTGGTCACGGCCTACGATGCCTTGAGCAAGGTCAAGAACGTCAAGCTGCTGCTGGCCACGTATTTCGGCAAGCTGCAAGACAATCTGGCACTGGCGTGCAGGCTGCCGGTGCATGGCTTGCATCTTGACGCCATCAACGCCCGCGAGGAAGTGGCGCAGGTGATGGCCCAATTGCCCGCCAGCAGCGTGCTGTCGCTGGGCGTCGTAAATGGCCGCAATATCTGGAAGACGGATTTGAATGAGGTGCTGGCATGGCTGGAGCCCGTGCACGCCAGCTTGCAATCGCGGCTGTGGATCGCCCCGTCGTGCTCCTTGCTGCACGTGCCCGTCGACCTGGACAGTGAACAAAAGCTCGATACGGATATCAAATCCTGGCTGGCCTTTGCCCGTCAAAAGCTCGATGAAGTGCACACCCTGGCCGGCGCGCTGAACCAGGGTCGCGCCTCCGTGCAAGCGGCGCTCGACGCCAATCATGTGGCCGTGCAAGCGCGCCGGCAGTCGCCGCGCGTGCACAATCCCGATGTGAAAGCGGCCGTGGCCCGCATCGATGCAAGCCTGGGCCAGCGCGCCGGCAGCTATGCCGAACGTGCCGCCAAGCAAGCTGCACTGCTGCAATTGCCCGCGTACCCAACGACAACCATCGGCTCCTTCCCGCAGACGGCGGAAATCCGCCAGGCCCGTAGCCAGTTCCGCAGCGGCCAGCTCGATGCAGCCAGCTACAAAAAACTGATGCAGGCGGAAATCGCCCATTGCGTCCAGGAACAGGAAACACTGGGCCTGGATGTCTTTGTGCACGGCGAAGCGGAACGCAATGACATGGTGGAATATTTCGGCGAACAGCTCGACGGCTACGCCTTCAGCCAGTTCGGGTGGGTGCAATCGTACGGTTCGCGCTGCGTGAAGCCGCCCATTTTGTTCGGCGACATCAGCCGTCCGCGCGCCATGACGGTCGAGTGGAGCACCTACGCCCAGTCGCTGACGGACAAGCCGATGAAAGGCATGCTGACGGGCCCCGTCACTATCCTGAACTGGTCCTTCGTGCGCGACGACCAGCCCCGCTCCGTGTCGTGCTACCAGCTGGCGTTGGCCATCCGCGCCGAGGTGCGGGACCTGGAACAGGCCGGCATTCGCGTGATCCAGATCGACGAGGCGGCATTGCGCGAAGGCTTGCCGCTGCGCAAATCGCAATGGGCCGACTACCTGCGCTGGGCCGTGGAATCGTTCCGCATCACGGCCAATGGCGTGGCCGATGAAACGCAGATCCACACGCACATGTGCTATTCGGAATTCAACGACATCATCGCGCAGATCGCCGGCATGGATGCGGACGTGATCACGATCGAAACGTCGCGCTCCGACATGGAATTGCTGGACGCCTTCGATGATTTCAACTATCCGAACGACATCGGCCCTGGCGTCTACGATATCCACTCGCCGAATATTCCTGCCCAGGAACAAATGGTAAAACTGATGCGCAAGGCGGCCGAGCGCATCCCCGCCCAGCGCCTGTGGGTCAATCCCGATTGCGGCCTGAAAACGCGCGGCTGGAAAGAAGTCATACCCGCGCTGGCCAACATGGTGGCGGCCGCGAAAACCTTGCGCGGCGACACCGTGGCCTAAGGAGGGCAGGGGCAGGGGAGGCCGCTATGGCTGAGACGTGGCTGAGATATAGAACAATCGTATTTCTGTCATCACAACATGCAATTGGATAATGATGCTGCGATGCGGCATCATGCACCTGTCTCCTCTACTTCCTCCAAGCAAATAGATTCAGCCCGCTTCCGTAGCGGGCTTTTTTTTGCCCGCGTCATGCGCTACAGCACATTGGCCGCCACGGCCGAACTGTAGTTGCGCGCCAGCGCCGCGATGATGGCGGCCATCGCCTGCGGGTTGTCGGTGGTGCCGAAATGCGCGGCATACAGGCGCTTGGCCGCCTCGACTTGCGCGTTCGTCAGTTTCACGGCGTAGGCCATGCGCACGGTTTCAGGATTGTTCAGCGTCATTTTTCACCTTCAAAACAGGAATGTCGGTTGGCTCGCGTCCCTTGCTCGCGCAAAGGATTGCAACTACAATCGTTGCATTTGCAATCGTATAGGCAATGTCTGCCTTGCGCAAGCGTTGTTGCAACAGGAGCCTTCATGCATTCTTCCCCTTCTTCCCCTTCTTCTCCGCCGTTGGACGCCGCGCGCGACGCCGCTCAAGCCTGCCTGGCCGCGCTGGCGGCAGCGCCGGCGTTGCCGTTGCGGCAGGTTTCGCCGCGCCGGGCACTGGGCGCCATGGCGCGCAGCTTGCAGACGGGCGCGGGCGCGGCGAATGCCATCCGCGTCGTGCGCGCGGAAGTGACGCAGCGGCATGACGATGCCTGGAATGTGACGGCGTCCGCCAGTGCCTGGCCGCTGCGCTATGGCGCCGAGAAACCGCTGCTGTATCTGTGCCGTCCCGCTTCGGTTCAGGCATTGTGTGGCGTGCTGGTCGATGCGCGCGAGCGTGGCATCGTTTGCAGCGATGCGGAAACGCAATCTTCTCGCTGGCCGAAAGGCGTGCAGCCGGCGCTGCCCGCCTGGCTGGCCGCGCAGCACAATTGCACGCCCTTCGACCCGGCGACGGGCGAGGAAGTACGCGCCATCTTGCGCGCGGCACTGGAAACGCTGTATGTGGAACAGCAGTCAGGCTTTTACTACCTGGCCATACATGATGAAGGTGCGGATGCGGATGCGGATGAGTATGCGGTGGCGGCGCTCTTGTCGGCCGCTGATGCGGCAGCGGCCAGCCTGGGCATGTACCGCGTGTCGCCGCTGCGCCCTGAGCCATGCCGGGTGCGTCTGTGCGGGGCGGGAAGGATGCTGGCCGTCGTTGCCGATGCCGCCCGCCTGCTGAAGGAGGACTGGGATATTGCCGCGCAAGTGTGGAGTTGCCCCAGTTACACGCGCCTGGCGCGCGATGCGCAGGCGGCGGAGCAGTGGAACCTGCGTCACCCGCGCGCCATTCCAAGACTGGCCCATGTGCGGCGTTGCCTCGATGACAGCGCCGCGCCCGTCATCGCCGTCACCGGCTATGGGCAGCACATCGCGGGCCAGATCGGCGGCCATGTGCGCGGGCGTTTCATCGCCGTCGGTGCCGATACCCGGATGGAAACGAGTGCGCCATGGCTGGTCGTTACCGCCTTGAAAGCCCTGGCCGACGACGGCGCGCTGCCCCTGCAGTTCGTTGATGACGCGCTGCGGCGCTACGCCTTGGTCTGAACCTTGCCCTGGCCTGCGTTGCGTGCCGCCTCGGCGGCGCGGGCGAGGGCGGCGCTGAAGCCTTGCTGCCCGCCGCTGTCAAATTGCGCCAGGAACAGGTCGGCCACTGTGGCCTGGTACACGGCCCACATCTGCTTGCGCAGGATTTTCCCGTCTTCCGTGATGGAAACGAAGGCGGCGCGCCCGTCTTCCATCGAACGCGTGCGCGTCACCAGGCGGTCCGTTTCCAGCTTGTCCACCAGGCGCGTCAGGTTGTAGCGTTCGATGGCCAGCGCGTCGGCCAGTTCGTGCATGCGGCGCGAACCGTCGGGGCCGCTTTCGAGTCCCCACAGCACGTCATACCACGCATACACGGGCAGCTTGGCCGCCGCCAGGCGGCGTTCGATCTCGCGGATCATCAAACGGTGCGTGCGCACGAATGAAAACCACAGGTCGGGCGCGGGGGGCGAGCCAATTTCAGGCGCAGTTTCAGACATCGGTATTCCTCCAGATCAATCACAGTTGCAAATGCAATTATAGCGCTATACAATGGCCGGCATAACGATTGCAAATGCAATGATTGCAGTGGCAATCGATCATGACGATGTATGCCCACCCTCAGGAGACTGCCATGACCCCATCCCTCGCCGTACCCGATATCGATCCGCAAGAAACCCAAGAATGGCTGGAGGCGATGCAGGCCGTCGTCGCCGTGGAAGGGCGCCCGCGCGCCCATTACCTGCTCGACCAGCTTGTCGATATTGATGCCGCGCAGCACGGCGGCATGCATGGCCGCGTCACCACCGCCTATACCAACAGCATCGCCACGGCGCGCCAGCCCGCTTATCCGGGCGACCTGGCCATCGAGCGCCGCCTGAATGCCTACATCCGCTGGAATGCGATGGTGATGGTGCTGCGCGCGGCCAAACACTCGAACGTGGGCGGCCACATCGCCACTTACCAGTCGGCGGCCGTGCTGTATGACGTCGGCTTCAGCCATTTCTTCCGTGGCCATACGGATCAGTTTGCCGGCGACCTGGTCTACATCCAGGGCCATTCCGCGCCCGGCATCTATGGCCGGGCCTATCTGGAAGGCCGGATCACGGAAGCGCAGCTGGACAATTACCGCCGCGAAGCGGGCCGCGAGGGCTTGTCGTCGTATCCGCATCCCCGGCTGATGCCCGATTTCTGGCAATTCCCCACGGTATCGATGGGACTGGGCCCGCTGACGGCCGCCTACCAGGCCCGTTTCATGCGCTACCTCGAGTACCGTGGCTTGAAGGAACACCAGGGCCGCAAAGTGTGGGCTTTCCTTGGCGACGGCGAGATGGACCAGCCGGAATCGCTGGCCGCCATTTCCCTGGGCGGCCGCGAGCGCCTCGATAACCTGATCTTTGTCGTCAACTGCAACCTGCAGCGTCTGGACGGTCCCGTGCGCGGCAACAGCAAGGTCATCCAGGAGCTGGAAGGGACCTTCCGCGCGGCGGGCTGGCATGTCATCAAGGTCATCTGGGGCAGCGGCTGGGATGCTTTATTGCAGAGCGACACGAGCGGCTTGTTGCGACAGCGCATGATGGAATGCGTGGACGGCGATTACCAGACCTTCAAATCGCAGAATGGCGCGTATGTGCGCGAGCATTTCTTTGGCAAGTATCCGGAACTGCTGGCGCTGGTGGCGCACATGTCGGACGACGACATCTGGCAGTTGACGCGCGGCGGTCACGACCCCGAAAAAGTCCACGCGGCCTACGCAGAAGCCGTGCGCACGACTGGCCGGCCCACGGTGATCCTGGCCAAGACCGTCAAGGGTTTCGGCATGGGCGAGGCGGGAGAAGGGCAGAACATCAACCATCAGCTGAAAAAGATGAGCGCCGACGCCGTGCGCGCCTTCCGCGACCGCTTCGCGCTGCCCGTCAGCGATGCCCAGCTGGAAGAAATGCCGTATCTGAAACCGGCGCCGGACAGCGAGGAAGCGCGCTATTTCGCCGCGCGCCGGGCACAGCTGGGCGGTTATATTCCCGCCCGCATCAGCAAAGTGGCGCCCCTGCCGATACCGCCGCTGTCCGCGTTCGCCACCCAGCTCAAGGATAGCGGCGAGCGGGGCGCGTCCACCACCATGGCCTTCGTGCGCATCCTCGGTACCCTGCTGAAAGATCCCGCCTTGAGCAAGATCATCGTGCCCATCGTGCCAGACGAATCGCGCACCTTCGGCATGGAAGGGCTGTTCCGCCAGATCGGCATCCATTCCTACCTGGGCCAGCTGTACACGCCGCAGGACGCGGGCCAGCTCAGTTATTACAAGGAAGCCAAGGATGGACAGATCTTGCAGGAAGGCATCAACGAATCGGGAGCCATTTCCTCCTGGATCGCCGCCGGGACGTCGTACAGCAACCATGGCCTGGCCACCATCCCGTTCTACATCTTCTATTCGATGTTCGGCTTGCAGCGCGTGGGCGACCTGGCGTGGGCGGCGGCCGATGCCCGCACGCGCGGCTTCCTGCTGGGCGCCACCTCGGGCCGCACGACACTGATGGGGGAAGGCCTGCAGCATGACGATGGCCACAGCCACGTGCTGTCGTCCGTGATTCCCAACTGCATCTCGTACGATCCCACCTATGCCTACGAGCTGGCCGTGATCATCCACGACGGCATGCGCCGCATGTTTGCCGAGCAAGAGGATATTTTCTATTACATCACCTTGCTCAACGAAAACTATCCGCACCCGGCCATGCCGGCAGGCGCCGAGGCGGGCATCTTGCAGGGCCTGTATCTGCTGCAGGAAAGCCCGGCAGCACTCACGGCAACCACGCCGCGCGTGCAGCTGATGGGCAGCGGCTCCATCCTGCGCGAAGTGCAGGCCGCCAGCGTGCTGCTGCAGCAGGATTTCGGCGTGGCGGCCGACGTGTGGAGCGCCACCAGCCTGACGCAAGTGCGGCGCGACGGCCTGGCCGTGCAGCGCTGGAACATGCTGCACCCGGACAGTGAGCCGCGCGTGCCGTATATCGCGCAATGCCTGGCTGGCCGGCAAGGCCCGGTGGTGATCGCCACCGATTACATGAAGATCGTGGCCGACCAGGTGCGCCCCTTCGTGCATGACCGGCGCTTCCTTGCCCTGGGCACGGATGGCTTCGGCCGCTCCGATACGCGCGAATCCTTGCGCACCTTCTTTGAAGTGGACCGCCATTTCATCGTGCTGGCCGCCCTGACGGCGCTGGCCGATGGGGGCCAGCTGCCACGCAGCAAGATTGGCGTAGCCATCGCCAGATACGGCATCGACGTGGGAAAACTCGATCCCGCGTCCGTGTAACTTTTCGAGGAGTGATCATGAAACTGTATTACGCAACGGGAACGTGTTCTTTGTCGCCGCACATCGTGGCCATCGAGGCGGGTATTGCGCTGGAGCTGGAAAGAGTTGATATTCGCAAGATTCCACGTGTCACGGAAACGGGCGCGGACTATGCGCAGGTGAATCCGAACCTGTACGTGCCGGCGCTGGCGCTGGACGATGGCACCATCTTGCTGGAAGGCACGGCCATCGTGCAATACCTGGCCGACCTGGCGCCGGCCAGCGGCCTGGCGCCGCCGCCCGGCTCCCTGGCGCGCGTGCAGCTGCAATCGTGGCTGGGTTTTATTGCCACCGAGCTGCACAAGGTGTTCAGCCCCTGGCTGTTCCACCCGGAATACGGCGCGCAGGCGCAGGACGTGGCCCGCTCGCGCCTGGCCTCACGCCTCGACTATGTGGAGCGGCAACTGGCGGCTGGCGGACCGTATCTGCTGGGCGAGCGTTACTCCATCGCGGATACCTATCTGTACACCATCCTCGGCTGGTCGGCGCACACCAAGGTGGACTTGTCGGCTTTCCCGCAAGTGTGGCGCTTGATCGAGCGCGTCGGCGAGCGTCCCGCCGTGCAGCAGGCGTTGCGCGAAGAGGGGGGTAGATATTGATAAAACATATTTCTATCATCACAACATAGAATTGGATGAATATGCTGCGATGCGGCATCATTCACCTGTCTCCTCTACTTCCTCACAGGAATTAGATTCAGCCCGCTCCCGCAGCGGGCTTTTTTTTGCCCATTTTTAAGGTGCAAAGCTGTGCACGCTTGCTTGCCATCATCGCCATCGTGTTGCTTTTGTGCATGCTAAACTGGGCCTTCCCCAGACCAAGGTTTTTGATGCTTCCATTATTTCGCCACACGCTGGAGTCCACGCCGATCCTCGCCTTGTTTCTCGTCATCGGCGCCGGTTATGCGCTGGGGCGCATCAGCGTGTTCGGCTTTTCGCTGGGCGTGGGCGGCGTGCTGTTCGCGGGGCTGGCGCTGGGCGCCTTTGCTCCCGGTTCCGTGCCGCCGCCGATGGTCGGCTCCATCGGCTTGCTGCTGTTCCTGTATGGCATCGGCGTGCAGTATGGCGTGCAGTTTTTCGCCGGCTTGCGCGGTGCGGGGCAGAAACACAATCTGATCGCCTTTGTCTCCGTCATGGGCGGCCTGGCCGTGTCCGTCTGGGGCGGGCAGTGGATCGATATCTCGCTGCGCATGGCCAGCGGCGTGTTTGCCGGCGCCATGACCAGCACGGCCGCCCTGCAGGCGGCGCTGGAAGCGTCGCACGGCAATGGCGACGCGGCCGTCGGCTATGCCGTCGCGTATCCGTTCGGCGTGGTCGGCCCCATGCTGGGCCTGTACCTGGCCGGGCGGATACTAAAACCCGTGCTGACGCCGCCGCCGGCGCCCATCGTCGTCTCCGAAATCACCATCGACGCAGCCACATTGGCGGGCGCGGCCCTGTCCGAACTGGCCGATGGTCCGCTGGCGGGCGTACAAGTCATCGGCGTGCGCCAGGGCCACCAGAACCGCTTGCCCGATCCGGGCCTCGTGCTGGGCGTGGGCGACGCGCTGATGGTGTCGGGCACGGTGGCGGGTGTGGAAGCGGCGCGCACGGCGCTGGGCCACCTGGATCCGGGCCGGCTGATGAAGGACCGCAGCGCGTTCGACGGCACGGAAGTGTTCGTGTCGGACGCGGAAATCGTCGGCGTGCCGCTGGGCGAGTTGAATTTGGCGAAAGATTTTCCCCTGCAGATCGCCTTCATCCGCCGTGGCGACGCCATGATCTTGCCGCACCCGTTCCTGACCCTGGAGTTTGGCGACAGGGTGATGGCCATCGCGCCAGCCAAACATGCGGTCGACGTGCGCAAGCTGTTCGGCAATTCCATCACGGCCACGGCCGAGTTCAGCTATGTCTCGCTGGGCATGGGCATGGTGCTCGGTGTGCTGCTGGGCCTGGTGCCGATCCCGTTGCCGTGGATAGGTTCGTTCAGCCTGGGCCTGGCCGGCGGGCCGCTGGTGATGGCGCTGATTCTGGGCCGCCTGGGCAGGGTGGGC
Source organism: Janthinobacterium sp. BJB401 (assembly GCF_013372745.1). Classification (NCBI taxonomy): domain Bacteria; kingdom Pseudomonadati; phylum Pseudomonadota; class Betaproteobacteria; order Burkholderiales; family Oxalobacteraceae; genus Janthinobacterium; species Janthinobacterium sp. BJB401. Next base: position 59,814 of record NZ_JABXFH010000020.1, on the reverse strand, counting down.
AAGATCAGCTGGCGCTTGCCGCTGTCGGCCAATTTGGTCATGCGCAACTATGGCTTGACGATTTTCCTCGCTTCCGTTGGCATGGCGTCCGGCTTGCCCTTCGTGCAGCAAGTGGGCGCCGATGGTTTGCCCATGCTGGCGCTCGGCGCCGTGACGGTGCTGGTGGTGGTGGCCCTCGTCGTGATCCTGGGCAAGGTCTTCCTGCGTCTGCCGTTTCCCGAGTTGCTGGGCATCGCGGCCGGCGCCACGGGTAATCCTGCCGTGCTGGTGTTCGCCAACCGCCTGGCCAAGTCGGACCGCCCGAACCTCGGCTACGCCATGATTTTCCCCAGCATGACCATCGTCAAGATCGTTGCCGTGCAGGTGTTGCTGCATTTGTATGGGTGATGGCGGTCAACAGCAGACATTCGCGTCAACGTGACAATGTGTGAGTTTTTCTTCCTGGCAATTCGTTAAGCTCTGGATCCGTACTTTGCCGGAACCGCTCAAACAGATGAATGTGCAGGCGGTGCAACGGATATAGGAAAGAAATTCATGAGGAATAATGTATGGTTGGGCACCGTAGTTTTAGTCTCTTTCCTTTCAGGATGCGCCAAATCTCCGCCAGCGAAGACCCCGGAAGAAATTGAAAAAATTGCGTTTGATTGTGGCGCTACGAAGCCACAAATTGAGGCATGGTTTGCAACGCATAAAACCGGTTGGGCGGAACACACCGCCGAGGGCGTAAAGTGCATTCAAGATCACCCGTAGGCCGCGAGGGAATATTCCCTTGGCACCGATGTCAGTCAGGTTTTTTTCGGCCATCGATCAGCAATAAAGCCAGGTAACAAGCAATAAATACTGACGCAACAGAATTCATATGCCAATCAAAGCGAGTCCTTTTTGCTTCCAGGAGCAATTCGACTGGGGCGCAGACATATACTCCGTCTACTACGATGCTGGCTTGGTAATACGCGTCCTTCGAAATCGCAACCAAGATGAGGGAATCGAGGTTACATTTTCCCAAGTTGAAGGTTTTCGGCTTCTGGATGAAATCTCTCTGGCGGAGTATTGGGTTGCTGAAGATTTCCCTTCAGCTTATCCTGTCCTTGAGGTGTTCGATGGCGGATGGGCGAGGGAAGAAGACGAGCGTCTTGGCTATATCCGGCAGCAGCGAGAGTGGATCATTGTGACGGCTGGGACCTGTGTCAGCGTTTTCTCGCAGCATGAACCAGAGATTCGTGATGCAGTCTGGCGTGCCAACGCTTAGCGATTGCCGACGCTGAACGAATTGGGCTGCCAATGATTCAGTTCGCATCCCACGTCCGCTTTTGAGGTGAATCCTGTTAACAACTATCATTGGCAGTGAGGAAAACTATGCAAGTCACGCGTATCGTTGCAAATTTCCCGGCGCCGGATCCGGGCCTGGCGCGGACGTTTTACGAGGACGTGTTGGGCCTGAGCCTGTTGATGGACCATGGCTGGATCATGACGTATGGTTCGCAAACCGAGATGCGCGTTCAAGTGAGCTTTGCGACGGAAGGCGGCTCGAACACTGCCGTGCCCGACCTTTCCATTGAAGTCGATGACGTGGATACCGCCTTCGAACGCATGTCCGGAGCCGGGTTTCCCATTGAATATGGCCTCACCGATGAACCTTGGGGTGTCAGGCGGTTTTTCGTGCGCGACCCTTTCGGCAAGCTCATCAATATTTTGTCGCACACATAGGCGAGGTGGCTGCGCCAGCCAGCCGATTGCACCGACTTCCCTTGCGCGCCAGCCATCGTAAAACCCCTGGCGTCACGTTCAATCTGTTGTACAATCCTTGAGAACGGTCGTGCTTTTTTTGTGCGCTGAGCTTCCTTGCGTGCAGTCATCACGGCAACCGATAAGAACAAGGAGACAGACATGGACCTGCATTACACGGCCGAGGAGAGCGCCTTCCGCGACACGGTGCGCGCCTTCCTCGACACCCATCTGCCGGCGGATTTGCAGCGCAAGGTGCGCCAGCATCTGCGCCTGAACCGCGACGATTACGTGCGCTGGCACAAGATTGTCGCGCAGCAGGGCTGGGCCGCGCCGGCCTGGCCCGTCGAACATGGCGGCACGGGCTGGACGGCCGTGCAGCGCCACATCTGGGAAGACGAGTGCGCGCGCGCCGCCACGCCACCGATCCTGCCCTTCGGCGTCAACATGGTGGCGCCCGTCATCATGGCCTTCGCCAGCGCCGAACAAAAAGCATATTATCTGCCGCGCATTTTGAATTGCGACGACTGGTGGTGCCAGGGTTACTCCGAGCCGGGCGCCGGGTCCGACCTCGCTTCGCTGAAAACCACGGCCCAGCGCGACGGCGACCATTACATCGTCAACGGCCAGAAAACCTGGACGACGCTGGGCCAGCACGCGGACATGATCTTTTGCCTGGTGCGTACGGATAGCACGGTGCGCAAGCAGGAAGGCATCAGTTTCTTGCTGATCGACATGAAAACGCCGGGTGTCACCGTGCGCCCCATCATCATGCTCGATGAAGAACACGAAGTGAACGAAGTCTTTTTTGATAACGTGCGCGTGCCCGTCAGCAACCTGGTGGGCCAGGAAAACAAGGGCTGGACCTACGCCAAGTATCTGTTGGGCCACGAGCGCACGGGCATCGCCGCCGTCGGCCGCTCCAAGCGCGAGCTGACTTTCCTCAAGCAGCTGGCCATGCAACAAACCAAGCGCGGCGCACCGCTGCTGCACGATCCCGCTTTTGCGGCCAAGGTCGCCACCCTGGAAATCGAATTGATGGCGCTGGAAATGACGGTCTTGCGCGTCATCAGCGACGAGGGCAAGGGACCGGGACCGCAGGCATCGATGCTGAAGGTGCGCGGTTCGGAACTGCAGCAGCAACTGACGGAACTGATGGTTGAAGCCATCGGTCCGCAAGCCTTGCCGTTCGATCCAGAATTCCTGGAAGGCAGCGCGCCGCACAGCGCTGGCGGCGACGACCTGGCCGCGCCGCTGGCCGCGTATTACTTCAATTACCGCAAGACATCGATCTATGGCGGCTCGAATGAAATCCAGAAAAACATCATCACGCAGATGATCCTGGGCCTGTAAGCCAGAAGGAGACGACATGGACTTTCATTTTAATCAGGAACAGCAGCAATTCGCCGATGCGCTCAGGCGCTGGGTCGACAAGGATTACCGCTTTGAAACGCGGCAAAAAATTATCCATTCCGCCACGGGCACGTCCGATGCGGCCTGGGCCACCCTGGCCGAGCTGGGCATGACGGCCTTGCCGCTGCCGGCCGGCGCGGGCGGCTTCGACGGCACGGCCGTCGACATGCTGCTGGTGATGCAGGAACTGGGCCGTGGCCTGGTGGTCGAACCGTATTTCGCCACCGTACTCGGGGCGCGCTTTTTGAGCCTGGCGGGCGGCCACGATGGCGTGCTGGAACAGGTCGCCAGCGGCAGCCTGAAACTGGCCTGCGCGCTCGGTGAACGCCAGTCGCGCCACGAACTCAATGATATTGCCACGACCGCCACCGCCAGCGGCGGCGGTTTCGTGCTCGATGGCGAGAAAACCGTCGTCATCCACGGCGCGCAGGCGGGCGCCTTGATCGTGTCGGCCCGCAGCAGCGGCGGCCAGATGGAGACGGATGGCATTTCGCTGTTCCTCGTGCCTGTCGACGCGCCCGGCGTTTCCGTGCGCGACTACCGCACCATCGACGGCCAGCGCGCCGCCACCGTCACCCTCGTGCAAGTGGTGCTGGGCCACGACGCCTTGATCGGCCAGGCGGGACAGGGCTGGTCCGTGCTGGACGCGGCCGTGGATTACGGCGCCTCCTTGCTGTGCGCGGAAGCCGTGGGCGCCATGGACGCCATCTTCGCCGCCACCCTGGAATACCTGAAGACGCGCCAGCAGTTCGGCGCGCCGATCGGCAAATTCCAGGCCTTGCAGCATCGCATGGCCGACATGTTCATCCACCTGGAGCAGGCGCGTTCGATGGCCATGCTGGCCGCCGCCAAGGTCGACAGCGACGATGCGTCCGAGCGCCGCCGCACGGTCTCGGCCGCCAAGGCGAGAGTGGGACTGGCCGCCACCTTTGTCGGCCAGCAAGCCGTGCAATTGCATGGCGGCATGGGCGTCACGGACGAATTGCCCGCCGCCCACCATTTCAAGCGCCTTGCCATGATCGCCCTGACCCTGGGCGACGTGGACCATCATATCGAGCGCTTTATCGCCCAGCCGGGCTTTTTGCTGACGGAGAACGCATGACCGCATCGCCTGCCACCACCCCGAAACACTGGTATTTCGAAGACTTTACGCAAGGCCTGGAAATCGACCTGGGCCAGCGCCACGTGACGGAAAAGGAAATCATCGCTTTTGCGACGGATTTCGATCCGCAGCCATTCCACGTCGACCATGCGGCCGCCGAAAAGACCATCTTCAAGGGCGTCATCGCCAGCGGCTGGCATACCTGCGGCATGATGATGCGCCTGGTGGTGGACAATCTGCTCAAGCATTCGTCCAGCATGGGTTCGCCCGGCCTGGACAGCATCCGCTGGCTCAAACCCGTGCGCACGGGCGACACCTTGCAGCTGACCTACCAGGTCAAGGAAGTGCGCCCGTCGAGCAGCAAGCCGGACCGCGGCATCGTCATTTCCGTGTGGAGCGTGCGCAACCAGCATGGCGAAGTGGTGACGACGGTGGAGGGCATGGGCATGTTCGGCCGCCGTCCGGCAGGCGAAAACCATGCGTGACATCGCCGGCATCGCCGGTTTCCAGGCCCTGGCGGGACAGCACGTGGCTGTTTCGGACTGGCTGACCATCACCCAGCAGCGCATCGACACCTTTGCCGACGCCACGGACGACCATCAGTGGATCCACGTCGATACGGAGCGCTGCGCGCGCGAGTCGCCGTACGGCTGCACCGTGGCGCACGGTTTCCTGACTTTATCCCTGCTGCCGGCCATGTTGCAGGGAGCGCTGCACATGGCCGGCATCCGCATGGCCATCAACTATGGCCTGAATAAAGTGCGCTTTCCCGCGCCGGTACCCGTCGGCAGCCGCCTGCGCGCGCGGCTCGACATCCTGTCCGTCGAGGACTTGCCGGAAGGGGCCCAAGTGAACTGGGCCGTCACCATGGAACGCGAAGGTGACCCGAAACCCGTCTGCGTGGCGGAGTTTTTGATGCGTTGTTACCCCTGAGCAAGGTTGGTAGACTTCTTCGGATTGGTTTAGTAGTTCAGCGTCGAGATCTGGAATGACTTTAGTCGGTACGCGTGTAGATTTTAATTCACGTGACCTAACGCGATCTTCCTTACTGACGACTTATCTTTTGATGCTACAGTGCGCGTTTATTTGTTGGATCGAGGAGACACGTTTAGCAGCTTATTAGTAGTCGCTGATCGTATTGAAAATAGGGCACAACTTCCAACGGATATATATGGCTATGTGTTCTAATTTCCTGAAAATTCCAGATGTGCGACCAAGATCATCTCCTTCCCTAGATTTATTGTGTTATTGATATTTTTATTGTATGCATCATCCATATTCAGAGAAAAGCTATAAAGTCACAAGGTTTTTGTTGACAAAATAAAATTTTCTGATATTCTATTTTGACTCAATTACGCGTTTTGATGGTCATTTTTCTTGGTCATTAATGTCGGGCGTTTCGCCAGACTGATTAGATTGTTAGCATTGACAGCGCAGAAAGCCGCACGCGGCACGGCGCGCCGTACCGCGCACGCCTTTCTGCGCTGTGTTTAATGGTAGTTGAGACCCTCTCTTGCATAAAATCATTCAAAATTTTGCGAAGTCAATTGATCTTACTAAATCTAAAGTAAGAAAAGGCCCCCAAAAAATTACATTATTTGGCGGTGCGACCACCAATGCCGACGGAAAACCACTATCCCAACGTGGCACCTTTCTGTTATACCCTGGCGATTTGGTTGATGCGTTTATAGTTCCCGAAAATTTCAAAAACTGGAATCACTTTGGTGTGTATGACGACCTTCTTTCTTTCGAGGAAGACGTCTGCGCACTCGTTGATAGTGTAGTCGTTTTTTTGGAATCCCCTGGTGCAATTGCAGAATTCGGGGCACTTATAAAAAATAAAGATATTGCTCCTAAATTATTTGTTGTTGTAAATAAAGAGTTTGCGGAAGATTCATTTATTGGATACGGTTTGATAAAGTATCTGAAACATTCTCACACAAAAAATATAAATATAATCTCATCGCAAACGTCAGGATTGCTGAGGGAAGAAATAAATTTTATTTTAAGTGAGATGAATGATCGTTTTAATGCCACTCCTAAAGTTGAGCGATTTTTAAAGTCATTGACCAGACATATTTTTTATATAATAATCGACCTTATAGATATGTTGCAAGTTGCTCGCATCGGAGATATTCAGTTATTTTTAAAAGAAATAAACATTCCAACAAAAAAACAAAGGCTTGAGCAATTGCTGCTCGCATTGAAAAATGTTGGAATTATCGAGGAAAATAATGTTTTAAATGAGCGTTGTTTTGTTTTGTGTCCATCAACCAGTCCATCAATAGAATACTCTTTTATGCCTGATGTTGTTTCCAAGAGGGTTTCTTGGAAAGCGATGATGTTTGAAAAAACCTATGACGATAAATGGCGCGCTTTTGCATATCAAATATTAAAAATCAATGCAAGGGAAGAGGCTGAAAATGTCGCTTAAGAAAATTCTTGAGAAATCTTTGCCTTTTTCTAGCAAGGAAATAGATTTCTTTGTTATGTCCGCGCCTTTGCGTTATAAAGTTTATAAAATAAAAAAAAAGGAACCCGGAAAATTTAGAGAGGTTTCTCAACCAAGTGCCGAGGTGAAGTTACTTCAGCGATGGCTAATGTTAAATGTGCTTGTGAAATTTAAAGTTCATGATTCTGCTAAAGCATATAAGGCAGGAGTTGGCTTATTGGACAATGTGTCCCCACACGTAAATAATCGTTTTCTCTTGAAGATGGATTTTGAAAATTTTTTTCCATCCATTACATCTGGTGATTTTTTTGATTTTATGGTTGGGAAAGGCTATGACTATGAAGATATAGTTGTGATGGTAAGTATTTTATTTAAAAAAGATAGAGCGGATGATTCTTTGAGATTGGCAATTGGCGCCCCAAGTTCACCATTGCTGTCAAATATATTGTTATATAATTTTGATGTTGCGCTTGATGATTACTGCCAAACGCTGGGAGTTGTTTATACACGTTATGCGGATGATTTGAGCTTTTCGACAAAAAATTCTGGGGTTTTAAATGGTGTTGAAAAAGCTTTAGGTGGAATAATAGAATCAAGTTGTTCTATTTCCTTAAAGGTGAATAGAGATAAGACGATACACTCATCAAAAAAGAATGGTAGAAAAATAACTGGCTTGGTGATTGGTTCGGATAATAAAGTATCTATTGGACTGGAGAGGAAACGCTTATTGAGGTCTCAAGTTTATAGGTTTAAAAAAGGTTTTCTTGATCCGGAGCAAGTGGGTAGTTTAAAAGGATATATTGCATTTCTTCAGTCGGTTGAGCCGGAGCATGTAAAGCGATTAATAAATATTTACGGAAGAGAAACGATGTTTTTATTGCTTTCCTGAGTAAAAATATTTTTTGAAAGCTGCTTAAGTTTTTAAAATTAATTCATTAATTTTTCTTTCTTGGCGGTATTTAGTATTTAAAAATTCCCGAGAAGATTTTTATTTTTGGTGAAATAATTTGTATTGTTTTATCAATTTTATATGTGTTGCCATTATACTATTTGTCTGGTTTTATTTTGATTTCGGAAAAAAGTAGATAAGCGGAAGCGCTTGCTTTATTTTATCAACGTACTTGTAACAAAGTTTCTTGTGAAGTAAGTGAATGCGTTACATTGCGTTGACTTATCATCTATCTTACTCCCCCTCCGCCGCGCAATACCTGTCCCGCCCCGTGTGCTTGGCGCGGTACAGCAGGGCGTCGGCGGCGCGGATCAGGGCGCTGGGGTCCATGCCTTCCGTGGGCATGATGCTGGCCATGCCCAGGCTGACGGTGACGTGCGGGCCGACGCTCGATCTGGCGTGGGCAATTTGCAGCGCGCGCACTTCGTCGAGGATGCGCTGGGCCACCACTTCGGCGCCGTCGCGCGTTTCCTGCGGCAGCAGGATGATGAATTCCTCGCCGCCGTAGCGCGCCAGCAGGTCGGGCGGGCGCACGGCGCAGCGGCGCAGGGCGGCGCTCACCTGCTGCAGGCACAGGTCGCCCGCCTGGTGGCCATACGTATCGTTGTAATCCTTGAAGTGGTCGATATCGGCCATGATCAGGGCCATCGGCACGCCGTCGCGCGCGCAGCGCCGCCATTCGCTGTCCATCGTGTCGTTGAAGCTGCGCCGGTTGGCCACGCCCGTGAGCGAATCCGTCAGCGACAGTTCGCGCATGGCGTCGGCTTGCCGCTTGATGGTCAGCTGGCTGCGCACGCGGGCGCGCACGACGGCCGCGTTGAACGGTTTCGTGATGAAATCGACGGCGCCCGCTTCCAGCGCCCGCGTTTCGTCTTCGGGCTGGTTCAGGGCCGTGACGAAAATGACGGGAATGGCGTTCAGGAGGGCCGATTCGCGCAGCGCGCTGCAGACGGCATAGCCATCCATGCCGGGCATGACGGCGTCGAGCAGGATCAGGTCCGGCAGTTGATTATGCGCAATTTCCAGCGCCTTGTCACCGCTCAGGGCGAACAGCACGTCGTGTTCCTCGCGCAGCAGCTGGTGCAGGATCTGGATGTTTTCCATGGCGTCATCGACGATGAGGATGCGCCCGTTCATGGCAAGGTTGGTCCAGCTCACTTGTTTTCCTCTCGTTTCAGCTGATCGAGCACGAGTTTTTCCGCCTCGGCAAAATTCAGCGTTTCAATCGCATGTGCCATCGCCAGCGCCGCTTCCCGGTCCGACTGTTGTATGGCGGGGTGCAGGGCCTGGAATTGCGCCAGCGCTTTCAGGTTGTTGTTGTGGATCAGGACCAGCAGCTCGGACAGCCCCGCGTGCAGGTCGACGGGCGCGCCGCCGGGCGCGGCCGCTGCCGGCTGGCTGCGCCGTACGGGCGAGGGCAGGGTGCGCGCCGCTTCGATGACTTCGGCCATCGCCATTTCCAGCCGGCCCAGCAAGGTGGCCGTGGCGTGCGGTTGCCCCGTTTTCAGCGTTTTTTCCGTCTCGGCGGCCAGGCTGGCGATCTGCGTGGCGCCCAGGTTGGCGGCCACGCCGCACACGCGGTGCAGCATTTGCGCCGCCTGCTGCGCCTGGCCGGCGGCCAGCAGGCGCCGCGTTTCTTCCACGGCGTCGCCTTGCGAATTCTCAAAGCGCTTGAGCAGGGCCAGGAAGGCGCCGTAGTCGCCGCCGAAACGGTGCAGGGCCGCCGCCAGGTCGATGCCGGGCACGGTGGCCGGCAAGTCCGGCGTCTGCGTGGCGGCATCGGCTGCCTGGACGGCGCCGTCGCCGGAACCCAGGGGCGCGCGCACCAGCCGGGTCAGGGTCTGGATCATCTCGTCGACATCGATGGGCTTGGCCACATGCGCATTCATGCCGCTGGCGATGGCGCGCAGACGGTCTTCGTCCATGGCATTGGCCGTCATGGCGATGATGGGCAAGTCCGGCAAGCCCAGGGCGCGGATGGCCAGGGTGGCGTCGTAGCCGTTCATGACGGGCATCTGCAAATCCATCAGCACCACGTCCCAGGCGTCGGGCGTACTGGCGAGCAAGTCGACGGCCAGCCGGCCGTTGGCGGCCACGGCCACGCGCGCGCCCGAGTGCAGCAGGATGTACTGCGCCACTTCCTGGTTGATTTCATTGTCTTCCACCAGCAGCACGCGCATGCCTGTGAGCAAACCCGACAAGGGCGTGGACACGGGCAGCACGGACGGACTGCTGCGGCCTTCGCGCACGGCCGTCACGGCTGCCAGCAGGCGTGCCGGGGTGGCCGGTTTCGAAACGATGCCGGCCAGCATCAGGCTGTCGGCCAGGCGTTCGAGGTTTTCGCTGTCCTGGTCGGCCACCAGCATGATCACGGGCGGCAGCGCCAGGAGCGCGTCGGCGCGCGCCTCGGTGAGTATGGAAATGCCATCCATGCCCGGCATGGCCGCGTCGAGCAGGACAAGATCGGCCACCGGTCCGCCGCTGGCCTGGGCGCGCAGCAGGGCCAGGCCGGCCGCGCCGCTGTCGGCGCTGCGGCTGTGCCAGCCCTGCGCCGCGCACCAGTCTTCCAGCATGGCGCGCACGCTGGCGTTGTCGTCGATGATCAGCAGCGACAGGGCCTTGGGCACGCCCTTGCCGGACGGCTCGGGCGGCGGCGCCACCTTCTCGAAGCGGCAGCTGAAGCGGAAGTCGGAACCCTGGCCCAGCGTGCTTTTGACGCTCAGGGTGCCGCCCATCAGTTCCACCATGCGCCGGCAGATGGCCAGCCCCAGTCCCGTGCCGCCGTATTTGCGGCTGGTGCCGCTGTCGCCCTGGGAAAACGCGTCGAAGATGCGTTCCTGCTCGGCCGCGCCGATGCCGATGCCCGTGTCGCGCACGGAAAACGCGAGGGTGGCGCTGACCGCATCCTCGGCCGCCATGCCGATGCTCAGCACCACTTCGCCATGCGCGGTGAACTTGACGGCGTTGCCCACCAGGTTGATGAGGATCTGTTCCATGCGCAGGGCGTCGCCGATCAGTTCGTCAGGCACGCCGGGATCAAGCACGAACACGGGTTCCACGCCGCGCGCCCAGGCGCTGCTGGCCAGCAGCACGCCCACGCTGCCCAGCATGCGTTCAAGCTGGAAGCGGCGCTGCTCGAGCACCATCTGTCCCGCCTCGATCTTGGAAAAATCGAGCACGTCGTTGACGATGTTGAGCAGCGACTGCGTCGCCATCTGGATCTTGCCGACATAGCTGCGCTCGCGCCGTTCCAGCGGCGACTCTTCCAGCAGGCGCGCCAGGCCGATGATGGCGTTCATCGGCGTGCGGATTTCATGGCTCATGTTGGCGACGAATTCGCTCTTCGCGATACTGGCCGCCTCGGCCTTGTCGCGCGCGCGCACCATCTGCTCGTTGAGCTCGTGCAGGCGCAATTCAGTGCGCTTGAGTTCGGAGACGTCCGAGGCCAGCACGAAGAAGCCGCGCACGCCGCCGCTGTCGTCGAAATCGGGGATGTAATTGGTCCACGTGTGGCATACCTGGCCGCCGGGATCGAGCAGGTCGCGCTCGAAGCTTTGCGGCCGGCCCGCCAGCACGCCCTCGACGTGGGGCGCATACACGTCGAACAGTTCCTGCCCCAGCAATTCGCTCATGTGGATGCCGGCCAGCTCGGCGCTGCTGCGGCCAAACCATTCGTTATAGAATTTATTTGCAAATAGGCAACGCAAATCGGCGCCCCAGTACGACACCATGCCGGGCAGGTTGTCGGTGACGGTGCGGATGAAGCGCTCGTTCTGTTCCAGGCGCCAGGTGGTGGCGTGCAGCACCTCGGTGGCGCGTTTGCGTTCCGTGATGTCGATCGAGACCCCCAGCACATGGCTGGGGCGCCCCGCATCGTCGCGCAAGACCACCTTGCGCGTGGTGAAGTGGCGCGTGGTGCCATCGGCCGTATTGATCGCTTCCTGTTCGATTTCCACCATCTGCCCCGTGGCCAGCAGCTTGCGGTCGGCGCTGACGAAGGCGGACGCTTGCTGCGGCGGGAAGAAATCGTGGTCCGTCTTGCCCAGCAATTGCTCGCGCGAGCGTCCCAGGGTGAGTTCCGCGTGGCGGTTGATCATTTCAAAGCTCAGCTTGTCTGCGCGCTTGACGAAGACCATGGCCGGGATGTTTTCGATGATGGTGCCAAACAGGTGTTTCGAACGGCGAAATTCCGCTTCGCTGCGCTTGCGCTCGCTAATGTCCAGCCACAGGCCCGAGACGCCCAGCAACTGCTGTTCCGGGCCAAAAATCGGGTGGTAGGAGACGATCCAGTGACTCAGTTGCTCGCGCTGCTTGCCGCTATGGCCTTGCAATTCGATGTCGACGATGGGCTGTCCCGTCCCGAGCACCTGGCGCACGCAGCGTTCCACCTCGGCCCGCACGGCGTCGTCGAACAGCATGGCGCCCACGGGACGGCCCAGGTGCTGCGCCACGCTGGCCCCGTTGATGGTGGCCAGGTAGTGGTTGATCATGACGATGTGCAAGTCCAGGTCCACGAACAGCATGCCGATCGGCGCCGTCGCGTACACGGTTTCCAGCAGGCGCGTGGATTTTTCCAGGGCCAGCGTGCGTTCGGCCACCAGGCTTTCAAGCTGCGTGCGGTGGCGCCGCAGGTCGCGTTCCAGCGCGCCCAGGGCGCTGGCCATGTCGGCCGATTCGCGGTCCGCGTGCTTGTTTGAGAGCAAGGGTTTGCCTTGCGCCAGCGCATGGATTTGCTGCGTCAGTTCCTGCAGGGTGCTGGCCAGACGGCCGCCCACGCGCCAGGCCAGGGCAAAGCCGGCACCCAGCAGCAGCGCCAGGATGAGGGAAGCCGTGACTACCGAGCGCAGCAGGGCTTCGGCCACCGTGCTGGTGCGCATGGTGACGGCCACCGTCCAGGCGGCGTCCGGGGCGCGACGAAAGCCCGTGTACACGTCGATGCCTTCCAGGGTAGCATGGCGCAGCACGCCTTCGCGCGCCTGGCGTATCTGTTCCAGCAGGGGCGTCGCAGTGCGCTGGCCCACATAGCGCTGCGGCGCCAGGGTGCGCGCCACGTTGATGCCGTCGGCATTGATGATGGCCGCGCCCAGGTAGGCGGGCAGGCGCAGTTCGCGCAGCAGCACGGACAGGTAGTCGGGCGGGTACAGTGCCGTCAGCACGTAGGCGGCTCCCTGTTTGCGCGGCAAGGGCAGGTTCAGGGCCAGCTGCGGCACGCTGTCGGGTGCCCTGGCCAGGCTGGTCAGCCGCGGCTTGCCGTAGTCGCGCGTGCGCTCCATGCTGGCGGCCCATTTTTGCGGCAGGGGCGGCGGCGCCTGGCTGGCGGGCAAGGTCGTATTGATCAGCTGGTGGCCCTTGGCGTCGGAAACGATGAAGGCGCTGACGGCCAGGCCCGGCTGCAGCAGGCTGGCGGCCAGGGCACGCAGGGCGACGATGTCGTCGGCTTGCAGGGCGGGCGAATCGGCCAGGATGCGCGCGGCCATCTGGGCGCCGTTCAGGTCGCGTTCGACGGCGGCCGCGACCGCCCGCGCCGCCTGCGCCGTTTCGCTGACGACATGGTCGCGTTCGCGCGTGTAGCTTTGCGCCACGAGCAGGAGAAACACGAGCGCCGTCGGAATGACCCAGGCGAGCACCAGCCATGAAATTCTTGAGCGTATCGAAGGCAAATCTTGCACCCGGAAAGCTCCCAGAATGGATGAGTCGACAGGCAGGCTCACGCTGGCGCTGGCTGACCTTGAATGAAAAGATGCTAGACGAAATTGATTGTTCTGACAAGCCTAGTTTCCGGCATGGAAAAAAGGTTGCGCAAGGCATACAGAGGAGGGGGGCAACGATCCCGCCGTGGCGGCGGGATGGCAAGGCGGCTTACTGGACCACGGTCAGCGCGTCGACATCGATTTCCGGGCTTTCCATGAAGTCTTTTTCCACTTCGCCGCGGATTTCCACGCGGGTTTTGGCGTCGATCTTGCGGTTCATGAAGACCTTGTCGTCGATGTCCACGCGGATTTCCGCCGTGCCGTCGGAGAAGGTGTATTTCTCGTTGCCCACTTTGCGCAGCAGATGGCCGCGCAGCACGACGGCCTGGTCGTCGACGGGGTTTTTCAGGATGGCGGCCACATTGCCGGGCGCGGCCGGGCCGGCCGTCGGGCCCACGTATTGGGCTTGCACGTTGCCGGCCAGCAAGGCGCAGGCGGCGGCCAAGGAAACGATGAGTTTGCGGTGCAGTGGCATGGTATTCCTTTGATAGTGACTTGCGGCTTAGAAAAAGACGGCGGTGCGGGCAATGATAGCACCGGCATTACCGTAGGGCATGTTCGCCCGGACGCTGCCCGTGCCGGCCACGCCATCGTCGAGTTTGCTGTCGATCTGCTCCGCGTAGCTCTCGGGCAAGTTATCGAAACGGATGCCGTTGCCGGCCCGGCCGCCCACTTCATCGTTGTACAGGTAGACGGCGCCGCCCTGGGCGCTGGTCATGAATTGCGAGGTGCCGTTGAACGAGCCGGTAATAAAACCGCCCAGCGCCAGGTGCTGCGGCGCCAGGGTGAATTCGCGCGGCTGGCCGTCGCCGATCTGGCCGTCGCCATTGCCGTTGCCGGCTGAATTGGGCACGTGCACGGTGCCCTGCAGATCGTCGCCTGGCAGGGCGCGGAACTTGTCCTGGTAGGCGTTGACGGCGGCCGTCAGCGCATTCGACTGCTGGATGATGTTTTTCACCTTGGCGCTGTCGATCAAGCCTTGCCCCTTGAGCACGCCACCGAGCAGCAAGCCGATGATGACCAGGACGATGGCGATTTCTACGAGCGTAAAGCCGTGCTGGCGGCGTGGGTGCATGGGATTTCCTTGGAAAAAAGTGCTACAGCTTGAGATGGCAGTTTACTGCAATTGGTGCCCGATGCACATGGCATTTCAGGCAGCGGCTCATGGGGCGGCCTGTGCTTTCTTCCTGGCCAGTTCGTCGAGCCGGCGCGCCAGAAAGGCCAGTTCGTGCGGGTCATTGATCTGGCCGCTGGCGAGCAGGCCGCCGATCACCAGGCGGGCGCTGTCGAGCTGGTCCATGTCTTCCAGGATGAACGCTTCCATCTCGCGCACCCACGGCGGCACCTGGGGCCCCGTCGCCAGCTGGCGCAATGCGCGCGCGTAGCCGAGCGCCAGCGGCAAGTCGTGCAACTGGTGCTTCGCCACCAGCACGGCCTGCGCCATGGCGGGCCAGCGGCGACGCGGGTCGGCCGCGAAGCTGGCGGCGACAAAGGCCAGCATGCGGCGCGCGCGTTGCGGATCGGCCACGCCGGCATACACCTCGCTGGCGGCCACCAGCGCGTATTGGCTGCGCGGATCGAGCGTTTGCGCCGTCTCCAGCCAGCCGGCCAGGCGGTCATAATCGAGTTCGCGCCACGGCAGGCTGACGCCGGCCTGGTCTTCGAACGATTGCAGGTACAGCAGCATGGCCTTCGACATGGCCAGCGGCTCGCCCAGGCTGGCCAGACGCGCCACGTCAGCCGGCGGCGCGGCGGGCAGCGGGCGTGCCTGGGCGGGAGCGTGCTGCTGCGCCAGGCGCCAGCCCAGCTGCAATAACAGGCAAGCCGCCAGCAGCCAGCACACGGGGCGCGGCACGCTGGTCCATGGACGCTGGGTGGTCGCGGCCATCAGATGTTCCTGCGGTAAAAGTCGCACAATGCGCAGCTGGCCAGCAAGGCCACATAGATGCCGGTTTGCGCCGCCACATTGAGCAGCGCCTGCCAGTCGCCGGTGGCGTACAGCAGCCATTCCGTGCGCGTAAACGCGTCCAGGCGGGGCAGCAGCAAGGCCAGCACGTCGATGGCGCCGGCCGTCGTCCGTTGAACCAGGGAATCGCCCGCCTGCGGGCCGTGCGCCAGCAGTTGCAGGCTGCCCAGCATGCGCGCCAGTACGTAGAAGCCGCCCGTGGCGGCCAGCGCCGGCAGGGCTTGCTGCAAGCTGGCCGCGCACAGCAGGCTGAAGGCGGCGACGATCCACAACTCTCCCAGCAAGGACAGCGCCCACAGCGCGCATTGCGCGGGCGCGGCGAACGGCGCCATCAACAGGCCGGACAGCACGGCGGGTACGGCCGCCAGCGTGCTATAGCCCAGCAGTTTGCCCAGCAGGTAGGCGGCGCGCGGCATCGGCAGCGCCAGCAGCAGTTCCAGGCCCCGGTCGGCCGCTTCGCGCGCCATGCTGGTGATGATGAAGGTGGCCAGCAGGAAGACGCCGGCCAGGCGCAGGGTGGCCGCCAGCATGGCCGCCTGCACGGCGCCGCTTTCCGTCAGCGCCAGTTGCTGCAGGAAGCCGGCCAGGGCGGCCGCGCCGCAGGCGGCCAGCAGGAACAGCCACGGCAGGCGGCTGCGCAGCGCTTCGAGCAGCGTGTAGCGGGCGATGGTGAACGAGGGCGAGAGCATGGGCATCATCGCGGCAGCCTTTGCGCGGCCACCATGCGGTTGAACAGGATGTTTGGCGACAGCCAGGCGACGATATCGTCGAACTCGCCGCCCGGCTGCTGCGGGCCGCTGGCGGCGCGGCTGATGACGGTGGTGGCGTTTGAAGCATTGTTGCGCTCGTCGACATTGTTGCCGAAAGGCACAGCCTGGCGCTGGCCCTGCACGCCGGTGGCGCCGAAACCGTTCTTGCCATGTGACATGATCATCGCGGGGATGTCGTTCAAGGCCGTCGCCTGCAGCAGCGCGCCGCCATTGCGCGTGACGATGCTGATGTCGCGCGGCGTCGACAGGCTGAAAAGCTGGCCGCTGTCGCTGAAGGCCGGCGTCACGCTGTAGCGCAGCAGATTGTTCCAGCTGTCGCCCTGGCGCAGCCCCAGGGTGGCCCACGGCAGGAAGCCGGCGCGTTTTTCGCCCGTGCAGCGCGTGCCGCGCCGGTCTTCCAGGCCATTCGCGGCGGAGATGGCGGGACAGGGCAGGTAGCCGTAGCGCAACGCGTAGCCCGTCAGCGCTTCCTTCGCTTCATTGAGCGCCTGTTGCGTCTCGGCCACCTTGCGCTGCTCCAGTTGCACCGTCAAGGGCGTGACCAGGCCGCCGATCATGAGGCCCACGATGACGAGCACGATGGCGATCTCGATCAGTGAAAAGCCGCCCTGGCGGCGCGGATGGCGGGCGCTCATGGCAGGTTGCGCGCGGCGCGCATGCGTTGGTACAGGGTGGGCAAGGTAATCCAGGTGAGCATGTCGTCAAAGGCGCCGCCGGGCAGCGCGGCATTGCCGGTGGCGGGGCGGGCAATGAAGCCGCGGCTGGCGCGGTCGTTGGCCGCCTCATCGATATTGCCGCGTGCCATATTGATCTGCGGCACGCCGCTGGCGGCCGTGCCGTAATGATCCTTGCCTTGCGAGAACAGCACGACGGGCAGGCATTGGGCGCTGACGTCGCACAGCGCCTGGCCCGCCACGAAGGCAAGTTCGCCGCGCGGATCGCGTTCAAGCACGACCCTGTTGGCGATGGCGGAAAACGAGACGATGGGCGCGCGCGCCATTTCCGGCGTGACGCTGTAGCGCAGCAGCTTGCCCCAGGCATCCACACCGTCCACGCCCAGCGCCACCCACGGCAAAAAGCCGCTGCAGGCGGCATCGTCGGCGCAGTCGGCGGCCCGTTCGCGCCCGTCCAGGGCGGAGGCGGCCGGACGGGGCAGGCGGCCATTGGTCGCCGCAAAGCCCAGCAAGGCGTCGCGCGCCTGCGCCAGGGTGGCCAGGGTGCGCTGCTGGCGTTCTGCCTCGCCCGTGTTGCGGCCGAAAGCGCTGATCAGCAGGCTGGCCGCGCCCAGGCCCAGCACGGCCACCAGCAGGAGCAGGGCGGCGCCGCGCTGCCGTTGTCGGCGCATCATGGCAGCGCCTCGGTGACCGTGCCGCTGGCCGGATCGTAGCGCTGGCCAGGTTTCAGCAGTACCACCTGGCCGTTCGACAGGCGCAGGGTCAAGGTGCCGGATGTGCCAGGCTTGCCACGGGCAAGGCGGTTGTGCGGCTCGTTCTGCGCTTCCTGGTTCAGCCAGACGGTGGAGCGGCCGCTGCTGCGCACCACCACGCCATTCAATTCCACGGGCGGGGCGGGCGGTGGCGGGGGCGGTGGCGCCGCCAGGGCCGGATCGGGGGGCGGCGGGCCGTAGCGCTGCGCGTCGAGCTGGGCGCGCTGCTGGGGCGACAGGAACAAGCGCCCCAGCTGCTGTGCCTGTGCATGGAGAGTGGGCGCGGCGCCGGCCAGCAGCGCGCACAGGATGAGAGCGTACCTCATGGCGGCCCCGCCACGGCCAGGCTGTTGACGGTCAGCCACAGCAGCTCGCATTCGGCGCCCAGGGCGGGCGCCGCCTCGCCGCCGGCCGCGCCATGGCGCTTGAGCGTGCACTCCTGCACGGCGAAATAGCCGGCCTGGCGCAAATCGTCAAACAGGTTCAGCAAATCCATCTCGTGCAGCAAATCCATCTGCAGGCGCATGCGGCTGCCGCGCAAATGATATTGCCCCATCACCATGGGCAAGGGCACTTGCAGCCCTTGCTGGGGACTGATGTCATAGCTGATCGGCAGCAGCTTGCGCTGTTCCTGGCTGCGGCGGATGGCGTCGATCCAGGCCAGGCGGTTTTCTTCGCCGATCAGGCCGCGCTGGCGCAGCGCCAGGAATTGCGGTTCGTAGGCGCGGATTTCCTGCTTTTCCGCTTCCGCGTGGTTGAACAGGGTGGCCGCCGCCGCGCGCGTGTGCTGTGCCAGGTACAGCCGTTGCGCTTCGCGCGTGCGATAGGCGGTGCTCAGGCTCAGCAGTACCACGCCGGCCAGCAAGGTCAGCGCAAAGCAGAGCAGGGCGCCGCGCACCAGGCGCAGTTCGCCCAGCCAGGCGGGCAGGGTGCGCATGGGCGTGCTTGCCCGCTGCATGCCGGGCAGGGGCGGCTGCTTGACGGGGCCGCTCATGGCTGCCACTCCAGCAAGAGGGTAAAGCGGGCCTGGCTGTCCGGCGCCGGCGCGGCGCTCTTGCCGGACATGGCCACGCTGGGACGCAAGTCGAGCGGCGTTTCCTCTATCCTTACCTGCATGCCCGGCTGGCGCGCCAGGGTTTGCGCAAACGCCGTGATGGCGGCCAGCGCCGCGCGGTAGTCATTGTTCGGCATGGCCACGTCCGCTTCCAGGCGCAGCGCCTGCGGCGGGGCGACGGGGATGCCGGCCAGGCTGCTGCCCAGCGGGCGACCGCTTTCCGTGTGCGGCGCTTGCTGGCTGCCGGTCGTGCGCGCCGGGGACGGTCCCGCGTTCCAGTGCAGCTGGCCCAGCTGGATTTGCGGCGCCTGGTCCAGCGCCGTGCTCAGCATGCCCAGCAGGCGGCCCGGTTCCGGCGCCTGGCTGGCGATCATCTGGCCCAGAGTGACGGCCACTTTCATGTTCTGCGTCCTGGCCGGCGCCGGCGGTTGCGTCGACATGACGCTGCGGTAGCGTTCCTGGTAGGACGCCGTTTCCTGTGCCAGGCGCTGCGTGGCGGCCCCATCGGCGATGCCGCCAAGCAAATTGATCACGCACCACAGGGCGGTCGACGCGCCGATCAGCGCGCTGGCGCCATACAGCGTCTTGCGCGCGCGCTGGAAGTGGTAGTAGCGGGCCAGCGCGCCGGGCGGATAGTGGCTGGCCGGCGGATGCTTGCCCAGCAAGGTCAGCAGCAATGCATCGGCCAGCGCCGGCGTCTGGCGCAAGCCCACGCGTGCGCCGGCCAGCTGCAGGTCGATGAAGTGGTAGGCCACTTCGACGCCGTTGTCGCACAGCAGTTCAAGCTTGGCGATCTGCGCGGCCGGCGCCAGGATGACGGTATTCAAAACGTCGCCGCGCGCCAGCATGCGCGTACTGGTGAGAAATTGCCGCGTCTTTTCCGTTTCCAGGACGATATTCACGGCCACGCCGTCGAGCGCGATGGTGGCCGTCTGGCGCGAAAAGCGCAGCTGGCCCTTTTCATAGTAACTTTGCCGCAAGCCGCCCGACTGCTGCGTCACCAGCAGCAAGTGTTCGTGCGCGAGCGACAGCTTTTTGACCAGCGCGATACTGAGCAGGCTGGTCGAATAAATGCCGGCCACGGGCACGCGCAAGTGTTCAAGCGCCTCCGTCCACGGCTGCAGCAAGGACGGGTTGGTCAGGGCGAAAAACAGCACCTGATCGTCGTGGCGGCCCGCGCTTTCGCGGCCCAGCACGGTGCTGCCCCGGTAGGGCGTGTCGCGGTGCAACTGCTGGCGGCGCCGCTCCAGCAGGGCGCGGCCCGCCTTGCCGCGCACGTGGGGCACGAGCTGATGCTGGAAATCTTCCTCGATCAAGTCCGTCAGCAGGTAGGCGGGCACGTCGAGACGGTGCGCCTGCGGGTCTTCCAGCCATGCGGCGAAGCCGTCCAGCCCGGCCGCGCTGGCGGCGAAGGTCTGGCCCGGGCCCAGCACGCCATGGTCCCAGTCGTAGGCGCACAGGGCGTCGCTGGTAATGTAGAGTAATTGTTTGCGGAACACGGCGGCCTCAGGTTTTGATTGTGCTGATGGTGTCGTAGATCGGCCCCAGTACCGACAGCATGATCCAGCCCAGCAGCAAGCCCAGGATGACCGTCATGGCCGGCTCGATCATGGCTTGCACTTTTTCAATCAATTCCTTCACTTCGCGGTTGTAAAAGTAGCTGACATTGCGCAAGGCCGTGTCCAGCGAACCCGTGGCCTCGCCCACCTTCAGCATGCGGATCACCAGCGGCGGGAAGATGCCCGTATGCTGGAAGGCGGCAGTGACGCCGTAGCCTTCGCTGATCAGCTGGGCGGCGCGGCGCAGACCGGCCGCCACCACCTGGTTGCCGGCGATGCCTT
The DNA here is from genome assembly GCF_013372745.1 of Janthinobacterium sp. BJB401. Classification (NCBI taxonomy): domain Bacteria; kingdom Pseudomonadati; phylum Pseudomonadota; class Betaproteobacteria; order Burkholderiales; family Oxalobacteraceae; genus Janthinobacterium; species Janthinobacterium sp. BJB401. The sequence continues at coordinate 39,366 of NZ_JABXFH010000020.1, read as the reverse complement.
CGGACAGGCGGATGCATTCGAGTATCGTGATGCCGGAGGCATACATCAGCGCAAAAAACGTGGCGAAGCGGGCCAGGATGATCTTGTGCAGCACGGGGCCGATCAGCCACAGCCGCAGTTTCAAGCCATCCCAGGCATAGCGGGCGCCTTCGTTGCGGCGGATGAGCGCGCGCAGGCCGAAAAACAGCAGCACGGGCAAAGCCAGCAGCAGATACCAGTAGTCGATGAACACATTCGACACGGCAATGAGCACGCGCGTGTGCAGCGGCAGTTCGCCGCCCATGTTGCGAATGAAGGCCGTCAGCTGGGGGACTAAATAGATCATCAGGAAAAACGTCACGGCCGCCACGACGATGGCCACGATGACGGGGTACATGACGATCTTGCGCGTCTGCGAGGCCAGCTCGTCCTGCCATTTCAGACTTTCGGACAGATTCCTGAAGACGTCGGCGATTTTGCCGCTCTGTTCGCCCGCCAGTATCAGGCTGGTGAACGTGGCGTCGAAGATGTCGCCATGCTGCGCCAGCGCGCCCGACAGGGGCAGGCCGCCCTCGATGCTTTCGATCAGGTCCGTGACGACTTCGCGCAGGCGCGGGTGATCCGTGCTTTCGCGCAAGTCGTTCAAGCCTTCCAGGATGGGCACGCCCGCACCCGTCAATTGCTCCATGTGAAAACAGAAATTGATCAGGTCGCGCCGGTGGATGACCCGCTTGCCCAGCAGTACCAGGTACTGCCCCGTGATCTTGCAGTCGATCAAGTCGAGCTGCATGCGGTGCAAGCGCGCTTCCAGATCCGGCACGTTGGCCGCCTCCATGCTGCCGGGAATCAGCGCGCCGGCGGCATCCATGGCGCGGTAGACATATTGCGCCATCAGGCCAGCCTTTCCGTCAGGTCGACCACGCGGCCCACTTCTTCCAGGGTGGTGACGCCTTCCATCACGCGGCGCATGCCGTCGTCGACGATGCCCTTGAAGCCGGCTGCGCGCGCCGCATTCTTCAATTCGCGCGAACTGGCGCGGCGTGCCGTCAATTCATCGAGTTCGGCCGTCATCTTGAGGATTTCCATGATGGCCAGGCGGCCCTTGTAGCCCTGGTGGGCGCAGCGCTCGCAACCGACGGCGCGGCAGATGGACACGGGCGCTTCGTCCGGGACCAGGCCCAGCAGGCGGCGTTCGATGCTATCGGCGATCACCGTTTCCTTGCAGTGCGGACACAAACGGCGCACCAGGCGCTGCGCCACGATGCCGATGATGTTGCCGGCCATGATGTCGGGCAAGATGCCGATGTCGAGCAGGCGCGCCACGGAACCGATGGCCGAGCTCGTATGCAGGGTGGAATACACCTGGTGGCCCGTCATGGCGGCGGCAAAGGCCATTTCCGCCGTTTCGCGGTCGCGGATCTCGCCCACTAAAATGATGTCCGGGTCTTGCCGCATCATCGAGCGGATGCCGTCGGCAAAGCCCAGCTTGACGGATTCGTTGACGGAAGTCTGGCGTATCATGTTCATCGGATACTCGACCGGATCCTCCAGGGTCATGATGTTGACGCTTTCCGTATTGATATGGTTGAGTATCGAATACAGGGTGGTGGTCTTGCCGCTGCCCGTCGGGCCCGTCACGAGGATCACGCCGTCGGGGCGCGCGATCATCAGTTTCAGCAAGTTCAGCTCCGCTTCGGCCAGGCCCAGCGAATCGAGCGGGACGATGCCTTTTTGCCGGTCCAGCACGCGCAGCACGACGTTTTCGCCATGCGTGGTGGGCTGCGCCGACGCGCGAAAGTCGATTTGCCGCCCGGAAAACTTGATGCTGATGCGCCCATCCTGCGGCGCGCGCGCCTCGGCGATATTCATGTTCGACATCACCTTCAGGCGTACGGCCATGGCCGGCCAGTACGATTTGTGCAGGCTGCGGATTTGCCGCAGGATGCCGTCGATGCGGTAGCGGATGCGAAGGAACGACTGTTCCGGCTCGAAATGGATGTCCGAGGCGCCGTTTTGCACGGCATCGGCCAGCAGCGCATCGATCAGGCGCACCATGGGCTGGCTGTACTCGTCCGACGGCGAGGCCATGCTTTGATAGCTGACTTCGCCCGTTTCGATTTCGTGCAGGATGCCGTCGATCGACAGTTCAAAGCCATAGTACTGGTCGATGGCGCGCGAAATGTCCGATTCGTTGACCAGCACGGTGGAAATCGTGATGCCCTTGACCAGCATGGCGCTGATCTGGTCGAGCGCGACGATGTTGCTGGTGTCGGCCATGGCCAGGATCAGGTTGTCCGCCTGGCGTTCGTAGACGATAGGAAAGACCCGGTAGCGCTTGGCCACGTCCTTCGGGATCAGTTTTAATGCAATGGCGTCGACCACCAGGCTGGACAGATCGGCGCTGACCTGTTTCAGGTTTTCGCTGAGCGCCTCGCGCACGGTCGCTTCCGTCACAAAACCCAGGGTGATCAAGAGCTTGCCCAGCGGCTCGCTGCTGCGCCGCTGCTCGATCAGGGCGATGCGCAGCTGGTCTTCGCTGATCACGCCTTTCTGGATCAGCAGCTTGCCGAGGGGAAGTTTTGCCTGTTCTGCCATGTGATGCTTATTCCTGACGGGGTGTGGTGGTGGCCGGCTCGGCCGTGGCCACAGCTGCTGTCAATTCGCGCAAACGCGTTTGCACGACGGCCTGGTCGAAGGCGGCCGGCGCCGCTTGCGCCAGGGTCAAGGCGCGCTGGTAATACCTGGCGGCCAGCCGGGGCTGGTTCAGCCGGTCCAGGCCCACGGCCAGGTTGAAGGCATAGTCGGGATTGCCGGGCGCGGCGCCATAGGCGCGGAAAAATTGCTGCTGCGCTTCGTTCCAGCGGCGCTGCTTGGCGTACACATTGCCCAGTGCAAACAGCACGGGCGCGCTGTCGGGGCTGCGCGCCAGGATGGCTTTGAGCCTTGCTTCGCTCTGCGCCACGTCGCCCTGGCGCAGGCCGATCAGGCCGGCCAGCGCTTCGCCATCGTCGGGATTGGTTTCCAGCAAACGCACGTACAGGGCCGCCGCTTGCGCGCCTTGCTGCTCGCGCAGGGCCACGGCCGCCAGGCCCAGCAGCGCGTCGCGGTTATTCGCATCCTGCCGCAGCACGGTTTCATATTGCTGACGAGCCAGGCCCAGCTGGCCGCCGTTGAAGGCCTGGTAGGCTTGCTGCACGCCGGGGTTGATTTGCGGCGCGGCCACGCTGCGCTGCACCTGGATCTGGCTATTGTCGGGCGCGGCCACCGGTGGCAGGCTCGGTGGCGCAGGCGGGGCCAGCTGCGCCAGCTGCGCCGCCACGGCGGCCTGGATCATCGCCTGCTGGTCCGCCGCAGCTGTCTGCTGGCGCGCGTCGCGCGGATAGTCGGGCGGCAGTGCGGCAGGCGTCATGGCGTCCGTCGGCGCGGCACCCCTGGCCGGCAGCACCACCCCGGGGCCGGCAACGCCGGCCGCGCCCGGAGCGTCCGTCAGCGGCATGGGCACGCCGGGCAGGCTGGCGCCCGCGCCGGGGCTGGTGCTGGCGCGCCAGTACCAGTACGCCATGGAGCCAGCCACCAGCAGCAGGATCGCCAGCAGCACGGCCAGGCGCACGGTGGCCGGGTCGACGCTGATGGGGCCAGTGGGACCTTTCGGCGGCGGATTGCTGCGGCTGGCGCGTGGCCGGGCGGGCGGCGGTTCGGGGCGCGCGCGTGGCGGTTCCGGAGGCGGACCAGGCTGCGCGCTACTCGACTCGGGCTGCGGCGCGGGCGCGTCCGCCAGCGGTTCCAGGCGCAAGGTGCTGGCCGGGTGCACGGGCGCTGGCGTGGCCGGCACGGGACGGGGCGGCAGGGCGTCGGCCGGCGCCAGTTCCAGGACCTGGTCGTAGGCTTCGGACGGCTTTTCCAGTTCCTCGTCGGAAAGGCTGTTCTGTTTGGCGCGCTCGGCTTTCTTGAGCGCCTGCATCAGCAAGCTCATGGGAAGTCTCCCTGCAAGCGCGCCTGCGGCCGGACGGCCGGCGCCGGCGGGCCATCCGTGTAGGGCTGGCTGTTGAGCGGCGCCTGGCCGGGCAGCAGGTAGCGGTAAGCGCGGTAATCGCCCTCGACGCTGGCATCCTTGACGACCACGGGGCGCATGAAGATCACCAGCTCCGTCTTGCTGCTTGCCTCATTGCGGTAGGTAAACAAATTGCCCACGACGGGCAGGCTGGACAGGCCGGGCACGCCATCCCTGGCGTTGTCGATGGAGTCCTGCATCAGGCCGCCCATCACGGCGATCTGGCCATTGCCCACTTTCATGATCGATTCCAGCTCGCGCGCCTGGATCACGGGCACGCGGCTTTGCACGTTGGCCGTGGCCAGGGCCGGATTCGGGTCTTGCACATAGCCCACGATGCGCGTGATGGTGGGGCGCACGTTGAGGGTGACTTCATCGCTGTCGGAAATCTGCGGCGTGACGCTCATGACGAAGCCGACGGGCACCGTTTCCAGTTTCGATTCATACGTGGCCGGCGTGGTGATGGTGCCCGTCGAGCTGATCACGGCGGGCGTCACCTTGATGGTAAAGAAGACATTGTTGTCGACCACCTTCAGCATGGCCGTCTGGTTGTTCAGCACGCTGATCTTCGGACTGGACAGCACTTTCACCTTGCCGAACGATTCGAGCAGCTGTATGGTCGTTTTGAAACTGTCCTTCAGGTAATCGAGCACGAAGATGCCGGGCGTGGAGCCGGGCGTGACTCCGCTGGACAGGCCCGCCGTGCCCACTTGCCCCTGGCGCAGTTGCAGGCTGCCTGTCAGACGCGACCAGTTGATGCCCTGCTGGTATTCATTGCTCAGGCGCACTTCGAGGATGGTCGCCTCGATCAGCACTTGCCGCTTGGCGCTGTGCAACACGGCGTCGAGGAATTCGGCGATCTTTTCATGCTGGCGCCCCGTGGCCCGCACGGCGATCAGGCCGCCTTCCACGTTGACGACGACGGACGAGGGGCTGCCCTTGTTGGCCAGTTTCAGCAGCGGCATGCCGTTCGCGTCGAGCGGCTGGCCGGGATTCGCGTTCTGGATGGGCGCCTGCTGCTGGCCTGGCGCATACTGGCCGCCAGTCTGCATCGGCGCCTGGCCGCCGTATTGATTGCCGGCCTGATTCTGCTGCTGGCCGGGCTGGACTTGCTGTCCTTGCTGTCCTTGTTGACCGGGCATGCTCGTCAATTGCTGGTTCAGCTGCGCCAGCGGGTCCACCTGCACGTCGTTGAGCGTGGTCTCGCGCAGCAGGTCGCGGATATTCTTTTCCAGGCTGTACCAGAAATTATTTTCCGAACGATTCACGACCAGGGTAGTCGAATTGTTATTGCCATTGCCGCCGCTGCCCTGCGTCCCGCCCACGGGGTTGCTGGCGTTGTTCGACCCGCCGCCCGCCGTGGAGATTTGCGTGGCGATATTCACGCTGCTGTTGGTGCTGCGCGCCATGTTGACGTAATCGACCTTGTAATTGCGCCACACGGGCGCATCGGGCAGGACGGTCAGGTTCTTGCCCTCGATTTCGTAGCGCATATCGACTTGCTTGCCGATACGCGCCAGTAGTTGCGGCAGGGTCTGGTTCAGCGCATTCAGGGTGACGCTGCCTTCGATCTGCGGGTGGATGTCGATATTCATGCCCGCGTCGCGCGCCAGCGCAAACAGCAGCGATTGCACGGGCACCTTGTGCACGGTGACGCTGTAGGTTTCCACTTTGGGCGCCGGCAAGGGCGCGGCCAGCGCGCTGCTTTGCTGCACCGGTTCGGGAATGACGCCGGCGGGAAGGGGCGCGGCATTGAGGTGGGCCGGCGACAGCGGCGTTTGATGCGTGGCGCAGCCGGCCAGCATGGTGCTGCAGGCGAGGGCGACCCAGGAGGCCAGCACAGGAATAGGGTGTTGAGTCATGAAAAGTTCGCCCTTGGAGTCGTGTTGTGCTTTTGTAATTTTACCCAGCATGATCGCTTAAAAGCAATCGGCTGTGCAGGCCCGGGAGGCAATATGCGGAAATAAAGTCAGGGGGCGCCACGCCCGGTTTTTGCCGCGATCATGGCTTTCATTTCCGTGCGGATACTATCTATGTCGCTCAGCAATATTTTCTGTGGCGATGCCGGGGCCAGCCTGGCCCGTACGGCTTCGGCGCTGGCCTGGTCGGTAAAGCTGCCGTAGACGATGAGCAGGCGCGCGGCGGAGGTATTGCGCGGCGTCTTTGCGGGCGCGCCGCCAGGCAGGCGAAACACGTGGAGGTCGCGCAGGCCGGTGGCTTGCTGCGCCTGCTGCAGGAAGGTTTCCGCCGCAGCCGTCTCGGTGGCGGGCAGGCTGGCGATTTGCAGCACCAGTTGCTGTGCCTCTTGGCGGGCCAGCCAGTCGCGCGATTCGGCCAGCTTGCTGTCGAGCAGCGTGGATGGCGCTGGCAGCGGTGCGCGCGCCGCGGCTGCCTGCAGCGCGCCTGGGTGCGCGTCGGCGGGCGTGGTGGCATGTCCCTGCGATGCCTGGAATGCCTGGCTTGCCGGCGGGGCCGTCCTGGCGGTCGCCGCTGTCTTGCCCGGGCTGCTCGCCAGCCATTGCCACAGCAGCGCCGTGGCCAGCAACAGCATCAGCGCGCTCAAGGCGCCCGCCAGCAGCTTGCCCGCATGCCAGGGCGCGCGGTAAAAGGGGCTGTCGGCAATGGCCAGGCGCATGTAGCGCGCATTGATTTCCTGTGCATCGTCCGCAAACGCGGCCAGCAAGGCCTTGTCGGCCAAAATGTTGACCCTGCGCACGATGCCTTGCGCGGCGTGCGCCAGCTGGCGTAGTGCGGCCGGCGTGAAGACGAGCGGCGTCATGCGGCCGGCGGCACTCAGGCGGCAGGCCAGATAGTCGCCCAGCAAGGCTGGCGGCAGGGGCGGCACGGTGAAACTGTGGGTGATGCGTTCCTTCAATGGGCGAAACTGCGGCAAGTCCAGGGTGTGCTGTAATTCCGGCTGGCCAAACAGGACGATTTGCAGCAGCTTGTGGCTGGCCGTTTCCAGATTCGTCAGCAGGCGCAGCGCTTCCAGCGTGGCGCCCGGCATGGCTTGCGCTTCTTCGGCCAGCAACACCACCTGCCGTCCCGCCGAATGCCGGGCGATCAGCTCGCCGTGCAGGGCGCGCAGCACGGCATCGGCGCGGCATCCGTCCAGTTCCAGGCCCAGTTCGGCGGCGATGGCGTGCAGCACGTCATCGGGCTCCAGGCGTGGATTGAGCAGGTACAGCACGTCAACATGGGGCGGCAGGCGCTCGGCCAGCATGCGGCACAGCATGGTCTTGCCGCTGCCCACTTCGCCCGTCAGCTTGATGATGCCTTCGCCTTGCGTGACGGCATACAGCAGCGCATCGAGCAGTTCGCCCCGTGTATTGCCGGGATAAAAGAAGGCCGGGTCCGGCGTGATGCCGAACGGCGCCGTGCGCAAGCCGAAATGGCGCAGATACATGCCGTGCGGCGCGGGCGCGTAGCCGCTGGGGCTGGGGCTGGCGGCGTGCGGCGCGGAGACAGGGGCGTTCATGTCGCGATGCAATTGAGAAAAGCCTGTTCCAGGCTGGCGTCTTCGGCGCCGCCATGGCGGGCGCGGCATTCGGCGGGCGTACCTGTAAACACGATGCGGCCCGCATGCAGGATGGCCATGCGGTCGCACAATTCTTCCACGTCGGCCAGCGCATGCGAAGTGAGCAGGGCGCCGCGGCCTTGCGCGCGCGCTTGCCGCAGCACTTGCTTGAATTGCGCGCGCGCCTTCGGGTCGAGTCCGCTCATCGGTTCATCGAGCACCAGTTGCTGCTTGCCCGACAGCAAGCAGGCGGCCAGTCCCAGCTTTTGCATCATGCCTTTTGAATAGTCGCGCGCGGGGCGCAGCAGGGCGTCTGGCGCCAGTTCCAGCGCGTCCAGGGTTTGCTGCAGCGCCTGCGCATCGGGGGGCGCCTTGTGCAGGCGGGCCAGGTAGCGCAGGAAGTCGCCGCCCGTCAGGTAATGGGGCGCCTGGAAGCGTTCCGGCAGAAACGACAGGGGCTGGCGCGCCGCGCCGTGGCGATGCGGCTGGCCGAAGATGGTGATGTTTCCCCGCTCGGGCGCGCAAAAGTCGAGCAGGCATTTCAGCAGCGATGTTTTGCCCGCGCCATTCACGCCAACCAGACCGAACAGTTCTCCCGCGCGCACCTGCAGATCGACGCCGCGCAGCACGGCGCGGCCCGCCAGTTGCAGATGCACGTTGTGGAACTCGATGGCGCAGGCGTTCATAGGGGCAAGGGGCGGCAGGCAAGGCGGGGTACGGCCGTCATTATTGCCATGGGTGCTGGCGGGCGGCAAGTGTTTCCTTGCAGAGTGTCGAAATGCGCGAAAATCAAGCCACGCAATGTATTTTCTTTAAGAAACAACAGGTTCTGGAATAAAATACCTGCGCGCGCCGCTGGCGTGCATCGTCTGAAGAATCTGTCGAGGAGCAAGCATGGCAAGGCCAGAGAAAGTCCGGCTCGGTGAAATTTTGGTGCAGCAGAAACTGCTGACGGAAGAACAATTGGGCCAGGCCTTGACGGAACAGAAGCGTTCGGGGCGCAAGCTGGGCCGCGTTTTTGTCGAGCACGGCTTCGTCACGGAAGAGCAGATTTCGGGCGCGCTGGCGCGCCAGCTCGACATTCCCTACATCAATCTGAAGTTTTTCAACATCAATCCCGAACTGGTGCGGCTGTTGCCGGAAACCCAGGCACGGCGCTTCCGCGCGCTGGTGCTGGAAGACCGCCGCGAGGGCTTGCTGGTCGGCATGTCCGATCCGACGGACCTGTTCGCTTACGATGAAATTTCGCGCCTGGTCAAGCGCCATATCGAGCTGGCCGTTGTCAATGAAACGGAAGTGCTGGCCGCCATCGACCGCATCTACCGCCGCACGGAAGACATTTCCACGCTGACGCGCGAGCTGGAGCAGGACCTGGGCGACGTGTCCGTCGACTTTGGCGCGCTGGCCGCCAATCCGGGCCTGGAAGAGGCGCCCATCGTCAAGCTGCTGCAATCCGTGTTCGAGGATGCCACGCAGGTGCGCGCCTCGGACATCCACATCGAGCCGCAGGAAGGCCGGCTGCAGATCCGCTTCCGCATCGACGGCGTGCTGCACCTGCAGACGGAAGCGGACAGCAAGATCGCCAGTTCGCTGGCGCTGCGTTTAAAACTGATGTCGGACCTCGATATTTCCGAGAAGCGCTTGCCGCAGGATGGCCGCTTCGCCATCCGCGTGAAAAACCAGCGCATCGACGTGCGTATTTCCACCATGCCAACGCAGTACGGCGAATCGGTGGTGATGCGCTTGCTGAACCAGGGCGGCACGACCTTGCGCCTGGACGCCATCGGCATGCCGCCCAAGCTGGTGGCGCAGTTCCGCGCCATCGTCAGCCGTCCGAACGGCCTGGTGCTGGTGACGGGGCCGACCGGCAGCGGCAAGACGACGACCTTGTACTGCGCCTTGTCCGAGCTCAATTCCGTGGAAAAAAAGCTCATCACGGTGGAAGACCCGGTCGAATACCGCTTGCCCGGCATTAACCAGGTGCAAGTGAACGAGAAGATCGAACTGAACTTTGCCCGCGTGTTGCGCTCGGCCTTGCGGCAAGATCCCGACATCGTGCTGGTCGGCGAGATGCGCGACCAGGAAACGGCGCAGATCGGCCTGCGCGCCGCCATGACGGGTCACTTGGTGCTGTCGACCCTGCATACCAACGACGCCATCAGCACGCCGCTGCGCCTGATGGACATGGGCGTGCCCCGCTACATGGTGGGCAGTTCGCTGCAAGCCGTGCTGGCGCAGCGCCTGGTGCGCGTGATCTGCGAAAGCTGCAGCACGCCGTACCAGCCCACGCCGAATGAATACGAATGGCTGCGCCTGGAACTGGGCGAGCTGGTCGAGCGCAACCAGTATTTCCACGGCAAGGGCTGTTCGCATTGCAACGGCATGGGTTACCGGGGCCGCACGGGCGTGTACGAATTGCTGGAAATCACGCGCGCCGTGGCCGATGCCGCCAACCATGCCGATCCATCGCACTTCATGAAGGTGGCGACGGCGCAGATGGCGGGCGAGACCCTGCGCCGCCACGCCGTGCAGCTGGTGGTGCAAGGCCGCACGACGGTGATGGAAGCGATGCGCATCAGCAACCAGAGCGAGGATTGAGGTGCCGTTTTTCTCTTACAAGGCGCGCAGCGCCAGCGGTGAACTGCTGACCGGCGTGATGGAAGGCGCCGACAGCGGCGCCGTGGCCGACCAGTTGATGGCGGGCGGCAGCACGCCCGTCGACATCAGCGCCACCAAACAGACGGTGACGAAGGCCGGCGCCAACCAGCTGGGCTGGTGGGCCAGGCTGACCGAGAAAAAAGTCACGCCCATGGACGTGCAGCTGTTCAGCCGCCAGCTGTACACCCTGCTCAAGGCGGGCGTGCCCATCATGCGCGGCCTGGCCGGCTTGCAGGAGTCCGCCATCAGCCCCGCGTTCGGGCGCATCATCAAGGATGTGCGCGAGTCGCTCGACGCGGGCCGCGAACTGTCGGCCGCCATGGCGCGCCACCCGGCCATCTTCACGCCGTTTTATTTGTCGATGGTGCGCGTGGGCGAAATGACGGGGCGCCTCGATGAAGTGTTTTTGCGCCTGTTCAACCACCTGGAATTCGACCGCGACATGCGCGCGCGCGTGAAAACGGCGACGCGTTACCCGACCTTCGTCGTCTTCGCCATGCTGGCCGCCATGGTGGTGGTGAATATCTTCGTCATTCCCCAGTTCGAGAAGGTGTTCGCCAGCTTCCACGCGGAACTGCCCCTGATGACGCGCATCCTGATCGGCACCTCGCGCTTTACGGTGGCGTACTGGCCCCTTCTTCTGCTGCTGGGCGCGGGCGGCTTTTTCGGCTGGCGCGCCTGGCTGCGCACGAAAGAGGGTTTATATAAGTGGGACCGCGCCAAGCTGCGCTTGCCGATCGCCGGCAAGATCATCCTGAAGGGCACGATGGCCCGCTTTGCGCGCAGTTTTGCCCTGTCGAGCACCAGCGGCGTGCCCATCGTGCAGGCGCTGACGGTGGTGTCGCAAACGGTCGACAACACGTATTTGAGCGCGCGCGTGGAACAGATGCGCGACGGCGTCGAGCGGGGCGAAAGCATCTTGCGCACCTCGGTGGCGGCCAACGTGTTTACGCCCGTGGTGCTGCAGATGATCGCCGTGGGCGAGGAATCCGGTTCGCTGGACGACCTGATGGACGAGATCGCCGACATGTACGAGCGCGAAGTCGATTACGAGCTGAAAACCCTGTCGGCGCAGATCGAGCCGATTTTGATCGTCTTCCTCGGCGCCATGGTGCTGGTGCTGGCGCTAGGCATCTTCCTGCCGATCTGGGACCTGGGCCGGGCGGCCCTGCACTGATGGCAAAAACGTTGCGCCAGCGCGGTTTCACCCTGTTCGAGCTGGCGGTGGTGGCGGGCGTGTTCGCCATCCTGATGGCCGTTTTCTTGAACCGGGTCAGCTATTACCAGCAGCAGGCGCAGCAGGTGGCCGTGGCGCAGATGCTCGGCGTCCTGCGCACCAGCTTGCGGGTGCAGGTGCTGCACTTGTACCTGGCCGACCGGCGCGACCAGTTGCCGGCGCTGGCGCGGCAAAACCCGTTCGACTGGCTGGCTGACAAGCCGGCCAACTACCTGGGCGAGTTCGCGCAGCCGGACCTTGAAAAATTGCAAGCCGGGAACTGGTTATACGATAAGAAAGAGCAAAAAATCATCTATTTGTTTAGTAATGGCAATATTTTTCCCGCTAAAGGGGTTGAGTCAGTGAAATTTAAGGTAATCTTGCCAGGTGCGGACGCCGATCTTGACAAGCTCGCCCAGGAACCCGATATCGTGGTGTGGAAATCGCCGGACCCGGTAGCAAACTGAGGCGCTTTCTGGTCCGGTGCGGCGACGGTTTCATGGCGTTGGTTTTGATGTTTTTATTTGATTTTGGAGAAAGCAAGAATGAACAAGTCTTTACGTAGTATGAAAAGCGGCGCCCAGGCAGGTTTCACCCTGATCGAACTGATCGTCGTCATCGTGATCCTCGGCATCCTGGCCGCCACGGCGATTCCTAAATTCATCGACATGTCGACCGATGCGCGCGTGGCCAAGATGCAGGCGGCCGCTGGCGCCCTCAAGGCGGGCGCGGCGCTGTACCATGCGCAGTGGCTGGTGAGCGGTTCGCCCGCCGATGGCAACTCGGTGAAGATGGAAGGCCAGGCGATTACCGGCGTAGGTGGCTACCCTACGGCGGACGCCGCCGGGATTGGTCTGGCTGCGGGTATCACAGCTCCTGACTACGAGATTGGCAGCACGGGAGGTTTCTCCGTGACCCCTGACGCAACTCGCACGAAATGCAAAGTTACGTACCCTGCCCCAACGGCGACTGTCGCCCCGGTAGTGGCGGTAGCTTTGGACCCTGCAGATTGTAAATAAGTTGCACTGATCTGCAAGGAGGGCCAGGTAACGTCCTTGGCCTTCCTTGCGCACCACCAGCCCAACCCCAGGCGCCAGCCCGTTGGGCTTTTTTACGGGCCATCCATTGCAGCAGCCACCGACAGCTTTTCCGCATCGCCACGCAGGGCCGCCACGCCGGCTGCGGTGTACGGCTGCGCGCGGCTTCACCCTGATCGAACTGGTGGCCGTGCTGGTGCTGGCGGGTTTGCTGGCGACCTTTGCCGTCAACCGGTTTTTCCAGCGCGACACGTTTGACGCGCGCGGTTTTGCCGACCAGGTGACGAATATTGTGCGCTACGGGCAAAAGCTGGCGGTGGCGCAAAACCGTGCCGTGTTTGTCCTCATCGACGCCAACAAGGTGGCCCTGTGCTTCGACACCGGCTGCAGCGATGAGCAGAAGGTGGTGCCGCCCACGGGCAGCAACAGCGGCAGCAAGGAGACGCTGCAGCATTGCCTGGGTAGCAATTGGCTGTGCGAAGGCCGTCCTTCCGGTGTGACCATGTCCACCGATCCCGTCAAGTCGGCAAGTTTTTATTTCGACGCGCTGGGCCAGCCATATGCGCTGACCAATGTGTTTCCTGACGCATCGACCTTCCCTGGCCCGCTGCAAATCAGCATCCAGAGCAACGGCCTGACGCGCACCGTCACGGTTGAAGGGGAGACGGGCTATGTCCATTAGCCAGCATCGCCGGCGCGAGCGCGGCGTGACCCTGATCGAACTGGTGCTGTTTATCGTCATCGTCGGCCTGGCATCGGCCGCCATCCTCGGCGTAATGAGCCTGACGACAAAGCACAGCGCCGATCCGCAATTGCGCAAGCAGGCGCTGGCGATTGCCGAAGGCATGCTGGAAGAAATCCAGCTGGCGCGGTTTACCTATTGCGACCCGCAAGACCCTGCTGCGCAAACGGCGACCAGCCCGGCCGGCTGCACCGTCCCGGAAGGGCCGGGGGAAGAAGCGAACGGCGCGGGCCGGCCTTTCGACAACGTCAACGATTACGTGAGCGCGTATGGCGCGGCCACGGAGTACAAGACGGATGCGCAGGGCGCCGTCTGGGCTGCAGGCTCCGCCAAGGCATACGTTGTCTCTGTGGTGATCACCCAGGCAGCCCTGAACGGCTTGCCCGCCACGGAGGGCCTGCGTATCCAGGTGACGGTGCCGTATGCCGACCAGCAGATCGTGCTTGACGGCTACCGCGTGCGCTACGCGCCGAACAGTATCCCATGAAAAAATTCCTCAATCCCCGGCGCCTTGCGCGCGGCTTTACCCTTGTCGAGCTGGTCATCGTGATCGTCATCACGGGCATCATCGGCGCCATGGTCGCCGTCTTCATCCGCGTGCCCGTGCAAGGCTATATGGACGTCGCGGCGCGCGCGGTACTGGCCGACACGGCCGATACGGCGGCGCGGCGCCTGACGCGCGACGTGCGCCTGGCACTGCCCAACAGCGTGCGCGTGTCGAACGACGGCCTGTTCCTGGAATTGCTGCTGACCAAGACGGGCGGGCGCTACCTGAGCGACAGCGATGCGGCCGCGCCGGGCAATGTGCTGAGCTTTGATACCCCTCCCGACCCCAGCCTTCCGTTGACCTTCACCGTCGTCGGCGCCATGCCCGCCAATGCGCTGGGCGCGCGCCAGGCGATCAACGTGGGCGACCAGATCGTCGTCTACAACCTGGGCACGGAGTACGCGCCGAACAATGCCTATGCCTGCAGCGCGGCGAATGGCTGCAACCGCGCGGCCGTGACGGGCGTGTCCGGCAGTGTCGTCACGCTCGGCAGCTATCCTTTCACGACGGCGCCGGCGCCGCTGCCGTCGCCATCGAACCGCTTCCAGGTGGTGTCGACGCCCATCACCTATGCGTGCGATCTGGGAACCGGCACGCTGACCCGTTACGCCGGCTATGCCATCCAGGCCATCCAGCCAGTTGTGGCTGGCAGCGAGCCATTGTTGGCGACGAAGGGTGCCCAGCTGGCGCGCCAGGTGACGGCTTGCCGTTTCAGCTATGGCATTTTGGCCAACGTGCAGCGGGGCCTGGTGAATATCGACCTGAGCCTGGGTGCGGCGAACAGCAATACGGGCGTGCTGCGCCTGGTGCAACAGGTGCAGGCGAGGAATACGCCATGACGCGCTTGTTGCGCTACCGTGCACGCCGCATGCGCGGTTTCAGCCTTGTCACGGCCATTTTCCTGCTGGTGGTGCTGGCCGCGCTGGCGGCCGTGATGGTGAATATTTCCACCTTCCAGCAGACGGAATCGGCGATGGACGTGCAGGGCGTGCGCGCCGAGCAGGCTGCCCGCGCCGGCCTGGAATGGGGTTTGCAGAAACAGATCGCCGCGGGCCTGACCACCGGCGCGGCATGCATCGGCGGTACCACGTTCAGCTTGCCGGCGGGTACGACACTATCGGCGTTCAGCGTCACCGTGCAATGCAGCGCGGCCACGGCGCCCGCTACCTTGACCAGCTGGACCATCACGGCCACGGCGTGCAATCAGCCGGCCTCGGTCGAGCCGCGCTGTCCGAACGCGGGCAATAACGCCGATTACGTCCAGCGCCGTTTGCAAGCCGTGCTGTCGCAGTAAGGTCAACTGCATGAAAAAAAGATCGCTAATTTATTGTTTTTACACAATAAAGTTGGCTTCATGAATTAAAATTGGCTGGATGCATTATCTGCGCGACAAGATCGGGCAGGCACTTACACTGGATAGTTCGCATGGGTTTATTCGCAAGAGCAAAGAAGTACGATGGATGGCTGGCCACGGCGTTTGGCCGCGAAGGCGTCAGCGCTGTCGTTGTCGAACGTCCCGCCGACGGCATGCCGCGCGTGCGGGGCGCCAGCTACCAGGCGGCTGCGCGGCCGGCGCCGGTCGAGGTGCTGGAAAAACTGGGCAAGGAACTGCAGGCGACCGCGCGCCACTGCACCAGCGTGCTGGCCGGCGGCGAATACCAGTTGCTGTCGCTGGAAGCGCCGGCCGTGCCGCGCGAGGAACTGAAGACGGCCGTGGGCTGGCGCTTGAAGGACATGCTGGACTTCCCCTTGGCCGAGGCCACCATTGACGTGTTCGACATTCCCGGCGACCCGAACGGCACCCAGCGGGGCAGCAGCGTGTTTGCCGTGGCGGCGCGCAACAGCGCCGTGTCGCGCCGCCAGGCGCTGTACGCCGAATGCAAGATCGGCCTGTCCGTCATCGATATCCCCGAGATGGCGCAACGCAATATCGCCACCTTGCTGGAAACACCGGGACGCGGCATCGCCGTGCTGTTTTTCGATGGCGACGGCGGCTTGCTGACCATGAGCTTCAATGGCGAGCTGTACCAGGCGCGCCGCATCGACGTGACCCTGACGCAGTTGCAGTCGCCCGACGCCAGCCAGTATTACGACCGCGTCACCCTGGAACTGCAGCGCTCGTTCGACCACTTCGACCGCCAGTTCCATTTCATTTCGCTGGCCCGTCTGATGCTGATGACGGGCGCCAGCGATGGCTTGCACGCGTATCTGGCCGACAATCTCTACATGCCGGTCGAGCAACTGGACCTGGCCACGGTGCTGGACCTGTCGCAGGCCGCCGAGCTGCGCGACCCCGCCATGCAGGCGCGCTATTTCCTGGCCATCGGCGCCGCCTTGCGCGAGGTTGGCCAGCACCCGGGCAAGCACGAAGGGAAGGGCGCATGAGCCAGCAGATCAATCTGTTCAATCCCCAGTTTGAACTGAAAAAACACCATATGTCGGCGCGCACGGCCGGTCTGGGCCTGGGCGGCCTGGCGCTGGTCTTGCTGGCCGCGGGCGTGCTGGCCCAGCAGGCTTTGGCCGGTTTGGAGCAGCGCGAAGCGGGCGTCAAGGCAGCACTGGCGCAAGGCGAGGCGAAGCGTGACCAGATCTTGCGCGATTTCCCGCCACGCAAGAAAGATCCGGCCCTGGCGCAGGAACTGGCGGCCGTCGAAGCGCAGCGCCAGTTGCTGCAGGATGCGTCAAACGTGCTGGAAGGCGGCAAGCTGGGCAATACCCTCGGCTATGCCGGCTATTTCCGCGCGCTGGCGCAGGCCAGGGTCGAGGGCGTATGGCTGACGGGCGTGGACATCACCGGCGCCGGCAATGACTTCGGCTTGCAGGGCCGCGCCTTGCAAGCGTCGCTGCTGCCCGCCTACATCACGCGCCTGGGCCAGCAGGAAGTGTTGAAAGGCAAGAGCTTCGCCAGCCTCGACATCGGCCAGCCCCAGCCCCCGGCCGTGGCCGAGGGCAAGGCGCCCAGCCTGCCTTATATGGCGTTCAGCCTGCAGTCGGCCGACCGCGCGGCCGGGCCAGCCGCGCCGCCCAAACCTGTTGCGGGAGGAACACGCTGATGCTGCCCTTGCTGAAAAAATGGGCCACGGCCTTCGACGCCCTCAGCCTGCGCGAGCGGCTGATGGTGTTCGGCGCCGGCGCGGCCGCCGTGCTGTTCGTATTTTATTTCATGAGCTTTAATCCCCTGCTGGCGAAACGCGCCGCGCTGGAGGCGAGCATTGCGCAAAAACAAAGCCTGTTGACGGCCACCGACAAGGAAATCGAGCTGACCATGCTGGCCCACGCCACCGATCCCGACCAGGAAGCGCGCGCGCGCCTGGTGGCACTGCAGGCGGAAACGGCATCGCTGGCGCAGGCGCTGCGCCAGAAGCAGCACGGCCTGGTGGCGCCCGAGCGCATGGTCACCTTGCTGGAACACTTGCTGCGCCAGCACGCCGGACTGCGCGTGGTGTCGCTGAAAACCTTGCCCGCCAGCGCCGTGGGTGCGCGCCAGACCGATGCCGCGAACGGCGATGCGGCGGCCAAGGCGGCGCCGGCGCCCCTGCTGCACCAGCATGGCGTGGAAGTGGTGCTGCAAGGCAGTTATACCGACATGGTGCAATACATGCAGGCGCTGCAAGCGATGCCGACGCGCGTCTTCTGGGGCGCCGCCCACCTGGACGCCGCCAGCTACCCGAACGCCACCTTGACCCTGACCTTACATACCCTCAGCATGGACGATACATGGATCGCACTTTGACCGTTGGCCGCGCGCTGCCGGCGCTTTCCCTGGCGCTGGGGTTGACGCTGAACCTGGCATGGCCGGGCGCGCAGGCGCAGGCGCTCGATGATCCGACGCGCCCGCCGGCAGCCCTGTGGGCGCCCGCCAGTACCGCGCCCGCCGTCGCGGCCCGGCCGCAGCTGCAGTCGGTGCTCATCTCCACCCAGCCGGGCGGACGCCGCCTGGCCGTCATCGATGGCCAGACGGTCAGGGTCGGCAGCAAGGTGGGCGGCGCCGTGGTGACGGAAATCCGCGACACGGCCGTATTGTTGCGGCGTGGCAAATCACTGGAAACCTTCAAGCTGTACCCGAGCAGCAAGACCGATAACAAGGCCGATCGCAAGACCGATAGCAAGACCGGCAGCAAGCAGGAGTAGAAGAAGTGGCCAAGCAACTCAATCAACACAAGGCGAGCATGTTCAAGATCAGTACGATGGCGGCTGTCATCAGCGTCAGCCTGGGCCTGGGCGGCTGCAATGTCGCGCCCGTCAAGCGCGATACCTATAATGCGATCACCGATGCCGTCAAGGGCGCGGCGGCCACCACGGCGCCAGCGGCCCAGCCGGACGCCGTGGAAGCGGCGCTGCTGCCGCCCGTGGCGGCCCTGGCCCAGCAACTGCCGAAGGCCCGCGCCGCGCTCGACGAGCGCTTCAACGTGGCTTTCAACAATGTGCCGGCGCGCCAGTTCTTCACTTCCATCGTGGCCGGCACGCGCTACAACATGCTGGTTCATCCCGACATCGGCGGCACGATTTCCGCCAACCTGAAGGACGTGACCCTGTTCCAGGCGCTCGACGCCGTGCGCGAACTGTATGGCTACGACTACAAAGTCGAGGGCACGCAGATCTACATCAAGCCCCTGACCATGCAGACGCGTTTGTTCCACGTCAATTACCTGACGGGCGCGCGCCGCGGCAGTTCCAACCTGCGCGTGTCGTCGACGTCGGTCGGTTCGGTCGGCTCGACCAACTCGGGCGGTTCGGGCAATAGCGGCAGTAACAATCAGGGCAATAACCAGAATAACGAGCAGAACCAGCAAACGAACAGCGGCCAGGGCGGCCGCACGCTGGACAGCAGCAACCTGACCACCTCGTCCACGGCGGATTTCTGGCCGGAATTGAAAGCGGCGCTGGAAGCCATCGTCGGCAGCACCGAAGGCGGCCGGCAAGTGGTGCTCAGCCCGCAGTCGGGCGTGATCGTCATCCGCGCCATGCCGGACGAGTTGCGCAATGTCGACATGTATTTGAAGGCCACGCAGCTGTCCGTCGACCGCCAGGTGATCCTGGAAGCGAAAATCCTCGAAGTCGAACTCAACAACAACACGCAGACGGGCATCAACTGGGCCTCGTTCGCCTCGATCAAGAGCGGCCACACGAACCGCATCTCGACCGGCTTCATCCAGCCGGGCGGCAGCCTGGCGCCGCTGCCGTTCAACGGCGGCCAGCCGCCCAACATGACGAATGGCAATGGCTTGACGGCCAGCAGCGGCTTCGGCCTCAGCTCGGCGGCAAACGCGGCCGGTTCCATGTTCGGCCTGGCTTTCCAGACGGCCAATTTCGCGGCCATGATTTCCTTCCTGGAATCGCAAGGCTCCGTGCACGTGCTGTCGAGCCCGCGTATCGCCACCATGAACAACCAGAAGGCCGTGCTGAAGATCGGCACGGACGAGTTTTACGTGACGGGCGTGTCGACCACGACGAATACGACGGCCAGCGGCGCGACCACCAGCCCCAACGTGACCTTGCAGCCCTTCTTTTCCGGCGTGGTGCTGGACGTGACGCCGCAGATCGATGCGGATGGCAACATCATCCTGCACGTGCACCCGTCCGTCAGCCAGGTGTCGACCATCAGCAAGGAAATCGACCTGGGCAGCGCCGGTTCGCTGAAACTGCCGCTGGCCGCGTCCAGCACGTCCGAAATGGACAGCATGGTGCGCAGCCAGGATGGCCGCATCGTCGCCATCGGCGGCCTGATGCGCCAGGCCACCACGGCGGACCGCTCGCAAGTGCCGGGCGCGGGCGATATTCCCGTGCTGGGCGCGCTGTTCCGCAACACGGGGCAGGTGATCCAGAAGCGCGAGCTGGTGGTGCTGATCAAGCCGACCATCGTCGACGGCGCCAATAGCTGGAACGAGGACTTGCTCGATTCGGGCAAGCGCATCGAGGCGCTCGACCCGCGCCGTCCGTCGGAGCGGCGCTAAATGTACCAGGCCCATTTCGGCTTGCGCGAGGCGCCGTTCGGCCTCACGCCCGATACCAGTTTTTTCTTCAACGGCCCGCAGTCGCAAAAGGCGCTCAACACCTTGCTGGTGGCGGCGCGCAATGGCGAGGGCTTCATCAAGATCACTGGCGAAGTGGGCACTGGTAAAACCTTTTTGTGCCGCAAGTTCATGCAGTCGCTGGGACCGGACTTCGTCACGGCCTACATTCCGAATCCGAACTTGCCGCCCCGTTCGCTGATCCTGGCGCTGGCCGACGACCTCGATGTGCTGCTGGAGAAAGATGCGGATCAGCATCAATTGCTCAAGTCCCTCAACTTGCGCCTGCTCAACCTGGCGGCGCAAGGCAAGCGCGTGCTGCTGTGCCTGGACGAGGCGCAGGCGATACCCGTCGACAGCCTCGAAGCCTTGCGTTTGCTGACGAATCTGGAAACGGAAAAGCGCAAGCTGCTGCAAATCGTGCTGTTCGGCCAGCCGGAACTGGACGTCAAGCTGGCCCTGCCGGAAATCCGCCAGTTGGCGCAGCGCATCACCTTTCACTACCACCTGGGTCCGTTGTCGCGCGACGACGTGGATTTTTATGTAGCGCACCGCCTGCGTGTGGCCGGTTTCGATGGCGCGCGCCTGTTCAGCCGTGGCGGCGTGGGCAAGCTGTACCAGGCTTCCGGCGGCATTCCGCGCCTGATCAACATCATGGCGCACAAGGCGCTGATGGTGGCGTATGGCGAAGGGCGGCAGCAAGTTAGCGGGCGCCACGTGGCGCTGGCCGCCCGCGACACCCTGGCCAGCAAGCCGCGCCGCTTGTGGCAACGGCCGTGGTCGTGGCTGGCCGGTGCCGGCGTGCTGGCCGCCGCCTGCGGTGCGAGCTGGACTTTATTGAACCGATGACGAAGATGAGCCTGTAGATGAGCCTGATTAACAAGATGTTGCAAGACCTCGATGCCCGCGGCACCCCCGATGGACGCGGCGACGCGGCCGGCATCCGCTCCGTGCCCGAACGCGAGCGGGGCGTCTCGCGCGCGCTGGTCTTCGGCGGCGCGGCCGGCCTGACGGCCGCCGCCATTGCCCTGGGCTGGGTCTACCTGAAGCGCCCGGCCGTGCCGCCCGTGCTGATCAATGTGGCCAGCACGCCGGTGTTGCTTCCAGTATCGGCACCCGTGCCTGCGGCCGTTGCTCCCGTGCCAGTGGTGGTCGCCGCAGCGGAGCCCGTCGTGGCGGCGGAACCCGAACCCGTGTTCCAGGCCGAGGAGACGGTCGCGCCAGCCAGGCTGCGTGCCGCCGAGATGCGCCGCATCACGGAGCAACCCGCCAAGCGTGCCGCCGCGCCCGTGGTGAAAACGCCGGCGCTGGCCGCCAGCGAGCGCATCATCGACGGAAAACAAGTCACGCCGCAGCAGCGCGTGGAGAATGAATACCGGCGCGCGCTGGCGCAGTTGCAGGATGGCCGCGTCTCCGACGCCATGCTGGCCTTGCAGCAGACCCTGCAGCTGGATCCGCGCCACCAGGGTGCGCGCGAAACCCTGGTGCGCCTGCTGCTGGAAGCGCAGCGCCCAGACGAAGCAGCGCGCCAGTTGCAGCTGAGCCTGGCGCTGGACCCGAAACAGCCGGCGCAAGCGATGATGCTGGCCCGTTTGCAGCTGGACAAGCCCAACGGCGGCGCGGTCGCTCTCGATACCCTGACGCGCAGCCTGCCGTACGCCAGCGACAGCGGCGAATACCAGGCCTTCCTGGCCGGCGTGCTGCAGCGCGAACAGCGCTACCGCGAAGCGGCGGAACACTACCAGCTGGCTCTGCAGACGGCGCCCGACAACAGCGTCTGGTGGATGGGCCTTGGCATCGCCTTGCAAGCCGACAACCATCCTGCCCAGGCGCGCCAGGCGTTCGAGCGGGCCAAGGGCTTGCAAACCCTGTCGCCGCAATTGCAGGCGTTTGTCGAACGCAAACTGGTGCAGCTGACGGCGGCCGCGGCGAAGTAACTTACCTCAATGAAAGAAACCAGCTTGAAGCCTTTCAGCCTGCTCATCGTCCTGTGCGGCCTGGCCGGCAGCGCCCTGGCCGCACCCGCCAGCGCCCCCGCCAGCTACGTTCTTGAGAATACGGAAGTGCGCGACATCCGGGCGCAAGCCCTGAAGCGCGACTACCAGGTATATGTCGCGTTGCCCGATTCCTATCGGCAGGGCAATAAACGCTATCCGGTGCTGTTCGTCGTCGACGCCAATTACTCGTTCGCCATCGTGCGCAATATCGCGCAGCGCCTGAACAAGCATGCGGGGATGGAAGAGGTGGTGGTGGTCGGCCTGTCGTATGCCAATGGCGATGGCGGGGTGTACAGCCGGCGCCGCGATTACACGCCCACCACGCCGCGCAAGCATGATTACCGCTCGGACATGCCGGGGCGGCAGCCGGCGTTCGGCGAAGCGAAGGCGTATGGCCAGTTCATCTCGGGCGAGGTGTTTCCCTTTATCGCCAGTAACTATCGCGTGAACATGCAGCGCAAGGTGTTCATTGGCCATTCCTACGGCAGCCTGCTGGGCCTGCAATTTTTGCTGACGCAACCGCGCACCTTCGAGCATTACATCCTCGGCAGCCCGTCGCTGTGGTACGACGCCGGCGTCATGTTCGAGCGCGAACAGGCGTATGCGGCCAGCCACAAGGATCTGCCGGCCTCCGTGTTCTTCGGCATCGGCGGCCTGGAAAAGCTGGCGGCGGGCAAGAAGCGTTCGCGTTCGGAGGAAGAGGCCGACATGCTGGCCGACTTGCGCGAATTCGATGGGAAGTTGAAATCGCGCAAGTTCCCCGGTTTGACAAGCCGCTTGCGCGTCTTCGAGGATGAAGACCATGCGAGCGTTTTCCCCTTTGTGCTCACGCATGGCTTGCGGGCGTATCTGACGTCCGTCAAATGACGGGTGCTCAGGGGCGCATCAATGCCGGCATGATCAGCTTGGTCAGCAATTTTTCGCTGAGTCCATGGGCATCGCGCACCTGGAAGTTGGTCGTGGTGATGACGACCACGGCATCGAGTTCCGGCAATACGAGCACTTTATTGCCGCCCGAACCCGCCATGCCATAGCTTTGCACCGTGCGGCCATTCGCCGTGAACGGTTGCAGCCACCACAGGTAACCATAGTCCATGCCTTCGCGCGCGTTGGCATGCGGCGCGATCGAGCGCCTGACCCAGTCGGCCGGCATCACCTGCTGGCCATTCCAACGCCCGCCGTCGAGGTAGAGCTGGCCAAGCTTCATCAGGTCCACGCTGCGCAGTTGCAAGCCGCCGCCCGTCATGGCGCTGCCCTTGGGCTGGAATTGCCATTTCACCTTGTCGATGCCCAGCGGCTTGAACAGGTTGGCGGCCGCGAAGTCCGGCACGCGCTGGCCGCTCACTTTTTCAAGCAGCGGTCCCAGCAGGGTGACGCCGGCCGTGCAATAGCTCCAGGCGCGGCCATACGGCGATTGTTCGGGGCGGGGCTGCCATTCGGGAAAGCCGCGGATCGGCAGGTCCGCCACGAAGCGGCTCCAGTCTTCCACCAGATACATGCGCTCTTCGTTGCCGCGCGAATGCTGGTTGTCGTCGTCGCATTCGAGCAGCGAGCTCATGGTCAGGAAATCCTCGACCGTGATCTTGTCCTTGCGCGGGTCGGCATGGGCCAGCGGGCGCAGTTCCGGAAAGTACGGCAGGACGGGAGTGTCGGTGCGCAAGAGCTTGCGCTCGATGGCCAGGCCGACCAGCATGCCCGCCACCGTCTTGCCAACCGAGCGCGTGTTGCGCAGGCTTTCCGCGCCGTCCTTGTCGAAGTAGTGTTCGTAGAGCAGCTTGCCATGTTGTGCCACCACGACGCTGGTGATCTGCTTGAAGTCGCCCGCTTCGATGGCGGTGGTAACGCCGTCCAGTTCGCCCGCGTGGACGCTGTTGCCGAAGGCCAGAAGAAGGGGTAAATATCGCAACATGGTGTACTCCTGAGTTGGAAAAGTGCAGTCTAGTCTTGCAATCCGGGCATTGTCTTGGACGTTTGAAACATTTGGCGTCGATAGTTGCTGGGCGTCATGCCGTAGCGGGCCTGGAAGGCGCGGCTCATGTGGCTCTGGTCGGCGAAGCCCACGCTCAGCGCCACCTCGGCCATGCTCAGTTCCGGGCGGCGCAGCAGGCCGCTGGCCTGCTCGACGCGGCGCCAGCGCAGCAGGTCGCCCGGCGAACAGCCCCAGGCCTGGCGGAACACGCGGGCCAGGTGCACGGGATGCACGCCCAGGGCGGCGGCCACGTCGGCGATGCGCAGATGCGTGTCATTGGCCAGGTCCATCACGGCTTCATAGGCCTGGTGGGCCCAGCCGGGCAGGGATGGGCGCGCCTGCCGGGGCGTCTTGTGCAGGCTGGCCAGCATGTCCCATGCGCCCGCTTCGAGCAGGGCGCCATCGCCGCCGCGGCCAATTTCGCGCGCCAGCCGGAACGCGGCGGCCGCGCTGGCCGTATCGCGCAACACGCTGGCGCACTCCTGGGCCGCATGCAATTCCTCGGCGCCCGCCAGCAGGGCAGGGTCAAGCGATACCGTCATGAAACTGCCCTTGCCATCGACGAAGCGGTCGCGGTGCGTCGTGCCGGCAGGATTGAAGACGAGGGTGGGCGAAGGCGCGCGCGGCGGGGCGTGCAGGGCGCTGGAAATATACGTGCCGGACAGAACGAAGACGAAGTGGGCGTCGTCATGCCGGTGCGTTTCGACTTCATCCTCGCCACGCGTGGCCTGCAGACGGCGGATATCAAACATGCTGCCGCGCGCGCGGTGATGCACGTCGCCATAGAACTGGCCTGACTTGAACTGGAGTGGAGTGGTCATGTCGGCATGGTATGCGCGGCTGCCCGCACGGGCGAGCGCGGAACGACGAACAGCGCCGGGGGCAGGATGAACGGTCGATTCGGGGGAATGCGCGGGATGCGGGACGGCGCCATCAAGCCGGCCACACGCGTCCTCGAAATGGCGTTTCAATCCCCCAATCAAGCCGTTTGTCGCAATGGCATGCGCCGGAAAGGGCAATCGGATAGCATACAGTGGGCTCCCTCATGATGAGTTTGCCCGCAAGCGAGTGTTCGATACTGGCGCTGCCGCAGGAATCAACGGACGCTTCTCAATGACTTCGACCAGGATGACTACGCATGAAATTGACTCTTCCACACCTTCTTTCCACGTGCCTGCTTGGCGCCTTCGGCGTGATCGGCAGCGCGAACGCGGCTCCCGGCGATGCTGAACTGGTGGCTTTGGTGCAGCGCCATGCGCAGGCGCAGAACAACTTTGATCAGCTTGCCTTGAAAGCCACGACGGCCGAGAATTATGTGGAAATATCGCCGGTCGGCGAGGTGGACGGGCGTGAAAAAATGCTCTCCTTTTATGCGCCAGAGCAGAAGCGGCCGAGCCCTCAACTTCAGTTCGATGAGCCAGTGGTGCGGCTGTTTGGCGATACGGCGCTCATCTCGGCGCGGCTGTCCTACCGACTCAATCAGGAAGCGGGTGCCCGCACCTTCGCCCTGCGCGCCGGCTATGTGGCTCGGCTTGTCGACAAGCAATGGCTGCTGGTCAGCGCGCAATACACGGGAATCCGTCCGCCGAAACCGTAAGCTGGCATTTTCCCGGCCTGGCGCCGGCCTTGCCCTGGCGGCCTACAGCCGCGCCCCGTCGCCCCACACATTGCGCATGCTGAAGCGCACGCCCGCATCGTCTTCATGCAGCGACGAGACGATGGCGAACTGGCTGTCGCCCGTGTCGCGCGGCGTCATCTGCGATAGCTGGGCGGCGGCCAGCGGCGCGCCCAGCGCATCGCTGAGCGGATGCACGTGGCCGGCGCCCCGTTGCGTCACCACCCCCAGTTCGCCGCTGCGCAGGCGCACCAATGTTCCGGGCGGATATTTTCCCAGCAGGTTGACGAACTGTTCCCCCAGCAGCGGATCGATGGGCACGCCCTGGTCGAGGAAGATGTGCTGCAGCGCCTGGTCGGGCACGATGGAGCGCCGGTAGTTGCGCGCGGAAACGCGGGCGCAATAGCGGTCGGCCAGGCCGATCAGCTTGGCGTTTTGCAGGATTTCATCGGCCGTGCGCCCCTGCGGGTAGCCGCTGCCGTCGTCGTTTTCATGGTGCAGCAGCACACAGCTCAGCCATTCCTCGTCATCGACACCGGCGCAGCGCAGCAGTTCCGTGCTTTCCTGCGGATGCAGACGCACGATGCGCATTTCCTCGTCGTTCAGGGGGCCGCGCCGGTCCTGGAAGCTGTCGTGGTGGCGCAGCATGCCCACGTTCATCGTCAGCGCGGCCGCGCCGATCAACAACAGTTCATCGTGGGACTTGTGCATGCTGCGGCCCACCAGCATGGCCAGCAAGGCTGTTTCGATGCAGTGGCGCACGGCGTAGCTGCCGGCGATCTGGTTGAGCAGGATGCTGGCCAGGGAGATATCTGCATCGTGTTCCAGCGCGCGCAGCAGTTCGCGGGCGATGTCGCGCACGTCGCGCTCGGCATTGTTTTCGCTGCGCAAGGCCAGCAGCAGCCGTTCCAGGCGCTGCGCCGCCTCATTGAGCAGGCGCAAGACGGATGGCTGCTCGGGCGCGCCCACGTACAGGCCCAGCTGCAGCAAACGGCCCAGTTGCGCACCGTCCGTGATGATCTGTCCCTTGCGCAGTTGCGGGCCGGCACTATGGTCAGCCAAAAACAGATCCCAGGGCAGGGGTTCGCCGGGAACCAGGTCGGCCGGGCCGATGCGACGCTGTACCATCTGTCATCCTTTGCCCCGCCGCAGCGAAGCCATGTTCAGTGCTCGGTTATATGCTGCGCAGGCGCTCCAGCGCTAGGCGCAAGGTCTCGTCTTTCTTGGCAAAGCAGAAGCGCACGATGCCCGACTCCTTGCCCTGCGCGTAAAACGCGGAGACAGGGATGGCCGCCACCTTGATTTCCGTCGTCAGCCATTCGGCGAACTGGGCTTCGGTCTCTTGCGAAATGGCATCGTAGCGTACGCACTGGAAATACGTGCCGTCGGCCGGCAGCAAGGTAAAGCGGCTACCCGCCAGGCCGTCGCGGAACAGGTCGCGCTTGCGCTGGTAAAACGCGGGCAAATCCAGATAGGGCTGCGGCTCGGCCATGTAGCCGGCCAGGCCGTGCTGCATCGGCGTATTGACGCTAAATACGTTGTACTGGTGCACTTTGCGGAACTCCGCCGTCATGGATGCTGGCGCGGCGACATAGCCGATCTTCCAGCCCGTCACGTGATACGTCTTGCCGAAGCTGGAAACGATGAAGCTGCGCGCCGCCAGTTCCGCGTTGCGGCTCAATGAAGCGTGCGGCACGCCGTCGTACACCATGTGTTCGTAGACTTCGTCGGAGAGTATCAGAATTTGCGTGCCGCGCACGATGTCGGCCAGCGCGGCCACGTCGGCGGGGCGCAAGATCGTGCCCGTCGGATTGTGCGGCGTGTTGATGATGATCAAACGCGTCTTGTTGCTGACGGCGGCGGCCAGGGTGTCCCACGGCACGCTGTAACCGTGTTCACCCACTTGCATGGCCACCAGCACGGGCACGCCGCCAGCCAGGGCGATGGCGGGCAGATAGCTGTCGTAGGCTGGTTCGATGACGATGACTTCGTCGCCCGGGTGCACGCAGCACAAAATGGCCGTGGTCAGCGCCTGCGTGGCGCCGGCCGTGACGGTGATTTCCGTGCCGGCGTCATAGCTGTGGCCGTACAGGCTGGCGATTTTCGCGGCAATCGCTTCACGCAAGGGCGCGGCGCCCGTCATCATCGGATACTGGTTGTGGCCGGCGCGCATGGCGTCGCTGACGAGGTCGACCAGGGCTGGATCGCAATCGAAATCTGGAAAACCCTGGCCCAGGTTGACGGCGCCATGCTGGGCCGCCAGGCTGGACATGCGGGTAAACACGGTGGTGCCCACAAGAGGCAGGCGCGAGGTCAGGGCGGGAGTCGTGTAGGGCAGGGACGGGCTGTTCATGAACGGTAGGGGCGCGGTGCGGAAAGTGGAATCGTGTCCCATTCTAGCGCAGCGCGCCCCCTTGCGTGCAGGGCTTTGGCGGCTCAGCCTGGCAAGGCCCAGCCTTCCGGCACCATGATCTTGAACATGCCGGCCTTGGCCGTCTTGCGGGCCAGTTTCAGCAGCGCCTTGTCCTTGGTGATGAGGATGTCGGCGTTGGCGTCACGCGCCAGTTCGAGGAATTTCTGGTCATCCTTGTCCGTGCAGACGGGCAGGCGCACGCCAGAGACGGGCGGTGCCACCACGCTGATGTGGGCGTCGAAGCGGGCGGCGGCAACGGCGCGGCTCGCTTCATCGAGCGGCAAATGTTTGTAATGCAGCACGACCAGATATTCCGCGCGGCAATCTTCGCGCGTGATGGCGTGCACGGCGCCGCTTTCCATGGCCGCCAGCAAGCCCGCCCAGCGCGGGTCGTTAAAGACGAACAGGTCGAGGCAAACGTTGGTGTCGAGGACGAGTTTTTGTGGAGCAGGTATCATGTCGGCAATTCTATTCTGTAGTGATAATTTATGTTGATCGTGCTTTCGCCCGCCAAGAGTCTCGACCTGGAGACGCCGCCAACAACCTCGTTGCACAGCACCCCCGATTTTCTCGACCATTCCGCTCAGTTGATCGAGCGCATGCGCCAGTTTTCCCCGGCCGAAGTGGGCAGCCTGATGGGCATTTCCGACGCCTTGTCGGCCCTCAACGTGGCCCGCTACGCTTCCTGGACACCCCAGCTTGACGACGCGCGCCAGGCCATCATGGCCTTCAATGGCGACGTGTATGCCGGTTTCGAGGCGCGCAGCCTGCAGCCGGCCCAGCTCGACTATGCCCAGTCGCGCGTGCGCATTTTATCGGGCCTGTACGGCTTGCTGCGCCCGCTGGACCTGATCCACCCGCACCGCCTGGAAATGGGCACGCGGTTGTCGACCACGCGCGGCAAGGATTTGTATGCGTTCTGGGGTGACACCATCACCAACGGCCTGAACCGCGCGGCCAAGGAGCAGGGCGCCAAGGTGCTGGTCAACCTTGCTTCCGAAGAATATTTCAAATCCGTCAAGCCGCGCCAGCTGGACGTGCCCGTCATCGCGCCCGTGTTCGAGGACTGGAAGAATGGCAAGTATAAAATCATCTCGTTCTACGCCAAGCGCGCGCGCGGCATGCTGGCCCGCTATGCGGCCGTCAACCATATACGCGATCCGCAACAGCTGAAGCAGTTCGATGTCGACGGTTACGGTTTCGTGCCGGAAGCGTCGAACGACAAGAGCTGGGTGTTCCGGCGCAAGGTCGGAGAATAACCCTAAAGCAAATGCCGGGGTCGTACCCTCAGGGTACGACCCCGGATTTTGCCGTTGGGCTAAGAAAAAACCGGGCTAGCCCGGTTTTTTCTTATCTTACTGCCAGAATTTCCACCACTTGCGTTCCTTGTTCACCCCTTCCGGGCTGAGGAATGCCGTGTTCGGGTAGTTCTTGGTCAGCACGCGCAAGGCGTCGTCGCGCAGGTCGGTCAAGCCCAGCTTGTCATACGAGCGGTACATGATGAACAGCGCTTCTTCGATGGCCGGCGAGGCACGGAAGTCGCTGACCGTCGTTTGCGCGCGGTTGGCGGCGGCCAGGTAGGCGCCGCGGCGGAAGTAATAGCGCGCCACGTGTACTTCGTATTTCGCCATGGCATCGATCAAATAGTTCATGCGGGCCAACGAATCGGGCGCATATTTACTATTCGGGAACTTGTCGACCAGTTGCTTGAAGGCCGCAAACGCTTCGCGCGTGGCTTTCGGGTCGCGCTCGGTCGGATCTTGCTCGTACAGGAAGTTCAGGAAGCTGATCTGGTCATTAAAGCTGATCAGGCCACGCAAGTAGTACATATAGTCGACATTGGCGTGGTTCGGATGCAACTTGATGAAGCGTTCGACGGCAGCCAGTGCCTGCGCCTGGTCTCCCGCCTTATAATACGCGTAAGCGATCTCCATCTGCGCTTGCAGAGCATAGTTGCCGAAAGGATAGTTAGCCTCCAGCTTCTGGAACAGGCCGATTGCAGCTTCATAGTGCTGTCCGGCCATTTCTTCACGCGCCTCCGAGTATAATTTCGTAACGGACCAGTTTTTGGTCTCATCCACTTTTTCAGGCAACAAGCTGCAAGCGGACATGCCGAGCAGAACGACTGAAGCGACTACCAACGATAATTTTTTTTGCATGACGTTTTGCAAGAAGGTTTTAACCAAGATTTTACAATAGGCTGATTATAGCCGATGGGAATGCTGTGATATTAACTCCGAAGCCTAATTTGGCTGACCCCGCGTTTGACTCCCTTTCTGACCATGCTGCCGAAGAGGCGTTTGACGGCGATTTTGCCGCCGACGACGTCTTCGAGGAAATGGCCCCGATTACATTGGAACTGACGCCGGACGCCTGCGGCCACCGCCTCGATAAAGTCATCGCCCAGCTGGTGCCGCAATACTCGCGCAGCCGCTTGCAATTGTGGCTGGAAGCCGGTTTCGTGACCGTCGATGGAAAAGTTGCCAAACGCAACATGACCGCCTATGGCGACGAGAAGATCGTCATTCTGCCGCAAAGCGCGCCGGAAGACGAGGCTTTTAAGCCGGAAGCGATGGAATTGAACATCGTGCACGAAGATGAGCATATCATCGTCATCAACAAACCGGCCGGACTGGTCGTGCATCCGGGCCCCGGCAACTGGTCTGGCACCCTGCTCAACGGCTTGCTGCACCACTGCCCGCAACTGGCCGGCGTGCCGCGCGCCGGCATCGTGCACCGCCTGGACAAGGATACGAGCGGCCTGATGGTGGTCGGCAAGACCCTCGCTTCGCAAACGGACCTGGTGCGCCAGTTGCAGGCGCGCACCGTCAAGCGCGAGTATTTCGCGCTCGTGTGGGGCACGCCGAAAATGGCGGGCACCATCGACGCGTCCATCGCGCGCCACCCGCGTGACCGGGTCAAGATGGCCGTCTCGGAAAACTTTACGGCCAAGCCTGCCATCACGCACTATGAATTGATCGGCAGCGGCGAACTCGACCGCCGTCCCGTGAGCCTGATGCAATGCCGTCTGGAAACAGGGCGCACGCACCAGATCCGCGTGCACATGCAGCATCTGGGCTTCGCGCTGGTCGGCGACCATGTATATGGCAAGCAGCACCTCGTGACCGTGTTCTCGCGCCAGGCACTGCAGGCGCGCCGCCTGGGTCTCGTGCATCCGGGCACGCTGGAAGCGTGCGAATGGATCGTGCCGCTGGCAGATGATTTCGCGCAACTGATCGCCACGGCCGGCATTCCCGAGCCGGAACAGGTCTGATGACGTCGCCGTTGCCTTGCCTAGTACCCGATTGGCCCGGCTTGCCCGCGAACGTGGGCGCGCTGGCGACCGTGCGCGCGGGCGGCGTCAGCCAAGGGCCGTATGGTGACGGGCAGGGCGGCGGTGGCTTGAATCTGGGCACGCACGTGGGCGACGAGCCCGCGCACGTGGCCGCCAACCGGGCGCGGCTGGCGGCTATCTTGCCTGCCGAGCCGGCCTGGCTGTCGCAGGTGCATGGCGTGGCCGTGGCCGATGCCGGCAAGCTGGATGGCTACGTGCCGGACGCCGATGCCAGCGTGGCAACACAGCCTGGCGCCGTGTGCGTGGTGATGACGGCCGATTGCCTGCCTGTGCTGTTCTGCTCGACGGATGGCCTCGTTGTCGGTTCGGCGCACGCGGGCTGGCGCGGCCTGGCCAATGGCGTCTTGCAGCGCACGGTGGAAAGCATGCGGTCGCAAGGTGCGACGGACATCCTCGCCTGGCTGGGGCCGGCCATTGGTCCGCAGCAATTCGAAGTGGGGCAGGAGGTGCTGCAAGCGTTCCGCGACGGCGCGCGCGATGAGGCGGAACGGCAAGTGTTGAGCGCTTCTTTCGTCGCCATCGCAGGCAAGCCGGGCAAGTACCTGGCCGACATCTATGCGCTGGCGCGCACCATGCTGCTGCGCGATGGCGTGGCGCAAGTGGCGGGCGGGGAATATTGCACCGTCAGCGATGCGGCGCAGTTTTACTCGTATCGGCGCGATGGCGTCACGGGAAGACAGGCCAGTTTGATCTGGCGCAAATAATCTGCACGGCAGACACTTATGTGTCTGCCGTTTTTGTTTTATCGTCTGCTGAGGCAAGTGCGCGGGCTTTTAGCTCGGCCTTGCGTTTGCGTCTCCGCGAGCCCGTCAGATAGAATAGGATGGACAGCGGGATGACGCAGTACAGCAAGAAGGTCATCACCCCGGCGACGATGGACGGTTCCGTCAGCGCCATGAGGCCGACGACATAGATCCAGGCAACAGCGGTCATGAGCATCATTGGTAGTGGCAGTCAGTAAAAGTTTGCATGCAGGTGATCCTAAAGTATTTATTTTTCGACTACGTTTCGGCGCCTAACAAAACCGTAGCGAGCGGAAGGGAGAGGTGGCTAAGAAGCGCAACCGTACTCTAGTACGGTGAGCATCGCAGGCCGCCTATACCGACGCGCAGTAGGTTTTGTTCGGCGTCCCTCAATCTTGAATGGACTTACATACATCTATGAATATGCCCGATCCTCAAATGATGACCAAAGAATGGATGGCGCAGATCAGCAATCCTGAACAGTGGAAGACGTGGTTCAACATGGTACCGCAGCCCCAGGGCAATCCGATTGCCGGCATTTTGCAGGATGCGGGCGCCAGCATCAAGCCAGAAGCGATCGAGCAACTGAAAAATGCCTACGTGGCCAAGCTGACGGGCTTGTGGGCCGACTTTATGGCCGGCAAGGCGCCGGAATTGAAAGACCGCCGCTTCGCCGCGCCCGCCTGGCACGCCAGCCCCTTGTCGGCCTTCAATGCGGCAGCCTATTTGCTGAATGCGGAGTTTCTCAGCGCCATGGCCGATGCCGTGGAAGCGACGCCGCACCAGAAGCAAAAGATTGCGTTTGCCGTGCAGCAAATCGTTGACGCCATGTCGCCTGCCAACTTTCTCGCGACCAATCCCGACGCCCAGCAAACCCTGATCGAGACCAAGGGCGAGAGCCTGGCCAAGGGCTTGAGCAATATGCTGGCCGACATGCAGAAGGGCCGCATCTCGCAGTCCGACGAGTCGGCCTTCGAAGTGGGACGCAACGTGGCCACCACGCCGGGCACGGTGGTGTTCGAGAACGCGCTGTTCCAGCTGATCCAGTACACGCCAAGCACCCCCACGGTACACCAGCGGCCGCTGCTGATGGTGCCGCCATGCATCAATAAATTCTATATCCTTGACTTGCAGCCGGAAAACTCGCTCGTGCGCTATGCGGTGGAGCAGGGCAATACCGTGTTCCTGATGTCCTGGCGCAATCCGGACCTGAGCATGCAACACCTGACGTGGGACGATTACGTCGAGCAAGGCGTGATCGAAGCCATCCAGGTCACGCAGGACATTTCCGGCCAGGACAAGCTCAATATGTTCGGCTTTTGCGTGGGCGGCACCATCGTCTCGACGGCGCTGGCTGTGCTCAAGGCGCGCGGCGAGAATCCGGCCGCCAGCCTGACCCTCTTGACCACCTTCCTCGATTTCTGCGACACGGGCGCGCTCGACGTCTTCATCGACGAGCCGCAAGTGGCGCTGCGCGAGCAGTCCCTGGCCAAGGGCGGCCTGATGTCGGGCCGCGACCTGGGCAGCACTTTCTCCAGCCTACGGCCGAACGACCTCGTGTGGAACTACGTGCAATCGAATTACCTGAAAGGCAAGGAGCCGCCCGCGTTCGACTTGCTGTACTGGAACGGTGACGGCACGGGCTTGCCGGGTCCCATGTTCTGCTGGTATCTGCGCAACACTTACCTGGAAAACAGCCTGAAAGTGCCGGGCAAGCTGACGGTGGCCGGCGAAAAGGTCGACCTGAGCAGCATCGACGCG
Source organism: Janthinobacterium sp. BJB401 (assembly GCF_013372745.1). Taxonomy (NCBI): domain Bacteria; kingdom Pseudomonadati; phylum Pseudomonadota; class Betaproteobacteria; order Burkholderiales; family Oxalobacteraceae; genus Janthinobacterium; species Janthinobacterium sp. BJB401. Next base: position 5,755 of record NZ_JABXFH010000020.1, on the reverse strand, counting down.
CCCGCTTTCATCTACGGTTCGCGCGAAGACCATATCGTGCCCTGGGGCGCGGCCTACGCCAGCACGGCCTTGCTGAACCCGAAAAAGCCGAAAGCCAACCGCTTCATCCTCGGTGCTTCGGGCCATATCGCCGGCGTGATCAATCCTGCATCGAAGAAAAAGCGTAGTTACTGGAGCAATGATGCAGCTAAAACCGCCCGCACGGCGAAAGCCAAGCCCTTGACTGCCGAGCAATGGATGGAAGGCGCGACCGAGCACGTGGGTAGCTGGTGGCCCGAATGGGCGGCCTTCCTGGCCGAACACGGCGGCGCGCAGGTGAAGGCGCCAGCCAAGCCGGGCAACAAACGCCACGCGGCAATCGAGCCGGCGCCGGGGCGGTATGTTAAAGTCAGGGCGGACTAGTTTACAAAAGCTTCTCGCCAGGCAAGACCGGCGTAATCTCCGGTCTTGTCAGGAATCTACTCTTAGTTGCGTTGCAATAAATATGGGAATCTACTACCCTGATGTGCAATGGAGCCATTTTCCACTCTATAATGGAAAAAGTAGGCAGGTGCGAAAGCGGACCCACGTTCGCTTTTTTTTCGGATTAACTCAGTATGCGCTGCGGCGCAATAAGTGGAACTTGTGATGAGTAGTGCAAAAAAAAGTATAGACCGCCTGATTAAAAAATATCCCAACCGCCGTCTGTATGACACGCAAACCAGTTCCTACATCACCTTGACGGACGTCAAGCAGCTGGTGTTGGACAATGAGGTGTTTACCGTCGTCGATGCCAAATCCAATGAAGATTTGACGCGCAGCATCTTGCTGCAAATCATTTTGGAAGAGGAAGCGAACGGCGCGCCCATGTTCTCGAGTAGCGTGTTGTCGCAGATCATCCGCTACTATGGCCACGCCATGCAGGGCATGATGGGATCCTACCTGGAAAAGAACGTGCAAGCGTTCACCGATATCCAGCACAAATTCACGGGCACGTCGGCCGGCAGTTTCGAAGGCAAGCCATTCAGCCCGGAAATGTGGACCCAGTTCATGAATGTCCAGGGCCCGATGATGCAAGGCATGATGAACAACTACATCGACCAGAGCAAGAGCCTGTTCGTGCAGATGCAGGAACAGATGCAGAGCCAGAGCAAGAATCTGTTCGGCACGTTCCCGTTTGTTCCGCCGGTGCCGCCGACGGACAAGAAGTAAGCAGCCGCCGATGAGGGGCACACAACGGCACAGGAACTCCTGTGCCGTTGTGCTTTGCGGGCGTCATGCCGCCAGCGGCCGATGCTGCATGCTATCGCTTCAGTTGCTGCAGCGTGGAGAGCAGGTCCTGGTTTGAATGCTCGAGCTTCCATGTCCTGGCATTGTCCATGGAACTGTAAATGCTGATGCGACCCTTGAAATCTTCCTGGATATTGAGCGCAAGGCCGGATGGGAAAATCAATGGGGTCCTTCGCAATATGTATGGTGTATACGGCCCCCAGGTTTTACCTTCGTCGCTGCTGACCAGCAGTGCGCCCTCGGTATACATGCCGGCCTCCATCAGTAATCTGCCGTCATTGAGTGGCGCCACAGGCGACATCAGGACTTTGAATGGCGAAACGATTTGCGTCCAGTTCTGGCCGCGATCCCGTGAAACATAGGCGTCGGGAAACCTTCCCGCCAAGCCAGCTTCTACCAGAATGCTTTCCGTCCCATTGGGTTGATGGATAAACTGCGCCAATTTTTTCTTGAGCGGACCAAAGCGTTCGGTCAACTTGCCCGTACTGTAATCGAGTTCGCCGATCAAGCCGCTTTCCATCGCATAGCCGATCCGGTCCGCGTCTTGCCATGTCCAGAATAAGCCTGGGCCATGCAGCCAAGATCCGGGCATGGCGGCATGGTGCACGGATCGCCAGTCGCCAGCGTCCAGTTGTTTCGCATGGAAAATGTTCAATACATCGCCCTTGCGATGTAGCACGTACCAGCCAGCCTTGGGGTTGCCACCGATACGCAGCAGATTGCCGGGCGGCAAATTGCCTGTATCGACAGGAAGCAGCTTTTCACTGTCACGCGCTTTACGTAGCAGGGAGCCCGATTCGCCTACCGCGATCAACTCGGCATTGGGCAGGTCTACAGGGAACACGCAAGACAGCGACTCCACCGATTGCGCATTGATGATATTCCATTGACCTTGCGTCGAGCGTATCAGGACGGCGCCCATGCGGCTGGCGGCAGCCACCCGGCCATCGGGCATCTCGGTGACGCACTCGGCCCCAGCGGGGTGGGTGCGGGCAAATTGCTCGACATCGTCCTGCGCGTGGTGTGGGGTGCTCCAGCCTGGGCTGGCAGTAGCGCCGAATAGCTTGCTGTAGTCGGGGGCAAAGTACTGGAGCAATTGCGCATTGGATACCACCTGCGCGCTGCGACCGTATTGCACGCCGAAATCGCCGCGTGTCACAACCAGCCGACCGAGATCCGTCGATTTGCCCGCTTCGATCTTGAAGCTTCCCACGATGGTCGAGTACACATGCAAGAGCTTGTTGGCACGGGTATCGATCAATTCCACAAACTCATACTCGCCAGGCGGCAGTGCGCCAATGAACAGGGATGTATCGCCTGCCATCGCGCTCTCGACCTTTTTCATCACCAGGTTTTCGGAGACCAGCTTGAAATCACTGCGCTGCTCCCCCGCCACGACACGGCGTAACTTGATCATATTGAAACCGTAAATATCTTTGGTATTCGACGTGATGCTGACCGCCACCGGGGTTTCTCCCGATTGTGCTTGCATTTTCAGTGGATCAACCACCGAGGTGTTGACGGCGCAGCCGCTCAGCAGCAATGCGCTCAAACCGCAAGCCGCGACAGCCAGGCGCCGCGCTTTCAGATTGGAAAAGGAAAAAGACATGGGACTCGTTTAGTTTTTTAAAAAACAATTATATGCCAGTCATTAGTTTCTTTGTGGCATTATTTTTTAATTTCTTGATACCGGCGATGCGTGGCGGGACCTCGTCCAAGCATTGCCACGATGGCAGCGGCCGGAACAAAGTTGCGGTTGAAGCGTTGCAGATGCGGCAGCAAAAGGACTCTGCGCTGACAGCAAGGTGCGGCTCGGGGTACAATAGCCGATTCGCCTCACCATTTTACTAGCTGCCAACTATGTCTGAAATTCACCGTATTCCCGTTCCTTCCGCCCAGCCCGAGGCCATGCTGGCCATGCCAGGTGCGGCGCCGAAAGTGGGCTTTGTCTCGCTCGGCTGCCCGAAAGCGCTGGTCGACTCCGAACAAATCCTGACCCAACTGCGCGCCGAAGGCTACGAAACGGCGAAATCCTACGCTGGCGCCGATCTGGTGATCGTCAATACCTGCGGTTTTATCGATGCTGCCGTGCAAGAGTCGCTCGACGCCATCGGCGAAGCGCTGGCTGAAAACGGTAAAGTCATCGTCACCGGTTGCCTGGGCGCCAAGAAAGATGCTGCTGGCGACGACATCATCATGAAGGTGCACCCGAAAGTGCTGTCCGTCACGGGCCCGCACGCGCTGGCCGAAGTGATGGATTCCGTTCACTTTCACTTGCCGAAGCCGCATGCGCCATTCCTCGACCTGGTGCCGCCGCAAGGCGTCAAGCTGACGCCGAAGCACTATGCCTACCTGAAAATTTCCGAAGGCTGCAACCACCGCTGCAGCTTCTGCATCATCCCATCGATGCGTGGCGACCTCGTCTCGCGCCCGATCGGTGAACTGATGATTGAAGCGGAAAACCTGTTCAAGGCCGGCGTCAAGGAATTGCTGGTCATTTCGCAAGATACCTCCGCATATGGCGTGGACGTGAAATTCCGCTCCGGCTTCTGGAATGGCCGTCCCGTGAAAACCCACATGACGCAACTGACGGAGGCGCTGGGCGAACTGGCCAAGTCTTACGGCGCCTGGGTGCGCTTGCACTATGTGTATCCATACCCGCACGTGGACCAGATCATTCCGATGATGAGCGGCGGCCACATCCTGCCGTACCTCGACATTCCGATGCAGCATGCGCATCCTGACGTGCTCAAGCGCATGAAGCGTCCGGCCAGCGGCGAGAAAAACCTCGACCGCATCCAGGCCTGGCGCGCGATCAACCCGGACCTGACCATCCGCTCGACCTTCATCGCCGGTTTCCCCGGTGAAACGGAAGCGGAATTCGAATACTTGCTGGACTTCCTCAAGGAAGCGCAGATCGACCGTCTGGGCTGCTTCGCCTATTCGCCTGTCGAAGGCGCGACGGCCAACGAAATCGCCAATCCCGTGCCGGAAGAGCTGCGCGAAGAGCGCCGCGGCCGCGTCATGCTGCTGCAGGAAGAAATTTCCAAGAAACGCCTGCAAGCCAAGGTCGGCAAGACCGTGCGCGTGCTGATCGATGAAGTCACCCGCTCCGGCGGCGTGGGCCGCTCGTCCGCCGACGCGCCGGAAATCGATGGCGTCGTGTATGTGAAACCGCCGTTCGAGCCGCACCGCAAGCTGGCGGTGGGGCAATTCGTTGACGTGACCATCACGTCCGCGGATGCGCACGACCTGTGGGGCGCTGCAGAGTAAGCAGGTGTAACAGTCGTACGGCGTGCAGGGCGTAAAGCCCTTACAATCAAGGCGGACCAGCAATTGCTGATCCGCCTTTTTTTATTTCCCGACGCCATGACCCAGACCAAATCTCCGCAAACCGCGCTGATCCACAGCGATTACCAGGCGCCGCAAGGCTTTGCCGCGTTTCCCAACGCCATCCATCACGCATCGACCGTGCTGTTCAAGGACGTGGCTGCCATGCGCTCGGGCGACTGGAAAGAGAAGAACGCCTACACCTATGGCTTGCACGGCACACCCACCACCTTCACCCTGGAAGCGCGGCTGGCCGAGATCGAAGGGGGCAAGTACTGCCTGCTGGCGCCGTCGGGGCTGGCGGCCATCGCCATGGCGGACTTTGCCCTGCTGAAAACGGGCGACGACGTGTTATTGCCGGAAAATATCTACAACCCGAACCGCGAACTGGGACGCTGGCTGGCGCAGGATTTCGGCATCACGGCCCGCTATTACGATCCGCTCATCGGCGCCGGCATCGCCGCCCTGATCCAGCCCAACACCAAACTGATCTGGACGGAAGCACCCGGTTCCGTGACGATGGAAGTACCGGACTTGCCCGCCATCTGCGCGGCCGCCCATGCGCGCGGCGTGCTGGTGGCGTTGGACAACACCTGGTCGGCCGGCCTGGCCTTGCGCGGCTTTGACCTGGGCGTGGACATCATCATGCAGGCGCTGACGAAATACCAGTCGGGCGGCTCGGACGTGCTGATGGGCGCGCTCATTACGCGCGAGCGGGCGCTGCACGAGCGCCTGGCGCTGGCGCACATGCGTCTGGGCATGGGCGTGGGGGCGGACGACGCCTACCTGGTGCTGCGCGGCTTGCCGACCATGAAGCTGCGCTTCGACGCGCACGATGCGGGCGCGCGCACGGTGGCCGCCTGGCTCAAGGGGAGAAGCGAGATCGCCACGGTGCTGCATCCGGCTTTCGACGATTGCCCCGGCCACGCCATCTGGCAGCGCGATTTTACGGGCGCGGGCGGCCTGTTTTCCGTGCTGTTCGATGCCCGCTACTCGGAGGCGCAGACGGACCGTTTCGTCGATGCTTTGCAATTGTTCAAGATTGGCTACAGCTGGGGCGGCGCGAACAGCCTGGTGATGCCGTACCGCATCGCCGCCATGCGCAAGGGCTGGCAGTTGCCGGGCCAGCTCGTGCGCCTGAACGTGGGGCTGGAAG
>NZ_JABXFH010000002.1:0-277627 GCF_013372745.1 Janthinobacterium sp. BJB401 | reverse complement strand
CAGGCAGAGTCGCCCGGCGCCAGCAAAATGGTCGACAGCAAAAACAGCGCCTGCTGCGAACCGGAAGTGATGACGATCTGCTGCGGCGTGCACTGGACGCCGCGCGACGCTTTCAGATACACGCACAGCAGCTCGCGCAGCGGCAGGTAGCCGGCCGGATCGCTGTAGCCGAAATGGTGGTCGGGCCGGCGCCAGCGCCGCGCTTCCAGGCGGTGCCACACGTCGAACGGGAAATGGTCGATGCGCGGCATGCCGACGCGAAAAGCGCGCAGCGGCCCCCGGTGGAACGCCACCTGGCGCATGGCCGCCACCACGCCCTGCCCGCGCGCCGACAGGGGCCGCAGCAGGCCGGGCGCCGTTGCAGGGACAGGCGCCGGCAGCGGAACGTCGCGACTGACGAAGGTGCCGCGCCCCACGGCGCCATCGAGATAGCCTTCGGCCGTCAGCAGCGCATACGCATTGAGCACCGTCTGGCGCGACACGGCCAGCAGGCGGCAAAAGTCGCGCGTGGGCGGCAGCTGCATGCCGGGACTCATGCGGCCATCGAGAATGGCGGCCTTGATGGCCGCATACAGCTGGCGAAACAGCGGCTCGCCGGCGCCGCGCTGCAAAGGCAAGGCGGCGATGAGCTGGTGCAGATGGGAAGCTGGCATGGTGGCCTTCTTAAATTGGTAGCTTCAAGATAGCACTTATTGGCTGTTTTAAATAGCCAAGACTGGCGCTAAGATGGCGCATCCCCTCTACTCTTGCGGAGCACCCATGCATCAATTTTTCGCCACCGTGGCCTGGCAGCACGACGGCCAGGATTTCGCCGGCCAGCGCTACAGCCGCGGCCATGAATGGCAGTTCGACGGCGGCCTGACGGTAGCCGCCTCGTCGTCGCCCCTGTCCGTGCCGCTGCCCATGTCGGTGGCGGCAAATATCGATCCGGAAGAAGCGCTGGTGGCCGCCACGTCGAGCTGCCACATGCTGTTCTTCCTGTCGCTGGCAGCGCAGCGCGGCTATGTCATCGACGACTACCGCGACGAAGCCACCGGCGACCTGGGGAAAAACGCGGCAGACCGCCTGGCCATGACGCGCATCGTGCTGCGTCCGCGCATCGTGTTTGCTGGAACGCCGCCCTCGCCCGAGGCGCTGGCGGCCCTGCACCACGACGCGCATGAACGCTGCTACATCGCCAATTCGCTGACGGCCGACGTGGTCGTGGAAGGAGCCGATTAAATGTACTCGCCCGCCAGCTTTCGCGAAGAACGCCTCGACGTGCTGCATGGCCTGATCGATGCGCATCCGCTGGGCGCGCTGGTGCGCCACGATACCGATGGCTTGTGCGCCGACCACCTGCCGTTCGAGATCGCCGCGCCCACGCCTGACGCCCCATTCGGCATCCTGCGCGCCCATGTGGCGCGCGCCAATCCGCTGTGGCGTACAGCCGGCGGGAACGATGAAGCACTGGTGATTTTCCAGGGGCCGCACGCCTACATCACGCCCGCCTGGTATGCGGAAAAGCAGCGCAGCGGCAAGGAAGTACCGACCTTTAATTATGCGGTCGTGCACGCCCACGGCCCCCTGCGCGTCATCGACGATGCGGCGTGGCTGCTGGGATTGGTGGAGCGGCTGACGGCGCGCCATGAAGCGGGACTGGCCGCGCCGTGGCGGGTGAGCGATGCGCCGGCCGGCTATATCGAGAAACTCTTGAAAGCCATCGTCGGCATCGAAATTCCCCTCACGCGCATCTCGGGCAAATGGAAGCTGGGGCAGAACCGCACGCAGGAAGATCAGGCCACGATGGCGCGCGAACTGGCAGCTGGCACCCAGCCCGGCGCGGCGCAGGCCCTGGGCGCGCTGATCGCCGCCAACGTCACGCCAGCCAGCTGACGGCCGCCGAAAACGTCAAAAACGACAGCGCCGTCGAGACCAGGATAATGCGGGCGATGCGCGCGGTATTTGCCCCGAAGCGCTCCGACAGCAGCGAGACATTGCTGGCGCTGGGCAGGCACGCCACCAGCACCATGCAGGTCAGCGCGAATGGATCGAGCGGCGCGCCCAGCGCGATGGCCGCATGGCCGATGCCCCACACCAGCAGCGGATGCAGCAGCAGTTTTTTCAGCGCCACGGGCACATATTCCCCCAGCGGCGCAGGGTCGCTCGTGCTCATTTGCGAGCGGGCCAGCACGGCGCCGATGGTAAACAGGGCAACCGGCGAGGCGGCGTCGGCCAGCAGGCCCACCGTCTGCATCAATGGCTTGGGCAAGGCCAGTGCCAGCCACGACGACATGGCCCCCAGCACGATCGCCCACGGCATCGGGTTGCCCACCATGCCCTTCATGGCGTTGACGACGGCGGCGCGGCTGCCGTGCGCGCCGCCGCTGCCGATGCGCGACAGGGCGATGCACAGCGAGCTGGTAATGAGCATATCGACGACGATGGTGACGATGACGGGGCCCGAGGAACGGGGGCCGAGCAAGGTCAATAGCAGGGGCACGCCCATGAAGCCCGTGTTCGGGAAGGCCGCCACCAGCGCGCCGAAGGCGGCGTTGTTCCAGTCGATACGGTGGCTCAGTGTCATGGCCATGGTGACGCCCACCATGATCAGCGCGCACAGCAGGTAGACGCCAAACACGCTGGCGTCGAGCAGCTGCGCGATGGGCGTGGCGGCGCCGAAGCGGTACAGCATGCACGGCAGCGCGAAGTACAGGACAAAACTGTTCAAGCCGCCGATGGCGGCCAGCGGCAGCAGCTTGCGCCGCACGGCCAGGTAGCCGCACAGCACCAGGGCGAAGAAGGGAAAGGTGATGGCGAGGATGGTCAGCATGGAGCGCCATTGTAGCGCGCCGCACCGGCTGGCCGCCTGGCGCAAAAAAAGGCCGCTCGCGCGGCCCAAGGAGGTTTCGGGGATAACGCCGCTGGCCGGCTAGGGCTTGAGCTGGGCGCGGATCTCGCCGGCCGGGTAGGCGGCGCTGTGCACGTTCACGTACAGGTTGCCGGCCTGGTAGCTCGCATACTGGGGCGGCGTGAGCATGGCGCCGGCCGGCACGGCAAACATGCCTTCGGCCGTTTTCACCAGGGGCACGATGACGGGGCCATTGGCGCCGGCCGGCGCTTCATGGATATGCGCGACGGTCGCCACCATGCCCGTGTAGCGCACGCCGCCGCTGATGCTGCGGTCGTGGGCGACGCGAAGATTGCTGCTGCCGCTGGCCGTGCTGGTATTGGCCGGCACTTCCTGCGCGCCCGTCAAGGTGACGTCATGGCCGCCCGGCTGATGCGGTCCATGGGAACAGGCGCCCAGCAGGGCCGCCAGCGCCAGCACGCTGGCGGCCCTGCGTACGTGTTGTTGCAGTGTGCTCATCGCAATACTCCTTCAACGGACATCGGATCACGGATGGCGCCCCGCCCCGCCAGCAGTGCCGAACCGGGGTTTGCGCCGCACTTGCGTTGCATAGTGCGACAGTAACGCCATGCCGCCGTGTCCGCATTGCTTTTCGCCAAACTTGCTGCGCGCCTGCCAGCGCGTCCTCAGGCCAAATGCCCTTCCGCCACCCAGCCGCGGTTGGCGGCCGGCGCCTTCGGTTTGGGCGCGATGCCGCTGCTTTTTTCCGCGTCGAGGATGATGCTGCGCATGCTGTCGCTGGCGGCCGGCCCTGGCGCGAACGCGTAGTACTCGTCATTGATGGGCAAGCCCGTCGTCGCGTCGACCAGCACCGGGTCGGCGGCCAGGCCCGTGTCGCGGCTGGCGATGACGAGGCTAGCGCCTTCCGGGGCGAAGTTTTCATTACCCCAGGCAATAAACGCCAGCAAGACGGGCTTGAAGGCGCGCCCGGACTTGGTCAGCACATAGTCGTAGCGGGGCGGCTTGGCGCAATACAGGCGGCGCGTCATCAAGCCCCCTTCCACCAGGTCGGCCAGGCGGCGCGTCAGGATGGTGGGGGCGATCTTGAGGCTTTTTTCAAATTCGTCGAAGCGCGTCTTGCCATAAAACGCTTCGCGCAGGATGAGGATGCTCCACCATTCGCCCACCTTGCCCAGGCTGCGCGCAATCGGGCAAGGCAAATTATTAAAGTTGGTATGTTTCATGGCCATCTCCTCACATTGATTCAACACAACAATCGAAAAAAATTTCAGTTGCAACACGGAAACTTAGTTACTATCATTTTGAAAGTGAGGTGCGTGCCCCTGTGGCGGGCTGAAAATACGCGAAAACTCACACTTTCCTTGTTCAAGTACAATCGTGGCTGGTTCTGTTCCCCCAATCCCGGTGCGAAAAACGGTGCCAGCCACGCCTTGCGGCGCTGCTGCCCACGCCCGTTTTTCACTCGATGCGTTCACGATGACCCCTTTGAAGCTTGCCGTACTGCCTGCCCTGCTCGCCCTGTCCCTTTGCCAGACCACCACCGCCGGTACCGTGTCTTCCGCGTCGTTCCAGGCCACCTTTGTCGTTCACGAAACGTGCACCATCGTCTCGCAGCGCAACAGCGCCCAGGTGCGCTGCCAGCACAACACGCCCTATCTGCTGCTCCAGCAGACAACGCCATCGGGCGCTGGCCTCGTCACCGTCACGTTCTAAAAATAAATCGTTGCCGTCACCGTGTCCTTGTAGTCGCCGGGGCGCGGCGACACCTGCGCCGGCACGCGGCCGTAAATGGTCAGCGGTACGCTGGCGCCCGTCCCCGTGCCCGTCACCATGCTCGTGCCAGCCGTGCCATCGCCCCAGGGCGCACCATCGAGCGTGGCCGACAGCAGGTAGCTGACCTTGTCCGTCGTGACGGTGTTCTTCATTTGCCGGTTGGCCACATTGAGCGCCACGCTGCCGCCGTTCAGGGCGATCTGGTAGGCGTTGTTGTTCACGCAGCGCACCGACAAGGTGCTGGTGCTGCGCAGGTTGCCCGTCAGGATGGAGGCGTTCGCGAACGCCATCGGCGTGGCCGTGATGGTGCAATCGTTGACGGCCGTGGCATTCACCGTGAAACCGAAGCTGCCGCTGGTGGCCGAGCAGCCCTGCAGGTTGATCAGGCCATACGTGGTGTAGGTGTAGGTGCCCACGCCGGCAAAGCTCGACGTATACACGGTATTGGCGTTGGCGACCGTGGGCACGGCGGCCAGGGCCGTGCCGGCAGGGATCTTCGCGTACACGGTAAACGTGGTGGAATACGTGCCGGGCGGCGCCAGCAAGCCGGCCGACAGGATCATGCCGAAGGTCGACGGCGCGCCCGCCACGCCGGCGCCGCCCCAGATCTTCGCCGTCGCATACGAGTTGTCCACATAGATGTTGTACTCCATGCGGTTGCTGCCGTTGCCCAGCTTGCGCGGCAGGGCCGAGGTGGAATTCGTGCCCAGCCCCAGCGAGATGCACACTTGCGCATTCGGCGTGAGCAACTGCCCCAGGTTCAGTGACGAAAACAGGCAGCTGAAGGTCCCCGTTGCCTGCGCCACATAATCGGTACCGGAAATCGGGCTGACGGAGCCGAAATCGATATTCGTCATGCTGACCGTGCAGGTATCGACCGCCTGCGCTGCGCTGCCCCAGGCGCAGCCCAGCAGCATGGTCAGCCATAGCAACAGGCGGCGCATCAGTGGCCCGCCCCGGCGCTGGCGGCAACGCCAGCGCAGCGCAGCGGCCCGATCACGGGCAAGCCGCCAGCCGCCGGACGCACATAGGCAAACCGCACGGTGCACGCGCTGTCGCCCTCGCCGACTTGCAACTGATTCTGTTCGAGCAGGTCGTCGACGAAAACGATGCCGTCAAATCCCACGACCGTCTGCTTGCCGCTTTGCACGTGCAACACGGGCAAGCCCGTGGCCAGCGGCTTGCCCTGCGCATCCTGCACGATGACGGTGGCCGCGCTGTAGCGCTCGATGGGGAAATCCGCCAGCACGCCCGCCAGGTACTGCGGCACGACATTGATATTGCTCACGGGTACCCGCGCATCAACATCGAGCTCGTCGGTGGCGATGCTGATCTGGTTATTGCCATAGGGGTTCAAATTCGGCACCAGCAAATAGCCTCCCCTGCCCGTCACGCCGATCTGGCGGTTTTCATGCAGCACAGGGATATTGCCCACGCCGCCAGTCGATACCAGCGCAAAACCATTGCCCACCTGGCGCGCCGCCTCGACATGGCCATCCATCAGCACCAGCGCGCCAGCCGCGCCCAGCGACGAGGCATTGCCCATGCTGCTGCTTTGCGTGCGCGCGCTCACGCGGCCATCATTGCCCAGATATTCCACCTGCGCCTGGCGGTAGGCATTGCCGCCCGCCGTGCCAGCCTGCACGTTCCAGCCGAAACCGCCGCCAAAGTCGGCCGCGCGCTGGGCGCTGACGCTGCGGCCGCTCTCGCCGTTTTGCCGGCTGCTGTTCACGCTGAGGGACAGATTGTTGTCGAAGGCCATGCTCAGGCCAAAGTAAAAGCCCCGTTTCTCGCGTTGCCGCAAGTCCTGGAACAGGCTGGCGTTGAAGAACAGGCCGTGCAACAGGGTGGCGGAATAGCCGACGGTGGCCAGCTTCGATGGCGGCCCGACAGGCGTGCGGTAACTGATATAGCTGCTGCTGATGCTGCTTCCTGCAGGCAATGGCAGGCTGACGGTAAAGCGGTCTGCCGCGCGCACCACGGGGCTGCCGTCGCGCGAGGCCAGGTCGCCAAAGCCGGCGCTGGCGCGCACGCTTTGCACATCGACGCTGAAGCGCGGCCCCATGTACTGGTAGCCGGCGCCCAGCTGTACACCACGGCTGCGGCCGGCGCTGGCCGACAGCGAACCGTTAAGCACGCCCGCCTGGCCCAGCCGCAGCAACGCGCCCGCCCCCGCCTGATACAGGCCGGCAGCCAACTCCGCATGGCCTTCGAGGGTGAAGCTGTCGCTGACGCCATGGCGGACGGAAGCGTTGGCAACGAGCTGCCGTTCATAGCCGAACAGGCGGCGGCCATAGTCGCGCCGCACGGCGCCCGCCTCGATCGAATAATCGCTCAAGCCGCCGGCCAGCATGCGCGTATCGACGTACAGGGGCAGCACGGTCGTCACGCTGCGCCCCAGCGCATCGCGCGTGATCAGGGTGGCTTGCCCCGCACCATTGATGCCGGCCACCTGGTTCAGCACAAACGGACCGCTGGGCACGCTGGCAGCATATTGCTGCACCCCATTGACATACAGGCTCAGCGACGAAGGCACGAGCGCCGTGCCATCGACGGAGGCGACGGGGAAGGTCAGCAGGTCGGGGCGCAGCTGGAAATTCTTGCGCCACTGCACGCCGCCGACGCGCACGGCGCGGCTCCAGCTGAGCGACGAGGAAATCAGGTCGCCCACCTGCCACGTTTGCAAGGTCTCGGGGTCGGCGTGGCTCCAGAAGGTGTCAAAGCGCATGTATTTGCGCTGGTCCGCCCCTAGGTTCACCGTGCCCGTATTGCTGAAGACGCCGCTGTCATTGAAATAGCGCACGTCGTTGAAGATGGCGGCGCGCCGCGTCTGGCCCAGTTCCGCATAGGCTTCGTAATTGAGGACGGCGCCGGGCGTGACCCGCGATGGCGGCGTCTGCGCCGCCGTGCGCGCGCTGATGCGGTAAGGCGCGCGCACGTCGTCCGCCACCTGCAGCGACACGCTCTGGCGCGCCGCGTCATATTCATAGCTGAGTCCGGGAATCGCATCGAGCGCCACCTCGCTCTGACCGGGGGCGACCAGGCGCGCCGGGTCCAGCCCCAGCTGCTGCAGGTTCGCCACACTGCTGCGCAAGCCTTTGCCCACCTGGGTAAAGCGCAAGATCAGCCCGGTTGATTCAGCATTCACAGTGACCTCCAGATACAGTTCATTCGGCGCCGCCGGATCGCTGGGCAAGCTGGCGGGGCCCGGATCGGCGCCCGTCACGGCCACCGCGGCATCGGCCCTGGCCAGCGGCGCCATGCCCAGCAACAGCAACGCTGCCAGTACGCGTTTCATGGTGTGGCCGCTTGCGCCCGAGGCGCGCGGCGAGCCGGCCCGTCATGGCAGCCATGTTCAAGGTGTCGAATTCTTGGCAATGAGTGCCTTGGCATTCACATTGACCGCAATACTCAACGGTCCATCCAGTTCGGCCTCCCTGGCAACGGGCAGGCGCCAGACGCGCATGCGTGCCGCCAGGACATAACCAAACAGCCCCTTACTGATGACAAACTCCTTGCCCGCCTGGTTCGTGAACGTCATCGCACCGAGCTGCGCATGAAAATTACCTCTGTTTTTGACGCGCAACATCCACTCGCCCTGCTCGCGGAACACCTGCCAGTCGAGCACTTCCTTGCCCGGCGCACCAGCCGGCAGCACGAACACGGGCACCGAATAGCGCAGGCGGATATCGACGCCGCTGCGGCCCGCCTCATCCTCGCGGCTGACTTCATCGATGAGCACGCGATACGTCTTTTCCTGCGCGACGGGGCCAGCCTGGGCACGCACGAGGCGGATGGTCTGCCGGCTGTTGGCGGCGATCTCGACGATCGGCGGACTGGCCACCAGTTCCTGCGTGGGCGCCAGCGTTTCCTCGCCATCGCGCTGGTCCCAGACGAACACCCGCACCTGCCCGTAGATGGGCTGGTCGCCGAGGTTTTGCAGGCTGATGCCGGCCGCATTCTGTGGGGCGCGCAAATTGAGCGTCACCGGCGAAATCTGCAGACTGGCGCCGTGCGCACCCGTGGCGCAGCAAGCCAGCAGCGCCAGCACGCCTTGCATCAGGGAAGCAGCACCGGCCTTCACGCAGCGCCCGGCTTAAAAGTAAACGGTGGCCGTGATGGTCGACTTGTAGGTATCGGGCGCCGGTGTCGCCTGCGGCGGAATATTGCCGTACACGGTGATTGGCTGCGATGAGCCGTTGCCGGTGCCGCCGACGGTATTCGTGCCCTGGGTATCACCCCACAAGGTGCTGCCGGCCGTCTGGTACAGATTGAACTGCACCGTGCCCAGGTTGCCGCCAGTGCCGCTCAGGTAGCGCGTGGTGCCCGATGATCCGGTGCCCGAGCCAGCCGTCAGGCCCACGTTATACAGCGTGGTATTGGTGCAGGTGACGTTCACGGTCGTATTGACGTTAACGGCAGTAGCCAGTACACCCTGACTTTGGCCAAAGTCGAGATTGGCCGCCGCGATGGTGCAATTGGCGATGATTTTCAGGGTGACGTCGAAGGTGGTGTTGGCGCTGCCATTCAGATACACGGCGGCGTCGGCGCCACGCGGCAGCAATGCCGTGGCGGCAACAGCCACGCTGGCGGCAACGATAAGGCGGGGAAAAATAACTCGCAACATGATACCTCCTGATGATGGAACATCATTAATGAGCCCGCCAATAGGGAGGGCATCGAGGATAGTCACGGTATTGCCGGCGTTTTCTTGGGCACGCAAACCAGGACGACAAATTACGTGTGCCGAGAGTCAGGAACCCGGGGACTCCGGCACTTTTTGCAGCATTGGCAAAACAGATTTTTTGGCAAGCGACATTGCTTAAAATCAATGCATGAGTGAATTATTGGCGATCTGGGAAATCCGCGCTTCTTCTCGCGGAGAAACATCTTTTGAAACACGAGAAAAGCAGAAAAAAAAGAAAAAGCGAGGCATAATAAGCCACAACTTGCTATTTGGTTAAGTCATCCATGCCATGCCATTGACCAGCGAAACCATCAAAAAGAACATCTTGATCGTGGACGACTCCGCGTTCGAGCAGCGCATGCTGATGGAGCTGCTCAGCGAGCAGCCCTATCGTTTCAGCATTGCCTTCAATGGCTACCAGGGTTATCAGCTGGCACTGGCCACGCATCCGGATCTGATCCTGCTCGACGTGCGCATGCCCGAGATGGATGGCTACACGGCCTGCCGTTTACTCAAGGCCAATCCCGAAACGGAAGAGATACCCGTGATCTTTCTCAGCGGCGCCGATGCCGCCAAGGAGCGCATCATGGGCTTGCAGGTGGGCGGCGTCGATTACATTTCCAAGCCCTTCCTGCCGGAAGAACTGGCCGCGCGCATCCATATTCACCTGGGCTTGATGCGTAAAAGCAACAGTACCTTGCCGGCGACGACGCCGGTCAGCGACAAGCTGCAGCATCCCGACCTGGTCTTCGTCAATGCGGTCAAACAGTTAATCCTCGACAACCTGGGCAGCCTGCCGAACCTGTCCGAAATCGCCCGCAGCGTGGGCACCTACCGCGAAAAGCTGACCCTGATGTTCCGCGAGCAGACGGGCATGACGGTGTTTGCCTTCATCCGCGAAGCGCGCATTGCCCGCGGCGTGGAATTGCTGCAGCAGACGGACATCGACGTGCAGGATATCGCCCTGCTGATCGGCTTTCACAACGCGGGCAACTTCGCCACCGCCTTTCGCGAACGCATGGGCGTTCCCCCCAGCGCCTACCGCCAGCGCCTGCAGGAGCAGACGGGCCAGCGGCAGGCGGCGGGCGGTTAGAACTTGTAGTTCAGCTTGAGCGCCGCGACGCGTCCACGCGGATCGGCCTGGGTAAAGTCAAAGCCGGTGGAGGCATAGTCCCAGGGCGCGCGCTTGTTGGCCAGGTTTTGCACGATGAAGGTGACGTTCGCCTGTGGCGTCACCTGCCAGGTGCTGGTCACGTCAAACGTGCTGAAGGCGGCCACCGATTCGTCGAGGTGCTGCTGCTGCGCATAGCTGCCCACGTAGTTCCAGGTCAGAGTCGACGACCACTTGCCCTGTTCCCAGGTGGCCGACGAGACGCCGCGCCATTTCGGGATGGAACCGAAGTAATTGGTGCCGGCGCCATCGGTCAGCGGCGCGCCATCGGACAGCGGTTCGGCAAAGCGCAGCACGCGGCTCAACTGGCCGGCCAGGGTCAGCTTGCCCCAGTCCTTGTCGACGAAGCGCTGGCGCAGGTCGATATCGATGCCCGACACTTCGCGCTGACCCTGGTTGCGGAACTGGCGATACAGGGTCGTGATGCGCCCATCGGCACCGCGCGTGATCTGTTGCGGCGCCGTGCCTTCATTCTCGAGAATGGTGGTGGCGCTGGCCGTGCCGATCACGCCATCCTGCTTGATGCGGTAGTAATCGAGGCCGATGCTCGAACTGCTGGTGGGAGAGACCACCACGCCCAGGTTCAGGTTTTTCGAGCGCTCGGGGCGCAGGTTCGGATTGGCGATGGTCATCACCGTCACGCCGCGCGACTGCGTCGGCGTCAGCGGATCGCGGGCATCGATCACACCGGTATAGCTGACGGCCGTGCTGTCGGTGATTTCCGGCAGCGACGGCGCGCGGAAGGCGCGTGAAACGGTGCCGCGCAGCAACAACCATGGCGCCGCCTGGTAGCGCACGCTGGCCTTCGGCGAAAACGCATTGCCAAAGTCGCTGTAATGGTCGGCGCGTCCCGCCACGTTGACGGACAGGTCTTTGACGACGGGTACATTGAATTCGGCAAACAGGGCCGACACATTGCGCGAGCCGTTGATGATATTGAGTGCGGGGCGCAGTTCCGTGCCCGACAGCACGGCCGTCGAGGTTTGCGAATCCATCTTTTCGCGGCGCCACTGGGCACCGGCGGCAAAGCCCAGCGGGCCGGCGGGCAAGTCCCAGATATCCTTGGCCGCCGAGAAGTCGAGCGTGTCGAGCGTCGATTCGGCCGGGCGCAGGGTCGACAGGCGCAGGCGGTTGCGCACCGCTTCGCTGTTTTGCGACTGGTCGAAGAAATTGTAGCTGCCGTCGGCCAGCACTTTCTGGAATTCGTAGCGGTTGACGAAGTTCTGCACCGTTTCCTCCAGCTTGCTGCTGGAATGGGCCACGGCCGTATCCCAGTCCCAGCCCGCCCAGGTGCCCTTGGCGCCGGCCAGCGCACGGTAAAAGGTGACGCGGTCCTGTTTCAGGCGCGGTCCCAGGTCGAACAGGGTGGCCGTGAACGGCAAGGGCGTCGTGCCCGGATTGTTCGGATGGCCCACGGGCAGCACCACGGGAATGGTGTCGAGCAGCTTGGTGCTGTTGTTCCACACGCGCGTGGCGTTATTCACCGTCAGCGGCGCGCTGAAGGTCTGGTCGGCGCGCGAATAGCTGTGCAGCAAATCGACATAGGCTTCCGTGTCCGCGTTCAGCTTGAGGGTGCCGCGCAGCGACGAGTGGATGCGCTGGATGCCCGGAATCAGCGTCTTATACGGCGCCGGATTGTAGGCCAGCACCTGGCCGCTGCGATCGGGATTGATATCGTTGTATGGCACCAGTTGCAGCGGGCCGCGCACGCCGCCGAGGGTCTGCGTGGGATCGTTGCCGGCGTAATTCGTGGCAGCCCAGCCCAGGCTGCCGCGCTGCTGCTGGCGGTAATCGGCGTCGCGCAGCCAGGCCACGTCGCTTTGCTGCAGCTTGTCGCGCTGCTGCGCGTCGACCGAGAAGACCACGCTGTAGCCATCTTCCTCGAGCTTGCCGAAACCCGTTTGCAGCGCCGCGCTCTTTTCATGCTGGCCCGTGCCTTGCGTCGAGCCGCCCCATTGCGCCGTGATGTCCGTGCCCGTGAATTCCTTGTACAGGATGATGTTGACCACGCCGGCCACGGCGTCGGAGCCATACACGGACGAGGCGCCATCCTTGAGCACCTCGATGCGCTGCACGGCCGCCATCGGCAGGCTGTTCAGGTCAACGAAGGTCTGCTGCAAATCCTGCGCCGTGGCGTAGCTGGCCACGCGGCGGCCATTCACGAGGATCAGGGTATTTTGCTGGCCGATGCCGCGCAGCGACAGGCCCGAGGTGCCGGCCGAGAAACTGCCCGTATATTGTTCGTTGTAGCTGTTGCCGCTGTTGGCGGAGATGGCGCGCAGCACGTCCGACACGCTGGTCTTGCCGCTGGCTTTCAATTCCTTGGCCGTGATGACTTGCACGGCGCTGGCGCCCTCCTTTTCGCTGACGCGGATATTCGATCCGGTGACGTTCACGCGCAGCATGTCGTCCTCGGCATGGGCGATGCTGGAAACGGCGGGAAAGGCGGCGGCGATGGCAAGACTGATGGCGAGTGGTTTGAACATGGTTTCCTCTTATTGGGATTGCAGCCTTTTTCCGATAAAAAAGGCCGAGCAGGGGCACGCAGACCGGGTGGGCCTACGGGCAGACGACAACGAAACGGATGGAATGACTTAAGGGATGCGTGGACGGGCACGCACCGGCATCCACTGCGCCATGCATTGCATGGTCAGCTGGTGCGGGGCGGCGTAAAAACAGGCAGAAAGGGTAAAACGCAACATAAAAGACACCGGTAAGCGGGGAAAGGCCACTATATCCCGGTGTCTTTATCGCGTGAACGAATTAAAAATTGATTGTATATACGATTTGAATCTAAGGACTTGGTGTAAGGCAAGATCAGGCGTCGGCCATCACCGCAGGCGCTTGCGCCGCGCGGCGTGCCTGCACGCTCCACCAGTACCAGGAAATCACGGCGTTGACCCAGTAGGCCGCATACAGCACGGCCGTCAGGTGCAGGCCGCGGCTGTAGTACAGCGGCACGGCCACGGTGTTGACCAGCAACCAGAAAGCCCAGGTTTCGATGCGTCGGCTCATCAGCAGGAATTGCGCGATGATGCTAAATACCAACACTGCCGAATCGATGAACGGCGCGTAGGCATTCGTGAAGCGGTGCAGCAGCATGCCGTAGATCGCCACGGAGACGATGCCGGCCGGCACCACCCAGGCCAGGCTGCGCCAACCCGTGCGCGTGATCGGCAACGGCTTGCCGCCGGCGCCGCGCCGCCATTGCATCCAGCCGATAACGCAGGTGACGATGAAAAACAGTTGCAGCATCACGTCGGCGTACAGGTTGACCTGGAAAAACAGCACGGCAAACAGCACGCAGCCGACCATGCCGATCCACCAGGAATGAATATTATTGCGTCCGGCCAGGATGATGGAGGCAGTCATCAATACATTGGCGGCGATCTCGAGCGGGGCAGTCAAGCGGTCTTCCTTTGCGGGGCAGTGGTGGCACCGCGTCACTATAGCCGATTACACTGCACGGTGTTCGCCACGCCGGAGCCGACACCCATGGGGGAAAGCGGCAAAAAACGCGCAAACATCGAGGAAATGCGAACCAGGCCGGCCTTCAACCGCCGCAGCCCTTGACTTCCGTGGCCATTCTGGCAAATTGAATAGCAAGTTGAAACTCCAGGAAGCCCCCTTATGCGCATGCGCCATCTCCTGTTTGCGGCAGTGCTCGGCGTATCTGCCCTGCCCGCCGTAGCTTGCCGCATGACGATGGCGCTGGAGCAGTGGCCGCCGTATGTCTACCGCGATGCCCAGGGCCGCCATACGGGCCTGGACCTGGAATTGCTGAAGGCCATTTTCAAGGAAGCCCGCTGCACCCTGGTCACCGTGCCGGAGCTGCCCACGGCGCGGCGCCAGCGGCTGTTCCAGAAAGGGGGGCTGGACCTGATGCTGGCCGCGTCCGAGACGCCGGAACGCCAGTCGTATGCGCGCTTTTCCCTCTCGTACCGCGATGAAGCCGTGGGCGTCTTCAGCAAATCCGGCTCGCCCGGCAACCACCAGCAGATCGCCAGCTTCGCGCAGCTCGCGCGCGGCAAGTCGACCTTGCTGGCGCCCAAGGTGGGCTGGTATGGCGCGCAATACGCGGCGGCCCGGCCGGCGCTGGAAAAGGCCGGCCGCCTGAATGCGTTCGGCAGTTTCCAGCAAGGCGTGCGCATGCTTGACGCGGGCCGCGCCGACCTGCTGCTGGGCGACGTGCTGGCCGTGCGCCACGAAGCGCGCCTGCAGGGCGTTGCCTTGCGCACCCTGCCCTTCCTGGTCCTGCGCGCCCCCGTGCACCTGATGCTCAATGCGCGCACGACCAGCGCCGGCGACCTGGCGCGCCTGAACGCCGCCATCACGCACCTGGAACAGCGCGGCGTGCTGGCGGCGATACGCAACAGCTACGAAGCGCCGTAGCGACGGTCAGCCCTTGCCGGCCGCTTCGAGGATTTCCAGCTTGGTTTCGCGGCCATTCTTTTGCACACCCTGCGCCTTGTCGTAGCTTTCGATCAGGGCGCGGTATGGCGGCACGATATGGTCGGTCATGATGGCGGCGAATTCCATCGCGTCGGCGCGGTTCCAGGTGCTCATCACTTCAGCCAGCACGGCGTACGTGTCGATCGGCACGGCGCCCGCCTGCGTCACGCGCGCCATGGTAATGTCGGTGGCCATCTTCGACCAGTTGCCCGAGGCATCGATGATGGCGAACACCTTGTAGCCGGCCGCCAGCGCGCTGATGGTCGGGAAGGCCATGCACACGCTGGTGAGCGTGCCGGCGATCAGCAGGGTCTTGCGGCCCGTCTTTTCGATGGCTTCGACCCAGGCCGGATTGTCCCAGGCGTTGATCTGGCCCGTGCGCGGGATGTAGACGGCTTCCGGGTTGAAATGGTGGATTTCCGGAATCAAGGGGCCGTTCGGACCGTCGGGCACGGACGCGGTGGTAAAAGTCGGCATGTTGGCCAGGCGCGACAGCTTGGCCAGCGCCGTGACGTGGCCGCGCAGCACGTGCTGCTCGATGTCGCGCACCAGCTGGAACAAACCGCTCTGGTGGTCGATCAGCAGCATGACGGCATCGTCGGGATCGATCATCGGTGGCAAACCTTGGAAGTTGGCGGGGGTGCTCATGGTGGTCTCCTGAAAAACCATGCCGCGGGATGCGGCATGGGTACTACACAAATTCACTGCACAAATTACGTCGCGATACGGGCAAAGCGGCCGCTGTTGAAATCCTCGAACGCCTGCGCGA
This sequence comes from Janthinobacterium sp. BJB401, assembly GCF_013372745.1. Taxonomy (NCBI): domain Bacteria; kingdom Pseudomonadati; phylum Pseudomonadota; class Betaproteobacteria; order Burkholderiales; family Oxalobacteraceae; genus Janthinobacterium; species Janthinobacterium sp. BJB401. The sequence continues at coordinate 261,924 of NZ_JABXFH010000002.1, read as the reverse complement.
TTTCCGCCTCGGTGTTCATGACGAAGGGACCGTGGCCGACGATGGGTTCCTCGATCGGCTCACCGCTCAGCAGCAGTACCACGGCGTCGTTGTTCGCTTCGATGGTGATGCTGTCGCCATCGCGCTCGAACAGCGCCATCTGCGCTTCGCGCACCACGCTCTCGCCATTGACCAGCACCGTGCCGTGCAAAACGATCAGCGCCGTGCTCCAGCCTCGGGTCACGGGCAGCTCCGTCAGCTTGCCCTGGGCCAGGCGCATGTCCCACACCTGCATCGGCGAGAACGTGCGGGCGGGTCCATGCTGGCCAGCGAAGTCGCCGGCGATCACGCGCACGGAACCGGCATCATCGGGCAGCGCCACTGTGGGAATCGTGTCGCTGGTGATGGCCTGGTAGCCGGGCGCCGTCATCTTGTTTTTCGCCGGCAGGTTCACCCACAGCTGCACCATTTCCAGCGTGCCACCGGACTGTGTGAAGGCAGGCGAGTGAAACTCTTCATGCAGGATGCCGGCGCCGGCCGTCATCCACTGCACGTCGCCGGGGCCGATCACGCCGCCCTGGCCCGTCGAATCGCGGTGCGCCACTTCGCCCTTGTAGACGATGGTCACCGTTTCAAAGCCGCGGTGCGGATGCGAACCGACGCCGGGCGGACGGGTGCCGGGCGCAAATTCGGCAGGACCGGCATAGTCGAGCAGCAGGAAGGGGCTCAGCTGCTTGCCATGGCCGTTATACGAAAACATCGAGCGCACGGGGAAACCGTCGCCGACCCAATGCTGGCGGGGTGCGCTGTAGATACCTGTGACTTTGTTCATCTCGATCTCCTGTTGGGGTTTGCATTACGATGAAGACAGAATACGCTTGCAACGATGAAGGCGGTAGACGGTAAAATATGCCATCAGCGTTCCATAAATAGAACGATCAAGGAGGCGACATGCAGGACCTGAATGACTTGTATTACTTTGTGCAGGTGGTCGACCATGGTGGTTTCGCGCCGGCCGGGCGCGCGCTGGGCATGCCGAAATCAAAACTGAGCCGGCGCATCGCGCTGCTGGAAGAGCGGCTCGGCGCGCGCCTGCTGCAACGCACGACGCGGCATTTTTCCGTCACCGATGTGGGGCAGACGTTTTACGAGCATTGCAAGGCCATGCTGGTGGAGGCGGAGGCGGCGCAGGAAGCGATCGAACTGACGCGCGCGGCGCCGCGCGGCACGGTGCGCCTGTCCTGTCCCATCGCTCTGCTGCACTCGCTGGTCGCACCCATGCTGGCCGGTTTCATGCGCGAGCATCCGCAAGTGACTCTGCTATTGGAAGCGAGCAACCGCCGCGTCGACCTGGTGGCCGAGGGTATCGACGTGGCCATCCGCGTGCGTCCGCCTCCGCTGCCCGACAGCGACCTGGTATTGCGCGTGCTGACCGAACGGGGCCAGTGCATGGTAGGCAGCCCGCTGCTGTTCGCCGGCGCGGCCTTGCCGAAGGCGCCGGCCGACCTGGCCGACTGGCCCAGCCTGGCCCTGGGCACGCCGCAACAGCACTACCAGTGGGATTTGCACGGCCCCGATGGTGCGCGCGCGCAGCTGCGCCACGTGCCGCGCTTCGTCACGGGCGACATGCTGACCCTGCGCGACGCGGCCGTGGCCGGCGTGGGCGTGGTGCAGCTGCCGACCATGATGATCACGGAACAGGTGGCCAATGGCAGCCTGCTGCCGCTGATGGAGCAGTGGCGGCCGCAGCGCGAAATCATCCACGCGGTATTTCCCTCGCGGCGCGGCCTGCTGCCGGCCGTGCGCACGCTGCTCGACTACCTGGCGCACAGCTTCGCCGCGCTGGAGGAGGAATGAGGCTTTTCAGGTACGATGGCCTACTTTTCAATCGCCTGGATACCGCATGCGTTTATTGATACTGTCGGACCTGCACCATGAGTTATGGCGCGACGAAGCGCCGCAGGGCGACCTCGCGCTCAGCTGCCCCGACGCCGTCATCCTGGCCGGCGACATCGACACGGGCGCGCGCGCCGTCGCCTGGGCGGCCACCGCATTCGCGGGCCTGCCCGTGATGTACGTGCACGGCAACCACGAAGGCTATGGCCACCACCTCGACAAGGTGCGCCAGGAGCTGCGCGCAGCCTGCGCCGCCACGGACAACGTGCATTTTCTCGACGCCGGGTCTCACCTCATCACCGACCAGGCAGGCCACACCGTACGCTTCCTGGGCGCCACCCTGTGGACGGATTTCCGCCTGCTGGGCGACGACACGCGCCAGGCGGCCATGCGCGATGCGGAAGCCGTCATGAACGACTACAAGCGCATCCGCCTGGCCAACATGGGTTTTCGCAAGCTGCGCGCGGCCGATACGGCCATGTTCCACGCGCAGCAAAAAGCCTGGCTGGCGCGCGAACTGGCGCAGCCCTTCGACGGCAGCACCGTCGTCATCAGCCACATGGCGCCGTCGCTGTTGTCGGTCGACGATGCCTACGGCAGCGAGGGATGTTCGCCCGCCTACGCCTCGCGCCTGGACGACCTGGCGGCGCAGGCGGACCTGTGGGTGCATGGCCACCTCCACGCCTCGCGCGACTATTGGATCGGCCAGTGCCGCGTGGTCAGCAACCCGTGCGGCTACAAGACGCGCAGCGGCGCGCCGCAAAATCCCGCGTTCGATCCGAATTTCATCGTCGAACTAGGCCCACGCTAATCATCCGGTTTCAAACGGCCCGCCAGCCATTGCTGCAGGCGGTGCTTGCCGGCCCGGCGCGCCACGCGTGGCGACGCCTCCGACTGGTGCGCGCCGGCGCCGCCGCGCAGCCTGGCGGCAACCACCAGCGGATTGCGCGGCTTGGACGTGGCTTTCACTTTGATTTTCATGCTGTTTCCTTTCAACCCGCTCGCGCAAAACAAAAAACCCCGGCAAGTTTCCTCACCGGGGTTTGAAGGACACCGGCTCGGGATCGGCATTGCTGCCGATGGCCCCGAGCGTCATGCGCGGGGCTAGTAGTACGTCAACTTGCTGCCAGCCTGCTCGAACATGGGTTTCCTTTCTTTTTGTGTGGTTGATCTGTACTGCGGATGACGATTCTGCGCCGGATGCTGCAGTGCGTCAACCGCTTTTCATGGCGCATGCGCCAACGTTGTTATTTTGTCGCAGCCTCGCCAGCCATGGCTTTTTCCTTGGCGATGCGGGCATCGAGCTTCACTTCATTCCTGGCAGCGTAGCTGCTGCACGCCTGCGCATCGATGAAGGGATTCGGCGTGACGCCTTCCAGCAACTGCGTCAGCTTGCGGTCGCCGCCCGAGTGGTCGGGGTGGGCCGAGATCAGGATGTCGCACGGCAGTCTGGCGAAGTCCTGCATGACGCGGCGGAAGGCCGGCGTCAGGTCCGCATGGCGTTCATCGCCCAGGTAGTGAAAATCATCGGCCGCCACCGGCGTGAGGCTGGCGCCGAACACCACGTTCAGGCATTCCTTGCGCTCCGCATCCTCGCACGACACCCAGGTCCAGCTGGTGCTGCCCGGCGTATGGCCCGGCGTGTAGCGCGCCGTGACGGTCACGTCGCCCAGTTGCAGGGTTTCGCCATCGGCGATCTCGCGCACGTTTTCCACGGCCGGCATGGGGTCGATTTCGCCCGCTTGCGGGTCCATGGCGAGCACCGATCCCGCGCGTAGCGCCTGCGCTCCCAGCGGGCTGGCGATCACTTGCGCGCCGCTGTCGCGGGCCAGGGCGGCGATGCCGCCCGAATGGTCGAAATGCGCTTCCGTACTCAGGATGAACTTGATGTCTTCCAGGCGAAAGCCCAGCTCGAGGATATGCTCCTTGATGGCGGCCACCGATTGCGGCAACGCGCCATCGATGAGGATCAAGCCCTCGCGCGTGTCGATCAGCACCACGCTCAATCCGCCCACGCCCACGTAATACGTGTCGCCGTGGATGCGCGCCGGCTGCTGCGGGCGGTTCCACTGCGCCGCATACGGCGAGGCGATCGGCTGCGTCAAGGGATCGACGGCGGGCGTGGCGGCATGCGCGGCAAACGGCAGCGCCATGGCGGCCAGCGCGATGCTGAGCAGAGACTTGGGAAAGTAGAAAGGCGGCATGCGGCTCCAGTAATGAGTGTGCGGTAATCGATGCCACAGGGTAACGTCGCCCCCGCGCGCGGTCAAGCGGACGGGCGTGGCGACTTGCGCTACGATAGAGGCCCATTCACTGCCGTGCGCCTCGCCGCGCCTCCTGCCATGCGTTTGCTGATTCTGTCCGACCTGCACCTGGAAGTCTGGGGTGACGACACGCCCGCCATCGACCTTGCCGCCTGCCGGCCCGACGTGGTGATCCTGGCCGGCGACATCGACACGGGCAGCAATGCCATCGCCTGGGCCGCGCGCACCTTCGGCGCCCTGCCCGTGCTGTACGTACACGGCAACCACGAGGGCTATGGCCATCAGCTGGAACACATGCAGGACGCCGTGCGCGACGCCTGCACCAGCGCCAATGCGCACGGCGCCAATATCCGCCTGCTCGACGCCGACGCCATGGTGCTGAACGGCGTGCGTTTTCTCGGCGTCACGCTGTGGACGGATTTTTTGCTGTTCGGCGCCGACAGGTACGAGGAAGCCTTGAGCGCGGCGCAAACCTACATGCCCGACTACAAGCGCATCAGCACGGGCGGCGATACGCCGCGTCTCTTGTGCGCGAGCGACACGGCGCAGCTGCACGCGCGGCACCGCGCCTGGCTAGAGCAACAGCTGGCGCAACCGTTCGATGGCAAGACGGTCGTCATCACGCACATGGCGCCATCGATGCAGTCGGTGGAAGAGCAATACGCAACGAACCTGGGCTCGCCCGCCTTCGCCTCGCAGCTGGACGCGCTGGTGGCGCAGGCCGACCTGTGGGTGCATGGCCACATGCACGCCTCGCTCGACTACCGCGTCCAGGACTGTCGCGTCGTGTGCAACCCCTGCGGCTACAAGCGGCCCGATGGCACGCCGGAGAATGAACGCTACGATTCCGGCTTCATCGTCGACCTCGCCAGCACGGTTTAACGCTTTGCATAGCGCAGCTGCACCACGCCACTGGGCAGCTGGCGCGTGTTGTGCAGGCGCCAGTCGCTGCGCGGCAAGCCGTCCTCGAACAGGCGCACGCCCTTGCCCAGCACCACGGGCAGCACGGACAAGGTCAGGCTGTCGATGACGCCCTCGCGCAAGCCGGCGCGGATGACGGCGCCGCCATCAAGATACACGTGGCGGCACCCCTCCTCCGCCAGCCCCTCCAGCACTGCCCGCACACTGCCTGCGCGACGCTGCTCGCCATGGCGCGGCGCGAAGTCGCGGCGGCTCAGGACCACCACGCGCTTGCCCGCATACGGCCACGGCTCAAAACCCAGCACGGCGTCATACGTGGTGCGCCCGATCAGCAGGGTATCGACCTGCTCCATCAAGGCCGTATAGCCGGTGGAGTCGGGCGAGTCGGGGGCCAGTTCGGCCAGCCAGGACAGGTCGCCGTTTTCTCCCGCGATGCAGCCGTCGAGGCTGATGCCGAGAAAAACGCTGACGAAAGTTTTTTGCATGGGTGCTCCTTGATTTAATTCTACAGTGTAGAATTATGCCCATGAAAACTCCAAAACTTCAAGTCGTGGCATCTCCCGTGCGCCGCGCCGGACGTCCGCGCCGCGCCGCGCCCGCACTGGACAACGCCAGCATCCTGCAAGCGGCCCTGGCCCTGCTGGAAGAAAAAGGCGAAGCGTTCTCCATGCGCGCACTGGCGCACAGCCTGGGCGTCGATGCCATGGCCCTGTATCACTACTACGCGGGAAAAGAGGAATTATTGCTGGCCTTGATGGCGCAGCGCTTTGCCGCGCTCGACCCGTGCCAGCCGCCGTTTACGCAACGCCAGGGGCCGCAGCGGCGCCTGCTCGCGCTGTGCGCGCTGTACCTGGAACTGGTCAGCGCCACGCCGTATTTCGTGCGCCTGATGGCGCGCGGGCTGGTGGAGCAAGCCGACGTGGCCGAGCGGTTCACGGCGCTGTTCGAACTGGCCGTGGAGGGCCTGGGCCTGGACAAGAAAACCCGCCTGCGCGGGCGCGATGCGCTCGTTGATTTCCTGCACGGCTATGCGCTGGCGGGCAGGCCGGCCAGCGAGACGCAATGGCACGCCTCGGTCGGCCTGATCCTGGCGGGCATGGCCGCCGGACGCACTGCGGTGTGACGTCCAGCGGCCGGACGCCCTACCTTGGCATCAGGCCAGCAGCTTGAGCAGCGCCTGGGCGGCCGCTTCCGACGACGCCGGATTCTGGCCCGTGACCAGCAAGCCATCGGTGACGGCGTACGGCTGCCAGTCGCCCAGCTTCGAGTAGACGCCGCCGTTTTGCTTGAGCATGTCCTCGACCAGGAAAGGCACGATGGCGCTCAGGCCGACGGCGTCTTCCTCGGTATTCGTAAAGCCCGTCACCTGCTTGCCGCGCACCAGCGGCGTGCCGTCAGCTGCCTTCACGTGACGCAGCACGCCGGGCGCGTGGCAGACGGCGGCGACGGGCTTGCCGGCGGCGATCATCTGCTCGATCAGCGCGATCGAGTGCCGATCTTCGGCCAGGTCCCACAGCGGACCGTGGCCGCCCGGATAGAACACGGCGTCAAAGTCCCCCGCCTTCACGTCGGCCAGCTTGCCCGTGTTGGCCAGCACGGCTTGCGCATCGGCGTCCTGCTTGAAGCGGCGCGTGGCGTCCGTTTGCGAATCGGGCTCGTCGCTTTTCGGGTCCAGCGGCGGCTGGCCGCCATTGGGCGAGACCACCGTCAGCCTGGCGCCCGCTTCCTGCAAGGCATAGTAGGGAGCGGCGAATTCTTCCAGCCAGAAGCCGGTTTTCTTGCCGGTGTTACCCAGTTGATCGTGCGAGGTCAGTACCATCAGGATGTTCATGTTGTTTCCTTTTCAGTGAGCTTGCGAGGGTAGGATTACAGTGCTGCTTCGAGGATACGGCGGCTGCGCGCGAGGTCGATATCGCGGTGTTCGCCGAGGGAGGTCATGCCATGTGCTTCCAGTTGCGTCAGTACCGCGTCCACCGCTTCCTGACCCAGCTGATAGGCCGACAAACGGGTCGGGATGCCCAGGCCTTCAAAGAAAGCGCGCGTGCGGGCGATGGCGGCGTCGATGCGCTCGTCGTCGCTGCCGCTGTTGATGTTCCAGACACGTTCGCCAAATTGCAGCAATTTGCCGCGTTTCTGTTCGCGCTGTACGTCCAGCAGGGCCGGCAGCACCAGGGCCAGGGTGCGCGCATGGTCGATGTCGTACAGGGCCGTCAGTTCGTGGCCGATCATGTGAGTGGCCCAATCCTGCGGCACGCCGGCGCCGATCAGGCCATTCAGGGCCAGGGTGGCCGTCCACATCAGATTGGCGCGGGTATCGTAATCGTCGGGCGAGGCGATGGCCTGCGGCGCGATCTCGACCAGGGTTTGCAGCAAGCCTTCGGCAAAGCGGTCCTGCACCTTCGCCTGCACCGGATAGGTCAGATACTGTTCCGTCGTGTGGACAAAGGCGTCGACCAGGCCATTGGCCACCTGCGTGGCCGGCAAGGTAAAGGTTTTACTAGGGTCGAGCACGGAAAATTGCGGGTACAGCAGCGGATTGCGAAAACTCAGCTTGTCATGCGTGGCTTTTTTCGTCACCACGCCGCCGCTGTTCATTTCCGATCCCGTTGCCGGCAAGGTCAGCAACGTGCCGAACGGCAGGGCGCGCTGCACATTGGCGCCGCCGCGCTCGGCGATTTCCCACGGCTCGCCGTCGTACAGGGCGGCCGCGGCAACGAACTTGGTGCCGTCGATCACGGAGCCGCCGCCGACGGCCAGCAGGAAGTCCAGCTTTTCGCTGCGCACCTGAGCGACGGCGCGCATCAGGGTTTCATAGCTGGGATTGGGTTCGATGCCGCCAAACTCCTGCACGCTGCGCTGGCCCAGCGCAAGCGCGGCGCGCACCTCGGCCAAAGTGCCCGTCTTTTCCGCGCTGGCGCCGCCGTACAAAATCAGCACGCGCGCATCGTGCGGCACCAGGGCGGACAATTTGGCGACGGTGTCGGCACCGAACACAATCTTCGTCGGATTATGGAATTCAAAATTCTTCATGCTGCTGCTCCTTTATTATTAGACTGGTCGTCTAGAGTGCGGTTCAAAAAACGCGGACGTGGTGCGTCCGCTTGTTGGTTGTTTATCGGTCCCTGTCCGGCGACAGCTGCAACATGGCCAGGGTCGCCCGCCAGGCCGTTTGCAAGGCGCTGGCGTCGCGCCGCAGCTTGGTCAGCATCGCCGCGCCCAGCCACAGCTGGTACAAGGTGGCGGCCATCTGCGCCGGGTCGGCTACCGATGGCAGGGTATCGTCCACCCTGCCCCGCGCGATGGCCAGGGCCAGCCTGGCGATGATGCGATGGGTGCCGTCCAGCAGCGCCACGCGCATCGGTTCCGACATGTCCGCCACTTCGCTGCTGAGCTTGACCACCAGGCAGCGGCAGTCGCAACCGCTGCCATCGAGGCTTGCACTGGTCCAGCTGGCCCAATACGCCATCAGCACCTGCGCCGCGCTCTGGCCGGGCTGGCCCAGCACGAGCTCCATTTCGTCCAGGTAGCCGGTGACGTAATCTTCCAGCATCGCTTCGCCAAACAATTCCTTGGACTTGAAGTAATGGTAGAACGAACCCTTGGGCACGTCGGCGGCCGACAGGATCTCATTCAGCCCCACGCCGGCAAAGCCCTTGCGCGTGATGATGGCCTTGCCCTGGTCGATAATGTGCTGGCGCACGTCGGTGTATTCAGCTTTCATGCGATGATTGTAGCACAATTAGACCAGTCGTCTATGTTGTGAAATTTCGTTCCTACAATGAAACTCTTCAACTCTGATTATCTGTAAAGCAACAAAAGTATGGCTACAGCTGACTGCTGTCAACAATACCAATGCCATACTACAAGGCTGTTACATTTGGAGAGATCACTCTTGTAAATATTGCATAGAATTGCTGAAGTTCTATCTACTCAAGAGCTATTTGAAAGCAGGCAAACTAAAGAGCACATATAGAAATGTCCCTCTTCGCCATTGGAAAAGTTCATGTGTGAGTGAGAAAAATATCGTCAAATCTCGACATTAAAATGAGGTTCACCTTGAATACAGTGCAAAGAAAACAAACAAAAAGTCACTCAAAATCCAAAGTGAAAGATGGAAAGTTAATCGACCAATCAGCCCAAAAAACCCTTGAAGCTCGGCAGTCTGAAGAGCTAGTGCTTGCCTTTGCGGGTCCAGTCGGATGCGGCACGACTCAGGTAATATCGCAGGCAAAATTAGCCCTTGAATCTGCAGGCTATGAAGTACGCATAATTAAACTCAGCAAAATTATCGAAAACGCCATCACTAACGGAACGATCTCGTTAGTAGAAGGCGAATATAAGGGGTTTTCCACAAACGTTAGACGATACTTCCGCCTACAGGATGCTGGCAACAAGTTACGTCTGATCAGCAGCAGCTACTTGGCAGAGCATGCAATTGAAGAAATTGTAGTACAACGAGGACAACAGCGAAGCAAAACTTCAGGAAGCAATGTCGATATTCAAGAGTACGTTCCTGTCCGAATCGCATATCTAATTGACCAGATCAAACATCAAGACGAAGTTGCCTTACTTCGAGTCGTCTATCGGAAGTTATTTCATCTTATTGGTGTAATCAGCGTGGCAGAAAAACGCCGCGCTCGGCTTCTTACTATTGATCGTGCAGCTGCTTCGGAGATTTCAGATCTTATGGAGCGTGATCGACGACAAGAGCAAGACAACGGACAGCAACTTGATAAAGCCTTAAAACTAGCTGATTTCTACACTAGTACAGATGCCGGCACCACAAGCTCGCTTCAACGGAAGTTAAAGCGTTTTGTAGGCTTACTGCATGGAGAGAACGGCATATCTCCAACCACACAAGAGTATGGAATGTATGCTGCTTATTCAGCTGGGCTCAAATCAGCATGCCTGTCTCGTCAGGTCGGTGCCTCGATCTCTGATTTATCAGGAAAAATAGTATCCACCGGGTGTAACGACGTACCGAAGTCATCCGGAGGCTTGTATACAACAGAGGATGGGACGAACGATCGCCGCTGCGTACACCGTGAAGAGCAAGTCTGTTTCAACGATAGAGAGAAGCTCTCACACAAGGAGGATATTCGTCTCGCACTTGAAGAATTAACCACAGTTGATGATGCTGGTTTGACTAAGCGTTTGATACCCGACACTATACTTGACAAGGTTCTTTCGACGGTGTTCAAGGCATCTCACATCGACGATTTGACAGAATTTTCCAGGGCTGTACATGCAGAGATGGATGCAATCATCTCGCTAGCACGTACTGGCACTCCCGGCATAGTCGGGGCGAAACTTTTTACTACAACCTTTCCGTGTCACAGCTGCGCCCGCCACATAGTGGCAGCAGGGATCTCGAAGGTGTACTACATCGAACCATACGAAAAAAGCTTGGCACAAAAGCTACATTCGGATGCAATCGAGTTCGATACTGAGGATGACGAAGAGGAAAAAGTAGGTCATAATGTTCGACCTTTTGATCAGGTCAAGTTCATCCACTTTGAAGGCGTGACGCCTCGACAATACCTGAATTTCTTCCAGATGACTAAGCGGAAGGATAGCGCAACTGGAGGAGTGATAAAAATCATGCCTAAAGATGCGCCCAAGGCCGTCGGAGAGTACTTGGACGACTACAGGTCCTTCGAAGCAAAAGTTCTTCTACGGATCAAGGCTTCAGAGCCAGAACATGCTATGAAAGCTGGGCTTACTATGGTCGTAGGTACGAAGGCTACTGCGGAGGCGGATGAGGTGAATTCACGATAAGGCTACGGATTCTCATGTAGTTGCGAATTCCGCTTGACTGTAGCATTAAGCTAACCTAATCTGACTTTGCTATCTTCATTCCGAAACTCGACTATCGCTCATGAAAACTGATCCCAAAGAGCAAGCAAAACAGCTCAGTCTAGACTTCGATAGCCCCATCGTACGCAGCGGAGTTGCTAAACCTTTGCATCGCCCGCCTAGTTTAATACTCGCGTACTCTGCGCCAGCATCTGCTCGACGAGAGAACACCGAGCGTGAATTAATTATCTCTGAAACTTTATCGTTTGCCCGCACGCTTTCCTGGTAAGGATGCGCCTCAAGGCCATCTTTTTAGCGTCTAAATCGAAGGTTTGATGGTGCCTATCTGCTGCCATCAAGAACAAACTCCTACGCCTGCATACGACAACTAGGCAGTGAAGAATCACTGCCCTACATCAAGCACCGGCAGTCAGCTTAGGCAAACTTCTTGAAATCCGGCTTGCGTTTTTCAAAGAAGGCCGTAAACGCTTCCTTCGCCTCGGCGCCGCCCAGCATGGCGCTGAACAGTGTGTTTTCGTCGGCGATGGCCGCCTTCATCGGTTCCATGCGGCTTTGTTTCATCAATCGCTTGGTGGCGCGGATCGAGGCGGCTGGCAGAGCCACCAGTTTGGCAGCCTGGCCTTGCGCGAACGTCATCAATTCGTACAGGGGCACGACTTTCGAGACCAGGCCCATTTCCAGCGCTTCGCTGGCAGGGAACGCTTCGCCCAGCATCAGCTTTTCCGCCGCGCGCGGGTAGCCGGCCAGTTGCGTGAGCAGAAGGCTGGAGCCGAATTCCGGACACAGGCCCAGTTGCGTGAACGGCATCGAGAAGCTGGCGTTGTCGGCCGCATAGACAAGGTCGCAGTGCATCAGCAAGGTGGTGCCGATGCCGATGGCGGGACCGGAGACAGCCGCCACCACGGGCTTGCTGCTGCCGTACAGGGCGCGCATGAACTGGAACACGGGACGGTCATGGTCGAGCGAACCATCTTTCGGGCGCGCCGTCTTCATGAAGTCATCGAGGTCGTTACCCGCCGTGAAAATCTCGCGCTTGCCGCAGATCAGGATGGCGCGTACCGCATCGTCCGTCTCGGCCGCTACCAGCGCATCGGCCAGGGTCTGGTACATGGCGCCCGTGATCGCATTCTTGCGTTCCAGGCGGTTGAATTCCAGGGTCAGAATGCCCTCGCTCTTGCTGCACAAAATATCCATGTCGTCTCCAAAAAGATAAAGGGCGCCGAGGTATCCCCAGCGCCCAAGTTTTGACCAATCTAATCTGACCTCTTACCTCACGACGCCCGGCAGATCAAACGCGTTCGAAAATGCCTGCCGCACCCATGCCGGCGCCCACGCACATCGTGACCATGCCGTACTTCTGCTTGGTGCGCTGCAGTGCGTGGATCACGGTGGCGGCGCGGATGGCACCGGTGGCGCCCAGCGGGTGGCCCAGGGCGATCGCGCCGCCCATTGGGTTGACCTTCGATGGATCCAGGCCCAGGTCGCCGATGACGGCCAAGGCTTGCGCGGCAAACGCTTCGTTCAGCTCGATCCAGTCCAGCTGATCTTGCGTGATGCCGGCGGCGGCGCACGCTGCCGGAATGGCGAATTTAGGACCGATGCCCATGATTTCCGGCGGCACGCCGCGCACGGCGAACGAGGAGAATTTCGCCAGCGGGGTCAGGTTGTGCTCGCGCAGGATTTTTTCGCTGACGATCAAGAGCGCGCCGGCGCCGTCGGACATCTGCGAGCTGTTTGCGGCCGTGACGGAACCCTTGGCGGCGAAGACAGGCTTCAGCTTGGCCAGCGATTCCATCGACGAATCGGCGCGCGCGCCTTCGTCGGTGTCGACGGTGCGGCGGCTCACGTCGACCTGGCCGGTAGCCAGGTTAGGCGTGCGCGTGATGATTTCCACGGGCGTCGTTTCCGCCTTGAAGAAGCCGGCTTGCTGCGCGGCGATGGCGCGGCGGTGCGATTCCACGGAGAACGCGTCCTGCTGTTCGCGCGACACTTTCCATTGCTGCGCCACTTTTTCGGCCGTCAGACCCATGCCGTAAGCCATGCCGATGTTTTCGTCGCTGAACATGTCCAGGTTCATCGATGGGTGGTGGCCCATCATCGGCACCATCGACATCGATTCGATGCCGCCGGCGATCATCACGTCGGCTTCGCCCACGCGGATGCGGTCGGCCGCCATGGCGATGGCCGTGATGCCCGAAGCGCAGTAACGGTTGACGGTGACGCCGCCCACGGTTTTCGGCAAGCCGGCCAGCAGCACCGAGTTACGCGCGATATTGAAGCCCTGCTCCGCTTCCGGGAACGAGCAGCCGATGATGGCGTCGGTGATCAGCGCCGGGTCGAGGCCAGGCGCTTGCGCCAGGGCCGATTGCAGCACGCGCACCAGCAGGTCGTCCGGGCGGGTGTTTCTGAACATGCCGCGCGGCGCCTTGCCGATCGGGGTGCGGGTTGCAGAGACGATGTACGCGTCTTGAAGTTGTTTGCTCATTTTATGCTTTCAAAGATGTTGAACGAGGTTCGTGTTCTGTCGAATGTCCGGGATGCTGGCCTATCGCTTCTGCGACAAATACCAGTCCACCGTCACCTGTGCCGCCAGCGTGCCTTCGGAATCGAAAATATCGACTTCCACGGGAAACGCCACCTTGCCATCCTGCGCCAGCTGCGCCTTCAATGCAGCCAGGTCGCCCGGTACCCGGCCTTCGGCGCGCGTCGCGCCCCGGGCCACCTTCTGGTACTGGATGCGCGACTCCTTGGCCACCGGGCGCAAGCCCAGTATCAGCTCGGCGAAGCCGCCAGCCATGGCCGCGCCGGAAGCCGTTTCGGCCAGGGTAAACAAGGCGCCCGCGTGCTGCGTGCCCAGGTGATTATTCAGTTTTGGATCTTCCGGCATCGACACCTTCGCGGTGCCGGCGCCGATGTCGTCGATGCTGATCCCCAGCAGCCGCACGAAGGGCAAGGTGTCCATCATCTGTTGTTTGATACGGTCATACACCATGCTTGGCCTCACGCGCAGCAATACTTTAAAAATAATGAACAGGATCGTCATCGACGTCAGGCTTAGTTGCGTACCGGCTTACCGGTTTGCATCATGCCCATGATCCGTTCCTGGGTTTTCGGATGGTTCAACAGCTCCAGGAATGCCTTGCGTTCCATATCCAGCAGCCACTGTTCGCTGACGAAGCTGCCCTGGTCCACGTCGCCGCCCGATACGATCTCGGCGATCATCTCGCCCAGCTTGAAATCGTGCGCCGAAATGAAGCCGCCGTCGCGCATGTTGACCAGCTGCGCCTTGATGGTGCCCCAGCCGTAACGGCCCGTCACCTGGATCAGCGAAGGGAGCGCTGGACGGAAGCCGGCGTCGAACATGGCGCGCGCTTCGACCTTGGCCACGTGCAGCAGCTCGTAGGCGTTGAACACGATCACGTCGTCTTCCTTCAGGTAGCCCATTTTTTTCGCTTCCAGCGCCGATTTCGACACGTTGGCGGTGGCCGCATTGGTGAAGCCCGTTTTCAGGAATTGCAGGATGTCGTTACCCTTGGCTTCCTTGTAGGCGCGCTGCGCCGCTTCCTTCAAGCCGCCGCCGGCAGGAATCAGGCCGACGCCCACTTCCACCAGGCCGATGTAGGACTCGATCGATGCCACGCGCTTCGATGCATGCAGCGCCAACTCGCAACCGCCGCCCAGCGCCAGGCCAGCGACCGCGGCGATCACCGGCACGTTCGCGTATTTCAGCGACATGAAGGTGTTCTGCAGTTCGGCGATGATCGGATCGACGGCCTTCACGCCGCCTTGCATGAACGCCGGCAGGGCCGATTGCAGGTCGGCGCCGGCCGAGAAGGCGCCGCCTTCGGCTGCGTCCGCGTGCCAGATCACCAGGCCCTTGAAGTTCTTCTCGGCTTCGGCCAGCGCGAGCTTGAGGCCATTAATGACGCCCTCGCCGATCACGTGCATCTTGGTCTTGAACGAGATGATCAGGACATCGTCGCCCGTATGCCAGACGCGCACGGATTCGTCTTCGAAGACGGTGGTGCCGGCGGTCTTGCCGTCGATGGCACCGCTGCCCAGGACGGGCGCGCGGAATGGCTGGCGGTCATATACGGACAGGGTCGAACGTGGCACGAAGCTGTTCGACACGGCGGAGTACGAACCTTCCGGCGTATGCACGCCGCCCTTGTCTGCAACCGGACCTTCGAAGACCCAGGCTGGCAGCGGTGCGTTGCACAGCGCGTGGCCGGCGTCGATGTCTTCCTTGACCCAGTTGGCCACTTGCAGCCAGTTCGATGCCTGCCACGTTTCAAACGGACCGACGTTCCAGCCGAAGCCCCAGCGCATGGCGAAGTCGATGTCGCGCGCATTGTCGGCCACGGTGTCGAGGTGGATGGCGATGTAGTGGAAAGCGTCGCGGAAGATCGCCCACAGGAACTGGCCTTGCGGGTTCGTCGATTCGCGCAGCGCCTTCATCTTCTTGACCGGATCCTTTTCTTTCAGGATGCGGGCGATGATGTCGGCAGCCTTGGCGCCGCCGGCCACGTATTCACCGGTGGCGAAATCGAGGCGTTGAATTTCCTTGCCGACCTTCTTGTAGAAGCCTGCGCCGCTCTTCTGGCCCAGCGCGCCTTTTTCCACCAGCTGCGCCAGCACGGCCGGCGTCTTGTAGACGGCGGCGAAGGGATCGTTCGGCAGGTAGTCCTGCATGGTCTTGATCACATGGCCCATCGTGTCCAGGCCGACCACGTCCGCCGTACGGAAGGTGCCCGACTTGGCGCGACCCAGCTTGGCGCCCGTCAGGTCATCGACGACGTCCACGGACAGGCCGAATTTCTCGGCTTCGTGCACGATGGCCAGGATGCCGAACACGCCAACGCGGTTGGCGATGAAGTTCGGCGTATCCTTGGCGCGGACCACGCCCTTGCCCAGGGTGGTGGTCAAAAAGCCTTCCAGCTGGTCGGCGATTTCCGGGCGGGTAGACTCGGTCGGGATGATTTCGACCAGGTGCATATAGCGCGGCGGGTTGAAGAAGTGCACGCCGCAGTAGCGCGATTTCAGGTCGGCGTCGAAGCCTTCGGCCAGCTTGGTGATCGACAGGCCCGAGGTGTTCGAGGCGAAGATCGCGTTCGGGCCGATGTGCGGTGCGACCTTTTGATACAGGTCGTGTTTCCAGTCCATGCGCTCGGCGATGGCTTCGATGATCAGGTCGCAACCGGCCAGCAAGTCCAGGTTGTCTTCGTAGTTGGCCACCTGGATCAGCGCGGCGTCATCCTTGTTGCCCAGCGGGGCAGGTGACAGCTTTTTCAGGTTCTCGATGGCGCGCAGCACGATGCCATTCTTTGGGCCTTCTTTTGCTGGCAGGTCGAACAGCACGACCGGCACTTTCGCGTTGATGCAATGGGCGGCGATCTGCGCGCCCATCACGCCGGCGCCGAGGACGGCTACTTTTTTAACGATGAAATTGGTCATATTTTCCTCAAGTCTTAGAACAGGTCTGCGTCGAGTGCCATCAGGTTGGCCGAACCGGAACGCGCCTGACGGATCAGGGTTGCCGTTTCAGGCTGCAAGCGGGCGAAGTAGAAACGTGCGGTAGCCAGTTTGGCGGTGTAGAAGGTGTCGCCGCTGGATTCTTTTTCGAGGGCGATCTTGGCCATCTGCGCGAACAGGTAGCTGTAGATCATGTGGCCGACGACGCGCAGGTAAGGCACGCATGCCGCGCCCACTTCGTCAGGGTTCTGGAAGGCCTTCATGCCGATTTCCATGGTCAGCTTGGTGACTTTGTCGCCCAAATCGCCCAGTGGGGTGACGAATTCGCTCATCGCTTCATCGGTGCCATTGTCTTCGACGAAGGCCTTGATCTTTTCGCCGAACTTGCGCAGCTTGGCGCCGTTGTCGCCGAGGATCTTGCGGCCCAGCAGATCGAGCGACTGGATCGTGTTCGTGCCTTCGTAGATCATGTTGATGCGCGCGTCGCGCACATACTGCTCCATGCCCCATTCCGAAATGTAGCCGTGGCCGCCGAACACTTGCATCGCGTCCGAAGTGGCGATCCAGGCGTTGTCGGTGATGAAGGCCTTGATGACGGGCGTCAGCAGCGCCACTTCATCGGCCGCTTCCTTGCGTACGTCGGCGTCAGGGTGGTGCAGTTCGCGGTCGATCTGCAGCGCCACGTACGAGGTGAAAGCGCGCGCGCCTTCGGCGTAGGCTTTGCCCGTCAACAGCATGCGGCGCACGTCAGGGTGCACGATGATGCGGTCGGCCGGCAGTTCCGGGTTCTTGATGCCGGACAGCGAACGCATTTGCGTGCGGTCCTTGGCGTAGATCAGCGCGTTCTGGTAGGCGATTTCCGTCAGGCCCAGCGACTGCATGCCCACGCCCAGACGGGCCGCGTTCATGAAGACGAACATGGCGTTCAAGCCCTTGTTTGGCTGGCCGATGATCCAGCCTTTCGCGCCGTCCAGGTTCATCTGGCAGGTCGAATTGCCGTGGATGCCCATTTTTTCTTCGATGGCGCCGCAGGTGATCGGGTTGCGTTCGCCGACCGTGCCGTCCGCGTTCGGCAGGAATTTCGGCACCAGGAACAGCGAGATGCCTTTCGAGCCTTCCGGCGCGTCCGGCACGCGGGCCAGCACCAGGTGCAGGATGTTTTCCGCCATGTCGTGCTCGCCGGCCGAGATGAAGATCTTGTTGCCGGTGATGGTCCAGGAACCGTCCGCCTCAGGCAGCGCTTTCGAGCGCAGCAGGCCCAGGTCGGTGCCGCAGTGCGGCTCGGTCAGGCACATGGTGCCCGTCCATTCGCCCGACACCAGTTTCGGCAGATACACTTCCTTCTGGTGGTCGGTGCCGTGTTCCTTCAGGCACTCGTAGGCGCCGTGCGACAGGCCAGGGTACATGGACCAGGCCTGGTTCGACGAGTTCAGCATTTCATAGAACGAATTGTTCAGCACGACCGGCAAGCCCTGGCCGCCGTATTCCGGATCGCAAGCCAAGGCCGCCCAGCCGCCTTCGACGTACTGCTTGTAGGCTTCCTTGAAACCTTTAGGCGTGGTCACGCTTTTCGTGACGGGGTCGTGGTGGCAGCCTTCGCGGTCGCCGGAATGGTTCAGCGGGAACAATACTTCGGAGGTGAATTTGCCGCCCTCTTCCAGCACTTGGTTGATGATGTCGGCGTCGACATCGGCGTACGACGGCATTTGCTTCAGTTCTTCTTCCACTTGCAGGAACTCATGCAGGACGAATTGCATATCCCGGATTGGCGCGACGTATTGACCCATAATTTTCTCCTGAAGGCGATTAGCTAAAGTGTTGTACTTGTGAACTGCGTATGCGTTGTTGCGGATACTGCCTGACGGCTTATTTGCTTGTGACGGAATTCTGGTACGACGCCAGCAGGCGAATAAAGCCCGCTTGCGCCCGTTCGATGCTGCCCGGCACGCGCAGGAAACGCGCGTCGTGATGCAGGGCCAGGATCAGGCCATACATCTCGTACACCAGCTGCTGGGCGTCCGTGTCCGCTTTCAGGTCGCCCGTGGCGATCGATTGCTCGACACTGCGCAGCAACGCGCCCTGCCAGGCCCGCACCATGGCCACGAGGGACTCGCGGATGGGACCGGGACGGTCGTCATACTCGACGGCGCCGCTGATATAGATGCAGCCGGAAGCGATTTCCACGCTGACCCGTTTGACCCAGCGCGCAAACATCGATTGCAGACGCTGGATGCCGCGTGGTTCTTTCATGCTGGGGAAAAAGACTTCTTGCTCGAAACGATAGTGGTAAAGCTTCAGCACTTCCATCTGCAAGTCTTCGCGCGAGCCAAAGTGGGCAAACACGCCCGACTTGCTCATGTTCATTTTGTCCGCAAGCAGCCCGATGGTCAGGCCTTCCAGGCCGTCGCGGCTGGACAGGTCCAGCGCCACGTCGAGGATGGCTGCACGGGTCAGTTCGCCCTTGCGCATGAATTTGACTGAAGTATTCAAGAGGTCCGTTCTAAAAGTGATGTTGCCGATTGGGCGGACTGAAGCGAGGGTAAAAAAAAGCACGCTCCGAAAAAATCCGAACGCTCGTACTATTATCCACTACCACGTAAAAGTCAAACGGGAACTTTAGAGCCGATGTTCTATTGGTGCAGCGCAGCATTTTTGGGCCGCGTGTTTATAGCGATTTCAGGCAGGCAAAAGCGGCATGCGCCCCTGCCGCCTGGGTAGCAGCGCGCCTCAGTCGAGGCCGCCTGCCTTGCTCAATTGACGGCGGTCGCGCTTGGTTGGCCGCCCCTTGATGGTGGTGCCCGGCTCGCGGAACAGCTTGCGCTCCTCGGCCAGTTGCTCGCGGCGGGCGATGCTGGCCGGCGTTTCGCCATACAGCAGACGCGCCACGGGCGCCGCGCCGCGCTTGTCGGACAGGCCCAGCACGGCCACTTCCCATGTCTCCGCGCCATTGTCGATGGCCAGCTCGTCACCCACGCGCAGGCTGCGCGCCGGTTTCACGCGCTCGCCACCCACTTTGACCTTGCCCGTGTCGACGGCTTCGCTGGCCAGCGAGCGCGTCTTGAAGAAGCGCGCCGCCCACAGCCATTTGTCCAGCCTTACCGTTGTCATCTCGTTCATGCGTACTTGCCTACTGAAAAAATGCGCATCACCAGCCGGTACACGAGGAAGGCGGCTTCATAGCCGATGCGCCGGAAGCGGCCGATGTGCTTGAAATCATCCTGGTGAATCACGATGCCGTCGGCCACGCCCTGCTCGATGTGCTGGCGCAAGCTTTGCGCGAACGCCACGTCCTTGATCACCACGTTCGCTTCCTGGTTCAGGAACAGGCTCAGCGCGTCAATATTGCTGGAACCGACCGTCGCCCAGTCATCGTCGACGACGGCCACCTTGGCGTGCAGCTGCGTCTTGCGGTACTCGACGATTTTCACGCCGGCGGCCAGCAGTTTCGGATAAAACGAGTGCGCCACGGCGTCTTGCATGCGAAATTCGCCCACGCCGATCAGCAAGACCACATCGACGCCCCGCTGGGCCGCCTGGGCCAGCGCGCGGCGCAGCTTGTGTCCGGGCGCGAAATACGGGTTGGCCAACATCACGCTTTTACGCGCCTGGCCCAGCGCCTGCAGGTAGGCGCGCTGGATGGTGCGGCGGTTGCGCAGGTTGTCGCGCACGACAAAGCCGGCCACGACGGGGTTCTTCGCCAGCTCCTTGCTGACGACGCGCATCTTGCGGTACAGCTTGATACGCCGCACCAGATTCATCTTGCCCAAGCGCGCCCACTGCGCCTGCACCTCTTCGTGGATGGCGTCGACCAGCGGGCCCTTCACCTGCACGGCGAAATCCCAGCGCGGCGCTTCCAGGCTGATGTTGTGGTCGTAGTCGCAAAACATGTCATCGTTGATATTGATGCCGCCCACCAGAGCGATTTCGCCATCGGCCACGCAAATCTTGCGATGCGTGCGCGTGATGCCGCGCTTGAACCAGGGGTTGAAGATGCGGTGGTGCACGCCAGCCGCTTCCAGCTCCGCATGCATGGCGTTGACCCGGCGGTTGCCCGTGCCGAACCAGTCCGTGATCATGCACACGAGCACGCCGCGCGCGGCCGCGCGTTTGAGCGCGTCGAGCACCAGGGTGCCCGTGGCGTCGTCGGCAAAGATATACGTTTCGAAATAGACTTCCGCGCGCGCGCCGTCGATGGCGGCGATCAAAGCGGGAAAGTAATCGGTGCCGCAATACAGCAGCTGGATGTCGTTGTGGGCGATGAAATTGACTGTACGCATGCCGGCAGTCTACGCGAGTTTCAAAGCAGCAACGATCGGCGCGTGGTCCGACAGTTTGGCCCACAAGGTGCCATGCATCACTTGCGCGCCTTCCACGTGGAAACCGCGCACATAGATGCGGTCCAGGCGGAACCAAGGCAAGGCGGCGGGAAAGGTGCGCGCCGGCACGGGTGTCGGGGTCTTGCTCTGGCGCCGCGCCAGGGTGCGCACCAGATCGCCCAGAGCCGAGTTCGACGCCCGCTGGTCGAATACTTCCACCACGCCGAGCGCATTGCGCAGCTTGTCACTGAGCGTGTTGCGCCAGTCGTTAAAATCGCCGGCGATGATGACGGGCTCGCCATCCGGCGCCGATTCCATGACGGCGTCGATCAGCGCCTGCGTCTGGCGTCCCCGTCCCGATTCGAACAGGCCCAGGTGGACGACATAACAGTGCACGTCGGCCTGCGGCGTCTTGAGCACGCAATGCAGGATGCCGCGTTGCTCGTAGGCATGGTCGGAGACGTCGTGGTTGGTTTGCGAGGCGATGAGAAACTTGCTCAGCAAGGCATTGCCATGGTGGCCGTGATCGTACACGGCATTCATGCCATACGCGGAATGGTGCTCGGCGCCGGCAAAGAACTCGTGCTGCGACGCTTCCGGCCAATGCTTGTGGCCGTTTTTCTCGGCGCCATAGCGGGCCGCATTACGGTCATGCTTGCCTTGCACTTCCTGCAAAAAGACGACATCGGCATGGAACAGGGCAATCGCCTGTTTTAAAGCATGCACGCGGGGCAAGCCTCGCACGGAGGAGACACCCTTGTGTATATTATAAGTTGCTACGCGGATTTTCATGCATTGATTCTACTCCCTGACGGGCCTCGCGCGGCGCCAGCGTAGGTGCGCGTGCGCACCTATGGCAGCTTTATCTGCCCGTCATCGCTGCCAGCAAACTATCGATGGCGCTGATGCTGCCCACCACCATGCCGATCACCCACAAGCCCTTCACGATCCCGGGTGCGCTGCTCCAGCTGAAGGCGCCCCGTCCGCCGGCAAAGCAACGGGGATGCAACAGAAATCCCAGCATCAGCAAGGGCAAGCCTGCCTGTGGAAGGCGGGCATGCAGCTGATCGGGGAAACACACGGCATACAAGGCGCCAACTATCCAGGACAGAAATACGGCGCCCACAAGACGCTGCTGAAAAGAAAGTTGAGACCAGTTCAGCATGTACGCCTTTCGTCAGGAAGTGAAATTACTATTAAAGCAATAATACCACATGACAATAGTTTGCAGCGCTTAAGCCAGCATGCGTCCCACGCCCGCCGTCACGCTGACGAGCAGCGCGGTAATGCCGGCTGCCCAGACGATTTTCACCAGCAACGGTGCGCCGCGCCAGGCCACGGTGCGCTTGCCCTTGGCAAAGGCGCCCGGATGCAACAGCCAGCCGATCGCCATCAGCGGCATGCCGATCGGCGGCGTGCGGCCAGGGACGGTGGAGCTGAACAGCAGGAAAATAAAGCACAGGCAAAAAACGATGCCCAGGGTGCCCAGCAGTTTTTGCTGCGTCGTCAAATGTAACCAGTTCAACATGGAATGCTTTCTATCAAGTGGGGCGCGCCAGGCCCGTCATGGCCGGCAATTGCAAAATCGCTTCCGCGTTGGATGACGAGAAACAGCGGTCGGCCGCCGCCAGGTAAGGCAGCCATGCGTACTGCAAGTGTTCGCGCGGGCTCAGGGTGATGGCGATATCGCGCGGCACTTGCACGCTGAACACGTGTTCCGTGTTGCGCGTCACGCCGGGCGCATAGCGGTGGCGCCAGATCGGGTAGATCTCGTACACGTTCGACAAGTTCCAGTCGCGCAGCACAATATCGCGCCCATCGGCAACGATGCCGGTTTCTTCCGCCAATTCGCGCGCGGCCGTCCGCAGCAGCGGTTCGTCGACGGCATCGACGGAACCCGTCACCGATTGCCAGAAACCGGGCTGGCCCGCGCGTTCGATGAGCAAGACGTCAAGGTCAGCCGTATGAATGACGACCAGCACGGAAACAGGGATTTTATGAGTCATATGAACAATGAAAAAGGCGCCACGACAGCGCCTTTTTTTGCATAGTGGATCAAACAGCGGCCGCTTGGGCAGCCGCATGCTTCATTACACTACTTTTGGCTCGGCGCTGCGCAAACGGATGTGCAGTTCACGCAGTTGCTTCTCGTCCACTTCCGACGGCGCATGGGTCAGCAAGTCTTGCGCGCGCTGGGTTTTCGGGAAGGCGATCACGTCGCGGATCGATTCGGAACCCGTCATCATGGTCACGATACGGTCCAGGCCGAATGCCAGGCCGCCATGCGGTGGCGCGCCGTATTGCAGGGCGTCGAGCAGGAAGCCGAATTTCAGCTGCGCTTCTTCCGCGTCGATCTTCAGCGCGCGGAACACTTTCGACTGCACTTCTTCGCGGTGGATACGGATCGAACCGCCGCCCAGTTCCCAGCCGTTCAGAACCATGTCGTAGGCCTTGGCGATGCAGGCGCCCGGATCGCTTTCCAGCATGTCTTCATGGCCGTCTTTCGGCGCCGTGAATGGATGGTGGGTTGCCGTCCAGCGGTCCGCTTCTTCGTCGTGCTCGAACATCGGGAAGTCGACCACCCACAATGGCTTCCACACGTCTTCGAACAGGCCGGCCTTCTTGCCGAACTCGCTGTGACCGATTTTCACGCGCAGCGCGCCGATGGCGTCGTTGACGACCTTGGCCTTGTCGGCGCCGAAGAAGATCAGGTCGCCGTCTTGCGCGCCCGTCTGCTCCAAGATCGTGGCCAGCACGTCGGCAGGCAGGAACTTGACGATCGGCGACTGCAAGCCTTCAGGGCCCTTGGCTTTCTCGTTGACCTTGATGTAGGCGAGGCCTTTGGCACCGTAGATGGCGACAAATTGCGTGTAAGCATCGATTTCCGAACGGGGCATGCTGCCGCCTTGCGGTACGCGCAGGGCCACCACGCGGCCGCCTTTCATGTTGGCGGCGCCGTTGAAGACCTTGAATTCGACCGACTTCATGACTTCCGTCAAATCCGTGAAGGCCAGCTTGACGCGCATGTCCGGCTTGTCGGAACCGTACAGGCCCATCGCTTCGGCGAAATCCATCACCGGGAACGGGTTCGGCAGGTCGATGTCCAGGGTGTTCTTGAAGACGACACGTATCATGTCTTCGAACAGGTCGCGGATTTCCTGTTCCGTCAGGAACGAGGTTTCGCAGTCGATCTGCGTGAATTCAGGCTGGCGGTCAGCGCGCAAGTCTTCGTCGCGGAAACACTTGGTGATCTGGTAGTAACGGTCGAAGTTGGCGACCATCAACAGTTGCTTGAACAACTGTGGCGATTGCGGCAAGGCAAAGAAACTGCCCGCGTTCACGCGCGACGGCACCAGGTAATCGCGCGCGCCTTCTGGCGTGGACTTGGTCAGCATCGGCGTTTCGATGTCGATGAAGCCCAGCGCGTCGAGGTACTTGCGCACTTCCATCGTCACCTTGTAGCGCAGGCGCAGGTTGTTTTGCATTTGCGGGCGGCGCAGATCCAGCACGCGGTGCGTCAGACGCGTCGTTTCCGACAGGTTGTCGTCGTCCAGCTGGAAAGGCACGGGCACGGAAGGGTTCAGCACTTCCAGCTCCGAGCAGACCACTTCGATCTTGCCCGACTTCAGGTTGTTGTTGATCGTGCCGTCGATACGGTTGGTCACGACGCCCGTCACGCGCAGGCAGAATTCGTTACGAACGGCTTCGGCGACCTTGAACATTTCCGCTTGTTCCGGGTTGCAAACGATTTGCACCAGGCCTTCACGGTCGCGCAAGTCGATGAAGATCAGGCTGCCGTGGTCGCGGCGGCGATGTACCCAGCCGCACAGGCTGACGGTTTGTCCCAGCATGGCTTCGGTAACGAGGCCGCAGTATTCAGTACGCATAGACATAAAATTCTCAGTTCAGGTTAGTGAGTGTTCAATCCGGCCACGTCCCACGTGGGACGCCTGCCTTTATTCTTTGGCTGCCGGGGCCGGTACAGCAACAACTTCCGCAGGCGCCACCACGCCCATCGAGACGATATATTTGAGCGCTGCATCGACGCTCATGTCGAGTTCGACGACATCGCTGCGCTTCATCATCAGGAAAAAGCCTGATGTCGGGTTCGGCGTCGTCGGCACATACACGCTGACAAAGTCGCCCACCAGATGGTTCGCCGCATCGCCGCCCGGCACACCGGTCAGGAAAGCGATGGTCCAGGAGTTCTGATGCGGATACGGCACCAGCACGGCCTTGCGGAAGGCGTTGCCCGACGGGGAAAACAGGGTATCGGAGACTTGCTTGACGCTCGAATACAGGGAATTGACGATGGGTATGCGTTGCAGCAATTTTTCCCACAGTTTCACCACGTAATTGCCGACCAGGTTATTCGTCAGCAAGCCCGTGAAGAACACGATCAGTACCGTCAATACCGTGCCCAGGCCGGGAATGGTGCTCAGCGGAGGAACCAGGTGGCCGAACCATATGCTGGGCTTCGTACTGCCGGGCACCAGCAATAGCGACTGGTCCATCGTGCTGATCACCAGATTCAGAACCCAGGCCGTAATGGCCAGGGGCACCAAAATTAGTAATCCGGTAATAAAATATTTACGCATCGGTTTCTCGGTAAGGGATCGTAGCGGCGCGGCGCGCGCTCAGTCCGCTTTCGGCGCAGCGGCAGCCGGGGCGGGCGCAGGCGCGGCAGCAGGCGCGCTCTCGGTGGTTGCGGCAGGCTTGGCGCCATCAGCCGGGCCCGTCGGGATGGCCGTGGTGGGCGCCGTGCCGCCGCGGAAATCGGTCGCGTACCAGCCGGTGCCCTTCAATTGGAAACCGGCGGCCGTCAATTGTTTCTTGAAACTGGGCTTGCCGCACGACAGGCACACCGTCAGTACTGGATCGGAGATCTTTTGCAAGACGTCCTTGGCAAAACCACACTCGTCACAACGGTAAGCGTAAATCGGCATCTCTACTCCGAGAAAATCATCAAAAACCCTGAATTATAAAGCTTTTCCTTTGCTCCCAGCAGAAATTGCCCCGCCCGCCTCAGTCCGCCCGGCGGCGCCAGCTCATCCAGCGCTCCTTGCCGGCGAAGACGGCGATGGAATCATCGACGGCTTCATCGGCGAGGCAGTCGAAATGCGGCGCCAGCAACTCCTGCAGTTTCTCACGAGAAATACCAAATGGCGGTCCCTTGGCATTGTCGTCAAAGAAAAAGTAACCGGCCAGCATGGCACCGGGCGCCAGCAGCTGCGCCCAGCGGGCCGCCACTTGCGGCCACATGGCACGCGGCATGGCGCACAGGAAGGCCCGTTCATAGATCAGGTCCAGCGGTGCGGCGGGTTCCCAGGCAAAGAAATCCGCTTCCACCACCTGCCCTGCCCGCGCACCGACGACGGCGCGCGCGGCGGCCACGGCGGCCGGCGAAAAGTCGATGGCCGTGGCATCCCAGCCGTGATCGAGCATGAAGACCAGTTCATACGCGGAACCGCAGCCGGGAATCAGGCAGCGCAACGGCGCCGGGCTGCCGGCAACGAAACTGCGCAGGCGCGACGGCACGCCGCCGTGGTCCCAGGGCGTAAATTGCTTCTCGAACCGCTCGTCCCAGAAGGCGGGCGAGAGCGGATCGCGGGTTTGGAAGTCAGCCATCACTTACGTCCTCAGCCTTTAAAACGGCAGTTGATGCCAGCGCATGAACACTTGCAAGCCCAACGCGCCGAGGGCGAAGGCGCCCACGAAGTACACAATAAAGCTCAGCAAGCGATTCGTCTGGCGTTGTTCCGCCAGCAAGGTTTTCATCAATTCCACATCGTTTTCGCGCGGCTCGCCATGCACCGTCAAGGCCTGGTGCAGCAAGCGCGGCAGTTGCGGGAAGATGTGCGCATAGCGGGGCGCCTCGGCGCGCAGGCGCTCCATGAAGCCTTGCGGGCCCACCTGGTTGCTCATCCATTTTTCCAGATACGGCTTGGCCGTTTGCCACAGGTCCAGTTCCGGGTCCAGCTGGCGCCCCAGGCCTTCGATATTGAGCAGGGTCTTTTGCAACAGCACCAGCTGCGGCTGCACTTCCACGTTGAAGCGGCGCGAAGTCTGGAACAGCCGCAGCAGAACTTGTCCGAAAGAAATATCCTTCAGCGGACGGTCGAAAATCGGTTCGCAGCAGGCGCGCACGGCCGCTTCCAGCTCATCGACGCGCGTGTCTTTCGGCGCCCAGCCCGATTCGATATGTGCCTCGGCCACGCGCTTGTAGTCGCGGCGGAAGAAGGCGAGGAAGTTTTGCGACAAATAATCCTTGTCGTAGTCGTTCAACGTTCCCACGATGCCAAAGTCGAGCGCGATGTAGCGGCCGAACGATTCGGGCGCGATCGACACGAGAATATTCCCCGGATGCATATCCGCATGGAAAAAGCCGTCGCGGAACACTTGCGTGAAGAAAATCTCCACGCCATCGCTGGAGAGTTTGCGCAAATCCACGCCGGCCGCCACCAGGCGCTCCGTCTGCGACACGGGGATGCCAACCATGCGTTCCATGACGATGACGCTGCTGGAGCAATAATCCCAGTGCATTTCCGGCACCAGCAGCAAGTCCGAATTGGCAAAGTTGCGGCGCAGCTGGCTCGCGTTGGCCGCCTCGCGCATCAGGTCCAGCTCGTCGTGCAGGTATTTGTCGAACTCGCCCACCACCTCTTTCGGTTTCAAGCGCTTGCTGTCGGCCCACAGGCGACTGGTCCAGTCGGCGGCGATGTGCATCAGGGCCACGTCTTCGTCGATCAGCTTTTTCATGCCTGGACGCAAAACCTTCACGGCCACTTCGCGGCCATCTTTCAAGGTGGCGAAGTGCACCTGGGCAATCGAGGCGGACGCCACCGGCTCGCGCTCGAAGCGGGCAAACAATTGATCCGGGTGCGCACCGAGCGATTTGGTGATTTGCGCGATGGCCAGGTCGGAATCGAAAGGCGGCACGCGGTCTTGCAGGCGCGCCAGTTCTTCGGCGATGTCGGGCGGCATCAGGTCGCGCCGGGTCGACAGCACCTGGCCGAATTTGACGAAAATCGGGCCCAGCTCTTCCAGCGCCAGGCGCAGGCGCAAGCCCCGTGGCGACGACAGGTCGCGCCAGAAAATCAGGGTGTCGATCAATTTGGCGGTGCGGGGAACTTGCAGACCAGAAATCGCTATCTCATCCAGACCGTACTTGATGGAAACACGGATGATTTTAAACAGGCGCAGGAATTTCAATATCATGTAGACAAATCCGGTGAGGAGGACTGCGGCTGGACGGCGGCGGCCGCCTTTTCCAGCCGGGCAAGGCGCTTGGCCAGGCGTTCGACGTCATCGCGCACGCGCGTCACGCCAGCGGAATACTCTTGCAAGGTAGCAGGACGGATCAGCATGGGCTGTTCGTCGAGGAAATATTCGGCCACGTTTTCCGCCAGCTTTTGCTGGCCCGTGCGCACAAAGGCAGCCGCATCCTTGGCGCCGGCAACGAGGCGCGTGGCCAGCATGGGCCCGACGACTTTTTCCAGGTCGTGCTCAGCTTCCCAGCGCAAGCCCTTGCTCAATTGCGAAATCGCATTGGCAAACTCGGCATCGCCTTCGATCTTGACGTAGGAAAACGCCCGCTCGCGGTTTTGCAGGATCAGCGGCACATCGGACAATTTCACGCGGATGGTGACGTTGGCCGGCATATCGGCCGGTGCCGCTTCCAGCATGCCTGCGCTGTCGACGCGCAGGCGCAAGGCCACGGCGCCCGTGTCGATGCAGGCCAGCTTGCCGGCGTGCACGGCCAACTGCTGGCGCGCCCACGGCTCTTGCGCCAGCAAGTGGTTGATAGTCGCGATGACGGGCGTCATCAGGGAGAGATCGGAAAGTGGTGCCATCTATATACAGCGCGCCTGGCGCGCCCCTAAAAAGAAAAAACCGCCCGTAAAACTACGCGGGCGGTTTCGATCTTACCAGTTCAGCAGGAAATATCTGTTAAGCATCATGCATTCCGCATGGACTTAAGCCAGTATTCAGCAAGTTTTTGCAATTAATTCAATTGCTGGATGCCTGCCAGGACCCAGCCGCTGTTGCCGCTGACGGGTTTCGACATATTCCACACTTCCGCGAACGGTTCCGCCGCCGCGCCCGGCGCCGAACGGATCAGGCCCGTAAATTTCACGCTGGCCAGGTAATCGTTGACGCTCGTCTCGATGCCCAGGAGTTCGGCATCGATGGTGACGACATCCGTAAAGTCCGGCTGCGCGCCCCGTTCCTGGATTTGCATGCGCAGTTCCGCATACACTTCCGGCGACGTGAATTCGCGGATATCGTTGACGTCCGCCTTGTCCCAGGCCGCTTGCAGGCGAATGAAATTGCTTTTCGCGTGGCGCAGGAAGGCATCCTTGTCGAAGTCGCCTGGCACGCCCCATGGCGCTGCAGCGGGGGCCGGGACCGGGTCCGGCTTATCCAGGCCAACGCCGGACGAGACGGGTTGCAGCGGCGGCAGCGGTGGAATGCGCGAACCGATGTCAGGCACGTTGCCGGCTGGCGCAGGCTGGTTGCCGAAACCGGCGAACGGCGCATTGCCGCTGGCATTGCTGTCACGCTTGCCGCGCACCATGCGGTAGATGAAGAAGGCCACGCCGGCCAGCAAGGCCACCATCAGCAGGGTACTGATCATGCTGGCCAGGGCGCCGCCCAGGCCGAAATGCGACAGCAGCGCGCCCAAACCCAGACCCAGCAAGGCGCCGCCCAGCAAGCCCTTCCAGCGGCTCGGTGCCTTGGCGGCAGGGGCCGGTGCGGGAGCCGGCGCAGGTTGCGCCTGGCGTGGCGCGGCGGCCGGTGCCGGGGTTGGCGCCGGTGCGGGCGCCTGGCGGCCCACGTTTTGCGACTGGCGGCCAAACGAACGGCCACCGCCCATGGGACGGGCCAGCGCCTCGCCCAGCATGGATACCGTGGTCGCGGCCAGCATCATGCCGACCATAAATTTCTTCAATTTCATTCCATCTCCTAAAATCACCAACGTTGATGCATTACATCTTGATACCGGTGTGCAAAGCGGCAATACCTGCCGTCAAATTGTAGTACTGCACGCGTTCCAGGCCCGCCGTTTCCATAATGGTTTTGAGGGTTTCCTGGTCCGGGTGCATGCGGATCGATTCGGCCAGGTAGCGGTAGCTTTCCGCGTCGCCGGCGATTTTCTGTCCGAACCACGGCAAGACCGAGAACGAATACAGGTCGTACGGCTTTTGCAGGGGCGCCGCCACCTTGGAAAACTCCAGCACCAGCAGCTTGCCGCCCGGTTTCAGCACGCGGCGCATTTCCGCCAGCGCCACATCCTTGTGCGTCATGTTGCGCAGGCCAAAGGCCACGCTGACACGGTCGAAATAATTGTCGGGGAATGGCAGTTTTTCCGCGTCACACAACATGGTGGGGGTGAGCAGGCCGCGATTCAAGAGGCGGTCGCGGCCCACGCGCAACATCGATTCATTGATATCGGTCAACCAGACTTCGCCGGTAGGGCCCGCCTGCTTGGCGAATGCCTTCGACAGGTCGCCCGTACCGCCGGCGATGTCGAGCACCTTGAAACCGGGGCGCACGCCCGCGTTGGCAATGGTGAACGTCTTCCACAGACGGTGCAGCCCGCCCGACATCAAGTCGTTCATCACGTCGTATTTGGCAGCGACGGAATGGAACACCTTGGCGACTTCGCGCACTTTGTCGTCTTCTGCAACTGTTTTGTATCCGAAATGGGTCGTATTGGTCATGGTAGGCAGTCTGTTTGAACTTGGGAGCATTATACAAGCGGCAGGCGCATTTCCCCGTGACGCCGGAGAAGGTATTGCCTTTCCACTGCATTCGAAGCCAGCATGGCCGCCCGCGCGTATGCCGCCAGCGCCCCCGGCCGGTCGCCCTGGCGGCGCAGCAAGTCGGCGCGGGCCGCGTGCAGATAATGCGATAGCGCCAGACTGGGCACGGTTTCCAGGCGATCGAGCCACACCAGCCCGTGCTCGACGCCATGCGCCATGGCGCAGGCGATCACGGCATTGAGCAAAATCAAGGGTTCCGGCTTGTGCCGCAGCAAGGCGCCATACAGGGTGCTGATCTGGCGCCAGTCCGTCTGGCTGGCCGTGGGCGCTTTGGCGTGCAAGGCGGCAATGGCCGCCTGCAACTGATATGGCCCCGGTGCGCGCGCCGGCAAGGCCAGTTCCAGCACGGCCAGCCCCTCGGCAATCAGAGCGTCATCCCACAGGCGCCGCTCCTGCTCTTCCAGCGTCAGCAGAAAACCCTCGGGCGACAAACGGGCCGGGCCGCGCGACGCCTGCAGCAGCATCAGGGCCAATAGCCCCTGCACTTCCGGCTGGCCAGGCTGCAGGCAGTCGAGCAAGCGTCCCAGGCGCAGCGCCTCGGCGCACAAGTCCGCGCGCAGCAGGGTGTCGCCGCCGCTGGCGCAATAGCCTTCGCTGAACACCAGGTAAATCACGTGCAGCACTTGTGCCAGCCGTGGCTGCAACTCTTGCTCCGGGGGCAACTCGAAAGGAATGCGCGCTTCGGCGATCTTGCGTTTGGCGCGCAACAGCCGCTGCGACAGGGCCGCTTCCGCCAGGCCGAAGGCGCGTGCGATCTCGCCCGTCGACAGGCCACACAAGGTGCGCAGGGCCAGCGCCACCTGCGCCTCGGGCGCCAGCGCGGGATGGCAGCAAATGAACAGCAGGCGCAGGCGGTCGTCTTCGATGGCGTGCGCTTCTTCAATCACGGGCGCCGGCAGGCCGGAGAACACGGCCTCGGCCTCGCCGACGCTCTTGCCTGCCCGGCGCACGTGATCGAGCCCCGCATTGCGCGCCACGGAACTGAGCCAGGCGGCGGAATTATCAGGGATGCCCGTGCGCGGCCACCGTTCCAGCGCCTTGCGGCACGCTTCCTGCAACACATCTTCCGCCAGGTCCAGGTCGCCGAAACGCCGCATCAGGCCGGCCAGCACCCTGCCCCTTTCCTGGCGAAAGACGTGCTCGACGGCCGACAGGGCGTCGCCGGCCATGTTTATGCCGTGACAGGCCGCACTTCGATGGTGCCCAGCGAGGCCGCCGGACAACGCCCGGCCCAGGCCAGCGCCTCGTCCAGGTTGGCACAGGCTAGCAGGTAGTAGCCGCCCAGCTGCTCCTTGGTTTCCGCGAACGGCCCATCCGTGATGACGGGCTTGCCATTGCGCACCCGCACGCTGGTGGCACTGCCCACAGGCGCCAGCTCGGCCCCGCCGCGCAGCACACCGGCCGCCTCCAGCGCCTGCGTATAGCTGGCAAAGTCGGCCATCAGACTGGCCATCTGCTCGTCTGGCATGGTGGCATAGCGCGCCTCGTCGGCGTAGATCAGGATCAGGTATTCCATAGTCTCTTCTCCAAAAGAAAAATGCCCGCAAGCGCGGGCATTAATACGACGAACGGGGCGGCGGTTATCCGACAGATTACCGCATTATTTTTTCAGCTTAGTGTTTGTGCCCGCAGCTCGGTCCGTGGACGTGGCCGGAAGATTGCTTGACCGTCATGTCGGCCTTGGCGTCGCGGCCGCTGTCGCCCGGGTAGCCGGCTGCCGCCAGCTGGTCCAGGTAAGCTTGCCACAGCTTGTCTTTTTCCGCGCCCAGCTTGTACAAATAGGCCCAGGTGTACAGGCCGGAATTGTGGCCATCGCTGAAGGTGGGCTGCACGGCGTAGTTGCCGACCGGCTCGATGCCCGTGATGCCGACCAGGCGCTTACCTAATTGCAAGGTTTCCTGGCCCTTGCCATGGCCCTGCACTTCGGCCGACGGCGAGTACACGCGCAGGTATTCGAACGGCAAGACAAATTCGCTGCCATCATCGAACGCCACGTCGAGCACGCGCGACTGGTTGTGCACGGTCAAGCCGGTCGGTTGCGGAGTTGCTATTTTTTCAGTCATGACGATACTTTATGCGGATAAACGTTGAATGATGGCGTCGCGCAAGGCCGGCAGCAGCGCGCGGCGCGCGGCCAGGACTTCCGGCGCCGTCTCGCGCTGGACCACGGCCCAGCTGGGGTTCGGGAAATGCGCGTCGTCGCGGTAGCGGGGAATCACGTGCCAATGCACGTGCGGCGTCATGTTGCCGAAACTGGCCACATTGACCTTTTCCGGCTGCATCACTTCACGCACGGCCAGCTCGACTTGCCACACGACTTCCATGACGTAGTTGCGCTCGCCGGGTGTCAAATCCGTCATTTCCTTCACATGCTTGTTCCAGATCACACGGCAAAAGCCGGGATAGGCGGCGTCATCGACGGCCACGACAGACAGGCGCTCGCTGCGCCACAGCAAGGTCTCCAGACCTTGCTTGTTGGCGTAGCCATCGAGCAAGTTGCACAGATCGCAAGGCGTGGACATTACACCAGCACCCGTTCAATGCCGCCGTCATTGGCGCGTTTCACGTAATCCGGCATCCAGTTCTCTCCCAGCAAGTGTTTGGCGATTTCGACGACGATGTAGTCGGCCGTCGTGCCCGAATCGTCATTGTAGCGCGACAGGCCTTGCAGGCACGACGGGCAGCTGGTGAGGATTTTCACGTCGCCGGTAAAACCGTCGCCGCGCAGCTTGTCGGCGCCCTTGACCATCTCTTCTTCCTTGCGGAAACGCACTTGCGTGGAAATGTCGGGACGCGTGACGGCCAGGGAACCCGATTCACCGCAGCAACGGTCATTCTTCTCGATCTTCACGTTATCTACCGTGCTGATCAGGGAATTGATGGTCTTGCTAGACTCCTGCAGCTTCATCGGATTGTGGCATGGCTCGTGGTACATATAGCGCGTGCCGTTGACGCCTTCCAGCTTGACGTTTTTCTCCAGCAGATACTCATGGATATCCATGATGCGGCAGCCAGGGAAAATCTTCTCGAACTGATACGTTGCCAGCTGGTCGTAGCAGGTGCCGCACGAGACAAGCACCGTCTTGATGTCGAGGTAATTGAGCGTGTTGGCCATGCGGTGGAACAGGACGCGGTTGTCCGTCATCATCTTCTCGGCCTTGTCGAATTCCCCGGCACCGCGCTGCGGATAACCGCAGCACAGGTAGCCAGGTGGCAAGACGGTCTGCACGCCCACTTCCCACAGCATCGCCTGTGTGGCCAGGCCCACTTGCGAGAACAGGCGCTCCGAACCGCAACCGGGGAAGTAGAACACGGCTTCCGTATCGGCCGTCGTCGTCTTCGGATTGCGGATGATCGGAATGACCTTGTCATCTTCGATGTCGAGCAGCGCGCGCGCCGATTTCTTCGGCAGGTTGCCCGGCATTTTTTTGTTGATGAAGTGGATCACCTGCGCCTTGACGGGAGGCTTGCCCGTCGATGGCGGCGGCGCCTTGGTCTGCTTCTTGGCAAACTTCTTCAGCAAATCGTGGCCCAGGCGCTGCGCCTTGTAGCCCCAGCCGATCATGACCTGGCGCGTGGCGTTGATGGTCACGGGATCGGTGGCGTTGAGGAACATCATCGTCGCCTTGGTACCGGGATTAAAGCTCTTCTTGTCCATCTTGCGCAGCAAGTTGCGCATGTTCATCGACACGTCGCCGAAATCGATGTTGACGGGGCAAGGCGTGACGCATTTATGGCACACGGTGCAATGATCGGCCACGTCCTCGAACTCTTCCCAATGCTTGATGGAAATACCGCGGCGCGTCTGCTCTTCGTACAGGAAGGCTTCGATCAGGGACGAGGTCGCCAAAATCTTGTCGCGTGGCGAGTACAGCAAGTTGGCGCGCGGCACGTGCGTCGAGCACACGGGCTTGCACTTGCCGCAACGCAAGCAATCCTTGACGCTGTCGGCGATGGCGCCGATATCGCTTTGCTGCATGATCAAGGATTCATGGCCCATCAGGCCGAACGATGGCGTATAGGCATTGCGCAAGTCGGCGCCCATGCCCGGCAGGTTCAGCAATTTGCCTTTATTAAAACGGCCTTCGGGATCGATGCGCTGCTTGTAGCTGCGGAATTCGCCGATTTCTTCTTCCGTCAAAAATTCCAGCTTGGTAATGCCGATGCCATGTTCGCCGGAAATGACGCCGTTCAGCGAGCGGGCCAGGATCATGATGCGGCCCACGGCTTCGTGGGCGTCCTGCAGCATTTCGTAATTGTCCGAGTTGACGGGCAAGTTCGTGTGCACGTTGCCGTCGCCCGCATGCATGTGCAACGCGACAAACACGCGGCTACGCAAGATGCGCGCATGGATGGCGGTGGCCTCGTCGAGGATCAGTTTGAAGGCGGCGCCGTTGAAGATCTGGCGTAGCTGGGCGCGGATCTCTTGCTTCCAGGTAATGCGTACGGTGCGGTCCTGCACCACGTCGAACAGGGTGGCGTCCGGCTGCGTTTCCAGGCGCGCATCGAACACGGGCAGCAAGCGCTCCATGCCCAGTTCGGCCAATTCGCCCTTCACGTCCGCCAGCGGACGGTCGAGCTGGGCCAGCAGATAGGTCCAGCGGGCCGTGACTTGGGCCAGCAGCTGTTGTGCCTGCTCGGCGCGGTCGCCCAGCATTTCCGCATCGTCGACGCGGTCGTCGGACGCATCGTCGCTCTTGCCTACTGGCAAATTACCTTTGCCAAAGAATTCGCTCAGGGCGTCGGCCAGTTGCAGCTTGTTCTTGATCGACAGTTCGATATTGATGCGCTCGATGCCATCCGTGTATTCGCCCATGCGGTTCAGGGGAATGACGACGTCTTCATTGATTTTAAAAGCGTTGGTGTGCTTGGCGATCGCGGCCGTGCGGGCACGATCTAACCAGAATTTCTTGCGCGCTTCCGGGCTGACGGCCACAAAACCTTCGCCCACGCGGGTGTTGGCGATGCGCACCACTTCCGACGCCGCTTGCGCGACGGCATTTTCATCATCGCCGACGATGTCGCCAAACAGGGCCATCTTTGGCAGCACGCCCCGCTTCGACTTGGTGGCATAGCCGACGGCGCGCAGGTAGCGCTCGTCCAGATGTTCCAGGCCCGCCAGGCGGATGGTCGTGTATTGCTCGCCCTTGGCCGGCAAGCCATCGAGGTAATCCTTGATTTCCACGATCGACGGGATCGCGTCGCGTGCCTGGCCAAAGAATTCCAGGCAGACGGTGCGGGCGAACTTCGGCATCTTGTGCAAAATCCAGCGCGCCGACGTGATCAGGCCGTCGCAGCCTTCCTTTTGAATGCCCGGCAAACCGGCGAGGAATTTGTCGGTGACGTCCTTGCCCAGGCCCTCTTTACGGAACTTGCGGCCAGGAATTTCCAGGATTTCCGTCTTGAACGGCGCATTCGGTTTGCTTGCGTCGCGCGTGCTTGGGTGACGCCATTCCAGCTGGAAACGTGCCAGCGCGATATCGTGGATCTTGCCCAGGTTATGGTCGAGGCGGGTGACGTCGAGCCAGTCGCCGTTCGGGTCGACCATGCGCCACGAGGCCAGGTTGTCCAGCGCCGTGCCCCACAGCACGGCTTTCTTGCCGCCCGCATTCATGGCCACGTTGCCGCCGATACATGAAGCGTGCGCCGAGGTCGGGTCGACGGCGAAGACGAAGCCGGCCTTTTCCGCCGCTTCCGACACCTTGTTCGTGATCACGCCCGCGCCCGAATTGATCGTCGCGTATTCGTGGCTCAATCCCGGCAAGACCGTCATTTCCACGGCGCCCAGGGTGATGAGTTTTTCCGTGTTGATGACGGCCGACATCGGCGTCAATGGAATCGCGCCGCCCGTGTAGCCGGTGCCGCCGCCGCGCGGGATGATGGTCAGCCCCAGCTCGATACAGCCTTTGACGAGACCGGCCATTTCCTCTTCCGTGTCGGGCGTGAGCACGACGAACGGGTATTCCACGCGCCAGTCGGTGGCGTCCGTCACGTGCGACACGCGCGTCATGCCGTCGAAGCGCACATTGTGCTTTTCCGTGTAGCGGCCCAGCACCTTGACCGTGCGCTTGCGCAAGTCATAGGTCTTGCGGAATTCGTCGCCAAAGTCGGCCACGGCCTTGCTGGCCGCTTTCAGCAGCAGCTCCACATTGGCGCTGCGCGCCTTGGCGACTTCCGGCGCTTCGCCACTGGCAGCGACGTCGCCGCCGGCCGCATCGATGCCCAGGCGGCGTTTGTCGACTTCGGCCAGGCGGTGATGCAAGGCATCGATCAAGCCCTGGCGGCGCTTCGGATTGTCGAGCAAGTCATCCTGCAGGTAGGGATTGCGGCGCACGACCCAGATGTCGCCCAGCACCTCGTACAGCATGCGGGCCGAACGGCCCGTCTGGCGGGCGCCGCGCAGCTCGTCGAGCAGGCGCCAGGAGTCCTCCCCCAACAGGCGTATGACGATCTCGCGATCGGAAAACGACGTGTAGTTATACGGGATTTCGCGCAGGCGGCTTGCTGCGGGACCATTGGGCGTTTCTGCCAGTAAAGCTTGGATATGTGCGGGAGCGTTCATGGAGTGTGGTGACGATGTGGACTGGACCCTAAAGGCCCATTTTATCTTATTGCGCCGCACCATGCGGGAACAGCCTTATTCCGCCCAAGGTTTAAGCACCTCATCCGCTACCATAGCAAATATGGAAAAGCCCTATTTTTCATGAATAAAAAACCAGACTTGCTGATTTTTCGACGCAAAAATGCCAAGAACAGGACTCTACTACAAACTATCGAACTGCCCAAAAATGGGGCAAACTGGCGTTGCATTACGCCCCGTTTGCGTGCCACTACGCCAGCATTTGTCCAATCCGGTGCCATACGCCATCAGGCACGTAGAGCAGCAAGCCCGTCATGGTCAGGTAGCGCGCGCACTTGCCGACGGCCATGTAGGCCACGCTGGGCCAGAACGGCAGCTTGAGCCAGCCTGCCAGGGTGCACAGGGGGTCGCCCACGATGGGCAGCCAGGCCAGCAGCATGGTCTTGGCGCCATAGCGGGCCAGCCAGCGGAACCAGCGCGTGTCGCGCTCCTTGGCAAACGCCTGCTTGGCCCGGTAGCCGAGCCAGTAGTCGACGATGCCGCCCAGGGTGTTGCCCAGGGTGGCGACGCCGATGGCGGCCCAGAACAGCGCGGGATTGGCCTTGATGACGGCAAACACGGCCGGCTCCGAGCCGAGCGGCAACAAGGTGGCGGAAATAAAGCTGATCAGAAAGACCGATGTCAGCCCGACTTCCGGCGCTGCGATCAGCTGCAGCAGCCAGGCGATTGCGGATTCGATCATGGAACACTTCGCGATGCGGTAAGGCTCTCCATTATAATGAAGAGCAGCTTGCGCGCCGCACAATCCGCGCCGGCCGGCAAAGGCATACCCGCCCGCAGTTCCACAGAGCATTATTGTCGCCAGGCTATCCGCCGCGGCGCCGCCGCTATCGCCCGACACGCTCCAGACCCTTTCTGGCCCAGAATCACTTGCTTGCAGACTATGAACATCGACTACCTCAAGAAAATCCTGACCGCCCGCGTCTATGACGTCGCTACTGAAACGCCGCTGGAACTGGCCCCTGCCCTGTCGCAGCGCCTGAACAACCAGATTTACTTCAAGCGCGAAGACATGCAAAGCGTGTTCAGTTTCAAGATTCGTGGCGCCTACAACAAGATGTCCAAGCTCAGCGAAGCGGAACGCAAACGCGGCGTGATTTGCGCCTCGGCCGGCAACCATGCCCAGGGTGTGGCCCTGTCGGCCGCGCGCATGGGTTGCCGCGCCGTCATCGTCATGCCGACCACCACGCCGCTGGTGAAAGTCGAGGCGGTCAAGGGGCGCGGCGGCGTGAACGTGGAAGTGGTGCTGCACGGCGAGTCCTACACGGATGCCTACAACCATGCGCTGACCCTGGAAAAGGAACAGAAGCTGACCTTCGTGCACCCGTTCGACGACCCGGACGTGATCGCCGGCCAAGGCACGATCGGCATGGAAATCCTGCGCCAGCATGCCGGCCCCATCCACGCCATCTTCGCCCCCATCGGCGGCGGCGGCTTGATCGCCGGCATTGCCGCCTACGTGAAACAGATTCGTCCCGACATCAAGATCATCGGCGTGCAAAGCGTCGATTCGAACGCCATGGCCCGCTCGCTCAAGGCCGGCGAACGCGTGACCCTGAACGACGTGGGCCTGTTTGCCGACGGCACGGCCGTGCGCCTTGCCGGCGAGGAAACCTTCCGCCTGGTGCAGGCGTATGTCGATGAAATCATCACGGTCGACACGGACGCCATCTGCGCCGCCATCAAGGATGTGTTTACGGACACGCGCTCCATCCTGGAACCATCGGGCGCACTGGCCATCGCCGGCGCCAAGGCCTATGTGGAACGGGCCAGCCTGACCAAGCATCCCGTCAACAATGAAACCCTGGTCACCATCGCCAGCGGCGCGAACATGAATTTCGACCGGCTGCGTTTTGTGGCGGAACGGGCTGAACTGGGCGAATTCCGCGAAGCCGTGTTTGCCGTCACCATGCGCGAACAGCGGGGCAGCTTCAAGCGCTTCTGCTCGCTCATCGGCGCGCGCAACGTGACGGAATTTAACTATCGCATCAGCGATGAAAAAGCCGCGCACGTGTTCGTCGGCATTCAAATTGCCGACCGGCATGAGTCGAGCGTGCTGGCCAAGACTTTCGAGGAACACGAATTCAAGACCCTGGACCTGACCCACGACGAGCTGGCCAAGTCGCACATCCGCCACCTGGTCGGCGGCAAGAGCCGGCTGGCGCAAGACGAGCTGCTGTACCGCTTCGAGTTCCCCGAACGGCCGGGTGCACTGATGCGCTTCCTCGACAGCATGGCGCCGAACTGGAATATTTCACTTTGCCACTACCGCAGCCAGGGCGGCGACGTGGGCCGCATCCTGATCGGCCTGCAAGTGCCGCCAGACGAGATGGGAGAGTTCGCCCGCTTCCTCGATACCCTGGGCTACCGTTACTGGGATGAGAGCAGCAATCCTGTGTACAAACTGTTCCTGGGGTAAATAGTTAGTAACCCAACTGCAAATGCTGGGGTCGGACCCTGCAGGGTCCGACCCCGGTCCTTGCCGTTGGGTTGAAATAGGCTACCATGCGTCCTTGACCGAACTACGCCACACGACCATGACCACCACCAACGATCTCGCCGAACTGTCTCCCCTGGGCAAAAGCTCCGCCTACCGCACCGATTACGCGCCGGAATTGCTGTTTCCGATTCCGCGCCAGGGCAAGCGCGACGAGCTGGAACTGCACGGCACTTTGCCCTTCTTCGGCCTCGATATCTGGAATGCGTATGAACTGTCGTGGCTGAATCAGCGCGGCAAGCCGCAGGTGGCCATTGCCAAGGTCAGCGCGCCGGCCGATTCGCCCAACATCATCGAATCGAAATCGTTCAAGCTGTACCTGAACTCGTTCAACCAGACCAAGCTCGATAGCGCGGATGCGCTGCTGGCCCTGCTCAAGCAGGATTTATCGAACGGTTTCGGCGCGCCCGTGCACGTGGAACTGACCTTGCAGGAAGATTTCGGCAAGCTGAAAATGGGCGAATTCAACGGCGTGCTGCTCGACCGCCTGGATCTGGAAATCACGCAATACACGCCCTCGCCGCAGCTCTTGAAGGCGGCGTTCGATGATGCGCCCGTGGAAGAAAAACTCGTTTCGCACCTGCTCAAATCGAATTGCCTGGTGACGGGCCAGCCCGACTGGGGCAGCGTGCAGATCGAGTATGCGGGACCGCAGATCAACCAGGAAAGCCTGTTGCGCTACCTGATCGGTTTCCGCGAGCACAATGAATTCCACGAGCAATGCGTGGAGCGCATCTTTGTCGATATCTTGCGCCAGTGCAAGCCGCAAAAACTGTCCGTGTATGCGCGCTATACGCGCCGCGGCGGCCTCGATATCAATCCCTGGCGCAGCAACTTCAGCACGGGAGCGATGCCGGGCAATCTGCGCAATGCGCGCCAGTAACATTGATTGAGTAACATCGCGCAACACCACGAAACCATGCCAACAGGAATGTTGACTGTGTTTTAAAACAACGTTGCAGTAGTGCCGCAGAGCATGTCACAGACGGTGAAAAATCGGAAAATCGGCATTCGGCGGCGGAAAAACCGGTGCGCCGCGTGTTTTTAATCAGGAAATAGCCGATACATGCCGATGTTATTTTTTTGCTAAAATGATGGCTACGCGGGCTGTAGCGCCCACTGCGCCCGCAGCGGGCGTATACTGTTGAGAATTGGCGTTACAGGCCGCCGAAACAGGCCTATAATTCGGCTCGCAAGCCCTCTGCGCATTGCACCATTTCATTGAGTGTCATGACTAATCTTAGCAAAATATTATCCCTCGAAAACGTCCTGCTGGACCTGGAAGTCTCCAGTAAAAAGCGCGCCTTCGAGCAAGCCGGCCTGATCTTCGAAAACAATTACGGCATCGCCCGCTCTACCGTCTCGGACAATCTGTTTGCCCGCGAACGCCTGGGCTCGACTGGCCTGGGCCATGGCGTGGCCGTGCCGCATGGCAGAGTCAAGGGCAGCAAAACCTTGAAATCGCCGCTGGGCGCCTTCGTGCGTCTGGCCGAGCCGATTCCGTTCGAGTCGCCCGATGGCAAGCCCGTCAATCTGCTGTTTTTCCTGCTGATTCCCGATCATGTCACCCAGCAACATCTGGAAATCCTGTCGGAAATCGCCGAAATGTTTTCCGACGATGCCTTCCGTACGGCGCTGGCCACGGATCCGGAACCGAAATCCGTGCATTCGCGCATCGTCAATTGGCAACCCAGTCTGCAAGCGGCGGGTTAAACTTCAGGTATTCCTCCACTCCTGAAGAAGACTGCCATGTTGCAAACGCCGCTGACGATACAACGCCTGTACGACGACAATCGTGAAAGTCTGCAACTGGGCTGGTTCGCCGGCTTCCCCGGCGGCGAGCGCCTGATCTCGGGCGACGTCTCGTCGGCCGCCGACCAGGTGGGCCACTTGAACCTGATCCATCCGGGCCGCATCCAGGTCTTTGGCCACCAGGAAATCAATTACTACCAGCGCCTGAAGGTCAACACGCGCACCCACGTGATTGGCGAGCTGATCGCCGGCGGGCCGCCCGCGCTGATCATTGCGCAGGGGCTGGAAACGCCGCCCGACATCCTCGCCATCTGCGACGAGCAAAACATCCCCCTGTTCTCCACCCCGCTGCCGGCCGCGCAAGTGATCGACTTCCTGCGCGTCTACCTGTCGAAAAAGCTGGCGCAACGCATCATCATGCATGGCGTGTTCATGGACGTGCTGGGCGTGGGCGTGCTGATCACGGGCGATTCGGGCCTGGGCAAGAGCGAGCTGGGCCTGGAGCTGATTTCACGCAGCCACGGCCTGGTGGCCGACGACGCCGTCGAATTCTCGCGCATCGCGCCCAACATGATCGAAGGCCGCTGCCCGCCGCTGCTGCAAAACCTGCTGGAAGTGCGGGGACTGGGTTTACTCGACATCAAGGCCATCTTTGGCGAAACGGCCGTGCGCCGCAAGATGCGCCTGAAGCTGATCGTCCACCTGGTGCGCCGCAACGCGCTGGAAGAAGAAGTCGAGCGCCTGCCCTTCCTGTTCCCCACGGAAGACGTGCTGGGCTTGCCCGTGCGCAAGGTCGTCATCCCCGTCGCCGCCGGCCGCAACATTGCCGTGCTGCTGGAAGCGGCCGTGCGCAATACGATTCTGCAACTGCGCGGCATCGATACCTTGCAGGAGTTCATGGAGCGGCAACGTTTGGCAATGAGTGGCGATTAATTACCGGGGTCCGACCCGACGGGTCTGACCCCACATTGACTCGAACAATAATTGCAATAATTTGTAAAGATAATTGCCTTGGGAGCAGAGCGTCGATCTTTATTGTATGATCGGCGTATGCATATCGTCCTTATCACCGGAATATCCGGCTCCGGTAAATCCGTCGCGCTCAATGTGCTGGAAGATACCGGTTACTATTGTGTCGACAACCTGCCACCGGCCTTGCTGCCCAGCCTGGTGCAAACCCTGCTCGACGAAGGCACACCGCAACTGGCCGTCGCCGTCGATGCGCGCAGCGCCGAGTCGCTGACCAGCCTGCCGCACAATGTGGCTCTGCTGCGCGACCAGGGGCACGACGTCAAGGTCATGTTCCTGACGGCGACCACGCATTCGCTGGTGGCGCGCTTCTCGGAAACGCGGCGCAGCCATCCGCTGTCGCACGAATTGCGTCCGAACCAGAATCCCGCCAGCCGCCGCACCCTGATCGAGTGCATCTCGGAAGAACGCGAACGCCTGTCGGCCATCGAACAGCTGGGCCATGTGATCGATACGTCGGAACTGAGCGCCAACAAGCTGCGTGCCTGGATCAAGGATATCGTCGCCTCCGAGCGCGCGCCGCTGACCCTGTTCTTCGAATCGTTCGCCTTCAAGCTGGGCGTGCCGCTGGACGCCGATTTCGTCTTCGACGTGCGGGCCTTGCCGAATCCCTATTACGACCTGGCGCTGCGCCCGCTCGACGGCCGCGACGCGCCCGTGATCGCCTTCCTCGACGCGCAGCCGAGCGCGCTGGAACTGCTGGCAGACATCCGCGCCTTCATCGAAAAATGGTTGCCGTCATTCAAATCCGACAACCGCAGCTACCTGACGGTGGCGCTCGGTTGCACGGGCGGCCAGCACCGTTCCGTGTACATGGCGGAACGGCTGGCGCAGTACTTCGGCCCCAACGAAAGAGTCGTGCTGCGCCACCGCGAACGCTCCTAGTTAATTCAGGTGGCGCAGCGGATGCGCTTGAGCCGGCCAGACGGGGGCAAAGAAGCGCGCCACCTTGGCCGTGTCGACCTCGTCCAGGCTGGCAGGATTCCAGCGCGGCGCATTGTCCTTGTCGACCACCAGCGCGCGCACGCCTTCGAGCACTTCGCCATGCTCGAAGTTATGGCGCACCACCGTGCGCTCCAGACGCAGGCAATCGGCCACGCCCAGGTGAGCGCCCCGCTGCAGCAATTCCAGGGTCACCGACATCATCAAGGGCGAACGCAGGCGCATGGCCGCCAGCGCCTTGGTGGCGAATGCGCTGTCGTCCTGCGCCAGCGAGGCCATGATGGCAGCCACGGACGGCGCGCCGAAATGGCGGTCCAGCGCCGCGCGCGCCGTCGCCAGGGAAGATACCCCCGCCCCGGCCTGGAACGGCGCCGCCAGCGCCTTGATGGCCACCGGCAAGGCCTCGCCCGGCGTCGAGTCGAACAGGGCCAGCAGCGCCCCCATCTGCGCCTCGGGCAGGTAGACATCGGCCAGACCCGTGTACAGGGCGTCGGCCGCGTTGATGGTCAGGCCCGTCAAGCCCAGGTACAGGCCCAGCTGGCCGGCCAGGCGGGACAGGAAATAACTGCCGCCCACGTCGGGGAACAAGCCGATATTAACTTCCGGCATGGCCATGCGCGTGCGGCCCGTGACGATGCGCAGGCGGTTGCCTGGCCCGGCTTGCGCCACGCCCATGCCGCCGCCCATCACCACGCCGTCCATCACGGCAATATACGGTTTCGGATAGAAATGAATCACATGATTTAAGGCGTATTCTTCCGTAAAGAAATCTTCCAGCAAGGCGCTGCCGCCTTGCGGCGTGGCAAGGCCCGCATCGTAAAAGAAGCGGATGTCGCCGCCGGCGCACAGGGCTTTTTCGCTGCTCGATCGAATAACGACGGCGTCCACGTGCGGATCGTCGCGCCAGGCCAGCAGGACCGCGCTCAGGGCGCGCACCATCTCCAGCGACAGGGAATTCAAGGCTTTCGGACGGTCGAGCACGATGTGCCCGGTGCGGTTGCGGATGGAGGTCTGGACGAAGTCGCTCATGGCAGGCAGGAAAGAAGTGAAAGTGCAAACATTCTAGCCCTTGCGCGGGGAAGATTGCGTTCAACAGGTCCAGGCGCAAAAAAGGGCGCAAGATGTGCGCCCTTAGTTGATCACAACTGCTGGAAGCGGGTGGCCTTAAACGGCGACGACGGCGTCTTCCTCGGAGTTGTCTGGCAGATGCTTGATCGCCTCTTTACCGTGCCCTTGCACTTTGGTTTTGTATTTCATCACTTGCCTATCGAGCTTGTCGATCAGGGTATCGATCGCGGCGTACAGGTCGTGCGCCAGGCTTTCCACATAGACAGTCTTGCCACTC
The DNA here is from genome assembly GCF_013372745.1 of Janthinobacterium sp. BJB401. Taxonomy (NCBI): domain Bacteria; kingdom Pseudomonadati; phylum Pseudomonadota; class Betaproteobacteria; order Burkholderiales; family Oxalobacteraceae; genus Janthinobacterium; species Janthinobacterium sp. BJB401. The sequence continues at coordinate 217,227 of NZ_JABXFH010000002.1, read as the reverse complement.
AAACGCAGGTTGACTTCAGCCTTTTGACGTTTTTCTTTCTCTTTGAGGTTATCCACGGTCAGAATCACGGCGATATCGATAACTTGATCGAAATGACGTTTCACGCGCTCCAGCTTCGTTTGTACGTATTCACGGATGGCTGGTGTCACTTCGAGATGATGTCCGCTGATGGTGAGATTCATACACACTCCTAAAGATGATCGGGTTCGTGCGGTCCATCCTATCCGGCCCGCAGAGGAACCGAAAAAAACTTACAAACACTTACGCAGGCTCACTGGCGGAATTTTCAACGCTTCCCGGTATTTGGCAACAGTACGTCGCGCAATCACCATGCCTTGTTCCCCCAGCATGTCCGCAATCTTACTGTCGGATAAAGGATTTTTAGGGTCTTCTGCTCCTGTCAGTTGCACGATCAATGCCCGTATCGCCGTCGATGACGCTTCGCCCCCCGCTTCGGTGGCGACGTGGCTACCAAAGAAATATTTCAACTCGAACATGCCGTGCGGGGTCAGCATGTACTTTTGAGTTGTTACCCGCGAGATAGTACTCTCGTGTAAACCCAGTGTATCAGCTATTTCACGGAGCACAAGGGGGCGCATGGCAACGGCCCCATGCGAGAAAAAGTTCTTTTGTCTTTCTACTATCGCCTGTGCCACGCGCAGGATGGTGTCGAAGCGCTGGCGCATATTCTTGATCAGCCACTTGGCTTCCTGCAACTGTGCGCCCATGGCGCCCTCGCCCTTGCCCTGCTTGAGCAGGTTGGCGTACATGGCGTTGACGCGCAGGCGCGGCATGACGTCGTTGTTCAGGGTCACTTGCCAGCCATTGCGCGCGCGCTTGACGACGACGTCGGGCACCACGTAATCGGACACGTCCGAGGCGAATACGGCACCCGGATGCGGATTGCACTGGCGAATCACCGTCTGCGCCTCGCGCAAGTCTTCATCGTCGCAATCGAGGGCTTTTTTCAGCTTGTTGAAATCGCGCTGGGCAAACCAGGCCAGGTGCTTTTCCACGATGACGAGGGCCATGCGCCGCGTCACCATGGCGATGTGCGGCAAGCGCTTGATTTGCAGGGCCAGGCATTCGGACGCATTGCGCGCGCCCACGCCCGGCGGATCGAAACTTTGCAGCAGCGACAAGGCCGTGCGCATCTCGTCGGCGTCGATTTCCAGCTCTTCCGGCAGGCGCGCCAGGATGTCGTCGAGCGACTCTTCCAGGTAGCCATTGTCGTCGAGCGCGTCGATGATCAGCTCGACCAGTGCGCGGTCGCGCAATTCAAGCACCGTCACGCGCATCTGCTCCATCAGGTGCTCACGCAGGGTGCAGTGATGGGCTTCCAATTGCGGACGCGAATCTTCGTCGTCGGGCGCCTTGCCGCGGCTCGCCTCGCTCCAGTCGCTGTCGCCGCCCTCGGCTGCGGCCGGACTGTCGCCCGCCTCGCCATCAAAAGTTTCCGCTTCGGCCGGCGCGGCGGGCGCTTCCTGGCCTGGCGGCTGGGGCGGCGCTTCGGCCGGCGCCGCCGTGGAACTCAAGGCGCCATCGGACAGCAGGCGCAGCGAACGGTCGAGCGGATCATCGAGGCGTTCGAGCAAGGGATTGTCCGTCAGCAATTGCTCTAGTTCCTGGTGCAATTCCAGGGTAGACAATTGCAACAGGCGTATCGATTGCTGCAACTGCGGCGTCAGTGCCAGGTGCTGCGAAGTGCGCAGCTGCAATGATTGTTTCATTGGCTTACATGCGGAAGTGTTCGCCCAGATAGACCCGGCGTACCGACTCGTTCGCGATGATGTCGTCGGGGCGTCCCGACGCCAGCACCGAGCCCTGGTTGATGATGTAGGCACGGTCGCAGATACCCAGCGTCTCGCGCACATTATGATCGGTGATCAGCACGCCGATATTGCGCTCCTTCAAGAAACGCACGATGCGCTGGATCTCGATCACGGCGATCGGATCGACGCCGGCGAACGGCTCGTCGAGCAGCACGAAACGGGGATCGGTGGCCAGCGCACGGGCGATTTCCACGCGGCGGCGCTCGCCGCCCGACAGGGACAAGGCCTGGTTCTCGCGCAACTTTTCAATCTGCAAGTCGGCCAGCAATTTATCCAGGCGCTCCTCGATCTCGGCCTTCTTCAAAGGACGGCCTTCGACGGTCTGGATTTCCAGCACGGCGCGGATATTGTCTTCCACCGTCAGCTTGCGAAAGACGGACGCTTCCTGCGGCAGGTAGGACAGGCCCATCTGCGCGCGGCGGTGGATCGGCAGGCTGGAAATGTCCACGCCGCTGATATCGATGCTGCCGCCATCGGACGGCACCAGGCCGACGATCATGTAGAACGAGGTGGTCTTGCCGGCACCGTTCGGGCCCAGCAACCCCACCACTTCGCCGCATTCGACTTGCAGCGAGACATCATGCACGACTTGCCGCTTGCCATAGGTTTTTTGCAGACCGCGAACGATCAGGGTGCTGCCGCAACGTGTATTTTCCATTATTTCTTTCCTGGCGCGGGCGTGGCCGGCGCTTTCTCCGCCGCCGGCGCCTTGGTCTTCGGCTGGATCACCATGCGCACGCTGCCGCCATCGGGCGTGCTGGTGCCGCTGTTGGAATTTTCCATCGCAAACACTTCCTTGCGGCTGTCATACGAGATGAAGGCGCCGTTGGCCACGTCGGTCACTTTCGTGCCTTCCAGGCGCGTCAACTTGGCCCGGGAAAACAGTTTCACCACTTCCGTCTTGTTGTCGTATTCCACGCGCTCCGCTTCGCCTTCGACCCACAGGTCGCCCGCGCCATCGCGCTTCTGGCGGAAGGTGGCCAGCTTGCCGGGATCGGCCCAGAAGGTAATGAACTGGTAGCCTTGCGGATCTTCCGTGATCAGGGCCCGGCCCGCCTTCATGGTCAGGGTGCCCTTCACCAGCACGACGTCGCCCGTCAGGGTGCGCACCTGCTTGACGTCATCGACGTGGCCGCTGCGTGCCGTGATGACGGCTTCCTTCTCGGAATCGGCCTTCTCGGCATGCGCCACGCCCATGATGGCCAGGGAAAATACGGTCAACAGCAAGATCTTCTTCATAGTATGGTTTCCTTGTTTCATTCTGTCATTTTGCCGCCGCGGCCGGGCGCGGTTTCGGCGGTAGGACCATGCGCAGCGCATTCTGCACTTCCACCACGCCGGTGGCGTTATTGGCCTTCATGCCGACGCCATTGAGGCGCGAGGCGCCCGTCAGGATATCGACAGGCACGTCCGTTTCCATTCTTTCCTCATCCGGGAACACCGTCAGCGCTTCCGTCCTGACTGTCAGGTTCTGCGCCTTCGGACTGGCCACGCGGTCGATCACGACCTTGCGGTGCAGTTGCAGCCGGGTATTGTCCTGGTCGATATGCGCCAGTTCCGCGTTCATGTTCAACGGCGGCATGCCTGGCGTGAGCTTGCGCACGAAGGGCTGGTCGATATCGGACGAATCGTCGGCCGGATAATGCGTGAGCTTGGTGCCCGACACGATATAGCTGGGTTTGCCCGTCAAATCCATGCGCACCAGGCTGAAATTGGTGATGAAATAATCGGGCTCATCCAAATGTTTGCTGGCCTTGATGTCCTGGCTATTCTTGTTCATCACTTCGAGCAGCCAAAAGCTGGCCAGCGCGACAACAACCGCGCCCAGCAGGGTAAAAATCGTGCGCCAGCGATGGGCGCCTCCTGGCTTACGCATAGGGTTTCACACTTTCCAATATCACTGGCGGCAAGGCGCGCCTCACTCCAGGAACGGCGCCATGACGCGCACATAGTTGTCCTGGGCGCGCAGCAGGAATTCGCAGATCTCGCGCACGGCGCCGCGGCCGCCGCCGGCCTGCGTCACATGGTGCGCCAGGCCCTGCACTTCCGGACGCCCGCCCGGCACGCTGACGGCAAAACCGACGCGCTTCAGGATGGGGGCATCGATGACGTCGTCGCCGATATAGCCGCATTGCTCTTCCGTCAAGCCCGTCAGCGCCAGCAGTTCGCGAAACGGCGTCAGCTTGTCGTGGCCGCCCTGGTGCACATGGGTAATGCCCAGGTCCTGCGCGCGGCGCGCCGTGATGGCCGAGCGGCGCGCGCTGATGATGGCCGTCTGCACGCCCGATTCCTGCAGCAGCTTGATGCCCAGGCCATCATACACATTAAACGTTTTCATCATCTCGCCGTCCGGGCCGAAATGCAGGCTGCCGTCGGTGAGCACGCCATCGACGTCAAAGATCATCAGTCTGACCTTGGCCGCGCGTGCCAGATTGTCCGCTACGCTGTCCATCAGATCACCTTCGCTTGCGTCAAATCATGGATATGCAGCGCGCCCACCAGCTTGCCGTCGGCATCGACGACCAGCATCTGGTTGATGCGGAACTGCTCCATCACGGCCACGGCATCGACGGCCAGGCGTTCGGGCGCGATGCTGCGCGGCTGCGCATGCATGACGTCGCGGATCGCCACTTGCGTGAAATCCTGCACGCGCTCGAACATGCGGCGCAAGTCGCCATCCGTAAACACGCCCACAGGGCGGTTGTCCGCGTCGACGACGGCCGTCATGCCCATGCCCTTCTTCGTCATTTCTTCCAGCGCCTGCAGCAGGGATGCCTGCACGGGCACTTGCGGCACCCGTTCGCCGCTGCGCATGACGTCATGCACGTGCGTGAGCAGGCGGCGGCCCAGGGCACCACCCGGATGCGAGCGGGCGAAATCTTCTTCCTTGAAGCCGCGCAAGTCGAGCAAGGCCACGGCGAGCGCGTCGCCCAGGGCCAGGGTGACGGTGGTGCTGGCCGTCGGCGCCAGGTTCAGCGGACAGGCTTCTTTTTCAACAGAAACATCCAGGTGCACGTCGGCCAGCTGGGCCAGGCTGGAATTCGGTTTACCCGTCATGGAAATGAGCACGCCGCCCATGCGCTTGACGACGGGCATGATGGCCATCAGTTCCGACGACTCGCCGGAGTACGATATGGCAATAAAAGCATCTTCCGAGGTGACCATGCCCAGGTCGCCATGGGCAGCTTCGGCCGGATGCACGAACAGGGCCGGCGTGCCGGTGGAAGCGAGGGTGGCGGCAATCTTGCGCGCGATATGGCCGGATTTGCCGATGCCCGAGACGACGACTCTTCCTTTGCATTGCAGCAACAGCGCCACGGCGCGGCCCACGCTGTCGTCCGTGGCCAGGCGCGCGTGCAGCGCAACGATGGCGTCGGACTCGATCTGCAAGGTGGTGCGGGCCAGCGCGACAGCGCGCTCGGTCGTCGCTTGCATGTCAATTCGATCAAAAGCTTTCAGCATTGTTTTTTCATGGGTTACACTCATGCCCAAAGTATAAACGAATTAGGAAAGCAAAAAACTTGCCAGTCACAACAAACAACGATTTCCATTGACCGTACCGGGCAACCCATGTTTTCCTCGCTTGAACTGACCCTGATGTTACTCGGCAGCGCCGTGCTGGGCGTGGTCGCTTTCAGAATGTTGCATTTGCCGCCCATGCTGGGCTACCTGGCCGTTGGCATCGTCATCGGCCCCCACGCGCTGGGCCTGGCGGCGGAAAACGAGGCCAGCCACACCTTGGCCGAATTCGGCGTCGTCTTCCTGATGTTTTCCATCGGGCTCGAATTTTCCCTGCCCAAGTTCCTCGCCATGCGGCGCATCGTCTTCGGCCTTGGCATGGCGCAGGTGGTCACCACCATCATCGCCACCGTCGTCTTCGGCTGGCTCGTCGGACATTACCTGTCCGCCTACATCCACCTGAGCTGGCAGGCCGCCTTCGCCCTGGGCGGTGCGCTGGCCATGTCGTCGACGGCCATCGTCTCGAAAATGCTCACGGAACGGCTGGAGCTCGAAAGCGAACACGGCCGCAAGATCATCGGCATCTTGCTGTTCCAGGACCTGGCCGTCGTGCCCCTGCTGATCCTGATTCCCGCCCTCACGCGCGATTCGGACAACCTGGCCGAAACCCTGGCCTGGGCCGGCGGCAAGGCCCTCGTCGTACTGATCCTGCTGCTGTTCATCGGCCAGAAACTGGTGCGCGGCTGGCTCACCATCGTCGCCAAGCGCCGCTCGCAAGAATTGTTCATGCTCAACCTGCTGCTGATTACCCTCGGTGCGGCGTGGATCACGGAGCGGGCCGGGCTGTCGCTGGCCCTCGGCGCGTTTGTAGCCGGCATGCTCATTTCCGAGACGGAATTCAAGCACCAGGTGGAAGAGGATATCAAGCCCTTCCGCGACGTGCTGCTGGGCCTGTTCTTCATCACCGTCGGCATGTTGCTCAATATCCGCGTGGTGCTCGATAACTGGTGGCTCGTGCTGCTCTTGCTGTGCGGTCCCGTGCTGCTGAAATTCGCCCTGATAGCGGGCCTGGCCCGGCTGTTCGGGTCCAGCAACGGCGTGGCCCTGCGCACGGGGCTGGGACTGGCGCAGGCGGGCGAGTTCGGCTTCGTGCTGCTGAACCTGGCTGGCGGCATCAAGCTGATGGACCCGTTCGTCGTGCAGGTGGTGCTGGCGTCGATGGTGCTGTCGATGCTGGTGGCGCCCTTCCTCATCGCCAAGTCCGACGCCATCGTCATGAAACTGGCGGCCAACGACTGGATGATGCAATCGCTGGCGCTGACCAAGATCGCCACGCGCACCATGGCCTCGCAGAAACACGTGCTGATCGCCGGCTTCGGGCGCAGCGGGCAAAGCCTGGCCACCCTGCTGGCGGAAGAAAAGATCGAATACCACGCGTTGGATCTGGACCCCGAGCGGGTGCAGGAAGCGCAGCTGGCCGGAGCGCATGTCTCGTATGGCGACGCGGGACGGCGCGAAAGCCTGGTGGCGGCCGGCATCTACCGGGCCAGCGCCGTGGTGATCACGTACGCCAACACGCCCTCGGCCTTGAAATTATTGCATTTGCTTAACGAAATGGCGCCGACCTTGCCCGTCATCGTGCGCAGCCACGACGATACCGACCTCGACCAATTGAAGAAGGCGGGCGCGGCCGAAGTGGTGCCGGAATTGATGGAAGGCAGTCTGATGCTCGCTTCGCACGCGCTGATCATGATGGGCGTGCCCCTGCGCCGCGTGGTGCACCGGGTGCAGGCGGCGCGCGAGGAGCGTTATGCGTCCCTGCGCGGCTATTTCCACGGTTCCAGCGACGCGGGTGACGATGCCGAGCTGGAGCGCCTGCATACGGTCACCGTCAGCGAAGGCGCGCACTGCGTGGGCTTGCCCCTGAGCACGATCGACGTGGCCGGCTGCGGCGCTGCCGTGACAACCATTCGCCGCGGCCGCGGCCGCCTTGATGTCACGCCCGAGACGCAACTGGCCAGCGGCGACGTGGTGGTGCTGCGCGGCACGGCCGACGCCGTGGCCAAAGCGGAAACTTTACTGTTAAAGTAATTAACCGGGCTGCGCCTGCCAGCTGACGACCTTGTTGCGGCCATCGGCCTTGGCCTGGTACAGGGCCTGGTCGGCATGCGCCACCAGTTGCTGCGCCACCGTTTCGATCGGCAGCAGCGCCGCGTCCGCTTCCAGGCTGGCCACGCCGATCGACACGCTGACCCACGCTTGCGCGCTGCCCGGCAAGTCGAACATGGTGCCGGCGATGCTGGCGCGGATGCGTTCGGCAACAAACGTGGCGCTATCGAGATCGGCGTCGATCAGCAGCACGACGAATTCTTCGCCGCCGAAACGGCCCAGCGCGTCCGAGCGGCGCAATTCCGTGCGGATGCGCGTCGCCACTTCGCGCAGCACTTCATCGCCGCCCTGGTGGCCGTACGTGTCATTGACCAATTTGAAATGGTCGATGTCGATATACATGCATGAGATGCAATAATTCTGGCGCCGCGCGCGGGCAATTTCTTCCAGCAGGCGGCGGTCGATATAGCGGCGGTTGTAGACGCCCGTCAGAGAATCGGTCAAGCCGATGTATTTGAGCATTTCATTGCTGATCACGTTTTCCAGGCAAATGGCGATGATGGACGCCATGTGCTTGATGAAATCCGTGCCCAGCGCGGGCGTAAAGCGCGTCACGTCGCTGCTGGCCAGGTTCAGGCTGCCAATCAGGCGTTTGTTGCGCAGCAAGGGCACCAGTGCCACGCTGCGCAGCGCATCGATACCCGGAAAACGCGGGCCATGCACGGCCGCATCGAAGGCCCCCAGCAGCGGCATCGGCGGCAAGGCCGCTTCGCCCTCGGCCACGGGCTTTGGTGCGGCAAAACCCAGCTCCGCCACGGCATGCACGAACAGCAACTGCGGGAAGGCGCTGAAATCGACGCCCAGCTTTTCCATCACCAGCACGATATCGTCATCCTCGTCGAGCAGGCTCAAGGTAACGCCGTCGAGGTCGGAAATCACGGGCAAGGTGCGGAAGATGGTGCCGATCAGTTCGGGAAACGTGGACGCGCCGACGATTTCCAGGTCGAACGCCTGGTGGCGGCACATGATGTCGTGATTGCGCTCGACCTGTTCCAGCAGGAAAGCCATGCGCGCCCGCAAGGCCTGGTTTTCGGCTTCGAGGCTGGCAATGCGCGGATCCGGCGGTATTGCTTGATTCATAGAAACCTTAAACCCTTGTGTGCGGGCGCCATGCTTAAAATGCCAGTTCGAAACCGATGTCCTGCCCCACCACGATACGCTCATCGCCGCCTTCGGTGACGATGGCGTTCATGCCGAAGCAGATGGCGCCGTCGAGCTCGGGCTTGGCGCGGTAGCCATGCATGACGTCGAGCGGGTCCGGTCCGGGCACGCCCGTGGCCTGGTCCACCGATGGGATCGGGCAGCGCGAGCATGGCTTGACGGGCTTTAGCACGGTCGCGCCGAATTGCAGGAAGTCGGCGTAGTCTTCCTCAAAGGCGCCGATGTCGCCGATGACGAGGTTGGGACGGAAACGGTTCATCGGCAAGGCCTCGCGGCCGGCGGCGCGCAGCTTGTCGTTGACATCATCGAGCGAAGCATTGCCCGCGATCAGCACCGGGTAGCCATCGGCAAACATGGTCTCGGCAGCCACGCCGTCCGTCCATTTGGTGCTCGTGGCGCGCACCACGTCCGGGTGAAAGCGCACCAGCCGGCACGGCACGCCGATGGCGTTGGAAAACCAGGTGGCCGTGACGTCGTCGCAATCGTAGGCGCGCACGCTATCGTCCCACACTTGCACGTCCAGCATCGGTGCCAGTTGCGGATGCGGCAAACCCAGCTCGATTTCCAGGCGCAGCATGCCCGGCGCGCGCAATTCCAGCGTGGTGGCCTTGATGGACGGCACGATCAGCGCCATGCGCGGATGTTCGCGCTGGGTCAGGAAGCGACCCTGCGCGTCCACCACCATCCATTCGCGGTCGAACACGTGCTCGCTCATCAGCCCCGAGCGCGTCAGGACCGCTTCGCGCAAATGGATGCCGGCGCACGATTTGATCGGATACAGGATGATGTCGGACAGGATAGCCATGAACCAGGGACAAGGAACAGTGTTGCTGCTTCTGCCAGGAAGTTATTCAGAAGCGAAGTATGGCAGCAAAGCGGGCAAGCGTAAATCGGCCAGGCTCAGCCAATAAGGCTGGCCTGGCATGAGAAGGATCAATACGTGTAGAAAATACGCTGGATTTCTTGCGTGCTATTTGTTTTGGTCAGGGCCAGCATCAGCAGAATGCGGGCTTTTTGCGGGTTCAGGGTGTCGGACACGACACTGTCGAGTTCATCGTCGTTGGCTTCGCCATTGCGCGCCACGATGCCCTGGCCGACACGGCTCGAACGCACGATCAGCACGCCCTTCTGGCGCGCTTCCACCAGGGCCGGCTTCATTTGCGCGGCCACGCTGCCATCGCCCACGCCAGCGTGGATGATGCCTTTGGCGCCAGCGGCAATGAAGGCGTCCATGCCGACACGGTTCATGTTGGCGTAGCCGTAAACGATGTCCACTTGCGGCAGGGCATCGAGCTTGCTGATGTCAAATTCCGATTCCAGGGTATGTTTGCGCGTCGACTGGCGGTAGAAGAAGGCCTTGCTGCCCTGAATGTAGCCAAGCATGCCCAGTTCCGGCGACTTGAAGGTGTCGGTGGTCGAAGTGTTGGTTTTGGTCACTTCGCGCGCGGCGTTGATCTGGTCGTTCAAGGCCACCAGCACGCCCTTGCCCACGGCTTCCTTGCTGCCTGCCAGCATCACGGCGTTGTACAGGTTGATCGGGCCGTCAGCCGAAATGGCCGTCGAGGGACGCATGGCGCCCACCACGACCACCGGTTTATGGCTTTTCACGGTCAGGTTCAGGAAATACGCCGTTTCCTCGATGGTGTCGGTGCCGTGCGTCACGACCACGCCATCGACCTCGTTCGAGGCGAGCAGCACGTTGATGCGCTTGGCCAGGGCCAGCCAGTGGCTATTGCCCATGCTTTCGCTGGCGATCTGGAATACTTGCTCGCCTTTCACATTTGCCACTTTTTTCAATTCCGGCACGGCCGCGATCAGGCGCTCGACGCCCACGGTGGCCGAGGTGTAGCCGACGGTGGTGGTGCTGTCGGCGCCGCTGCCAGCGATGGTGCCGCCCGTGGCCAGAATCACTACATTCGGCAATTTGGCGGCCGCCTGCTGCGCGCGCGCCGGGGAGGCGGCGATAAAGCCCATCAGCATGGTTGCCAGCATCAGCTGTGCACAAGAATGGAATTTGCGTGAAAACATGGTGCTCCCGTGAAGTGTACTGTCAAAAATAACAAAGTCGTGTGCAAATTATATGTCATCCATGCCGGGGGAAATCCCGAATTCATGCGTATCGGGCAAACGTGCGCGCCTTCCCATGCGCTACAGTGGCGCCATGTCCACACTGTTCCCCTTCCGGTCCTGCCTCGTCCTGCCGCTTGTCTTGATGGCATTGAGCGCCTGCTCCACGCAAATCGAACTGCGCACGGCGGCGCAGCAGGAACAGTTCGGACGCGAGGCGGCCAGCCGGGGCGACTGGGCGCTAGCCATGCGCAACTACGCGGACGCCGTCGGGAATGTCGAACTGGGCCATGGCGATCCCGCTTGGCAGGCGCGGCTGCACCACGAGGCGGGACGGGCCGCCAGCGCAGCCTGCCGCGACGATGCGGCCGAATTTCATTTCCGCCAGGCCATCGCGCTGGCAAAGAAAAGCGGTCAATCGAGCGCGCTCAGCGAGAAGGCGCTGGAATCGCTACAGGCCGGCAAACCCTGCGGAGTTCCTCGATGAATATCGCACGCACCTGGCTGACAGCATCGGCCCTCTTCGCCGCCTTGGCGCCGGCGCGCGCCGCCGAAGCACCGCTGCCCTTATGGGAAGCGGGCGTGTTTGGCGGCACGGCCGTCACGCCCGCCTATCCTGGCGCCAGCGAGCGCTCGACGCGCAGCCTGGCCCTGCCCTATCTGATTTATCGCGGGAAAGTGTTGCGCGCAGACCGCTCCGGCGTGGGCGCGCGCCTGTTCAACACAGACCGCCTCGACTTCGATATCGGTTTTGCCCTGTCCCTGCCGGCCCGCTCCAGCGACGTGCCGGCCCGGCGCGGCATGCCCGACCTGGGTACGCTGGTGGAATTTGGCCCGCGCCTGAAAATCAAGCTGGCCGAGCCGACCCAGCACAGCCGCCTGGGACTGGAACTGCCCTTGCGCGCCGTCATCGAAGCGCGCGGCGGCCTGCGCCGCCAGGGCGCCACCTTCGAGCCGCGCCTGCTCTACCGTCTGAACGATGACGGCCAGGCATGGCACGTCGATGCCAGCCTGGGCGCCGTGCTGGGCAATGCCGCCATCAACGATTACTTGTATGGCGTCAACCCCGCGTTTGCCACCAGTCAGCGCCCCGCGTATGCAGCAAAAAGCGGGCTGATGCTCACGCGCCTGGGCCTCGGCGGTTCGTACCGGCTGCAGCGGGACTGGCGCGCCTTTGCTTTTTTGCGCTACGACAACTACTCAGGCGCCGCCAACCGCGCCAGCCCCCTGCTGCGCCAGAACAGCGGCACCTCGGCCGGCATCGGCCTGATGTGGACGTGGCGCCGCTCGGACAGTCTGGCGCGGGGTCCAGACGACTAGCCGGATTAAAACTCCGTCGTGGCCGACAGCATGAAAGTGCGCGGCGCGCCCAGGCCCAGGCTGGTCCATTGCGGTAGCGCCCAGTACGCCCGGTTGCCGACGTTCGTCACGCTGGCGCGCACGGTCAGGGGCCGGCCCGCCGCCTGCGTCGCATAGCGGGCGCCCAGGTCAAACACGGTGCGGCCCGGCACGGACATCGAATTGTCGGCATTGATGTATTGCTTCGATGCCGCCGTTGCATTCGCCGTCAGGGTCACGCCGGGGATGGCGGGTGTATCCCACTCGACGCCGAGCTTGGCTTGCAGCTTGGGCACGCCCGTTGCCTGCTTGCCCTGGTTGCTGCCGCCCACGGTCTTGCTCAAGACGGGGTCGACATACGCCACGCCGCCCATCAGGCGCACATCGCGCAGGGGCGAACCGAAGAAGCCCCAGTCTACGCCGCGGTTGCGCTGTTCCCCGCCAAAGGAAAAGACATTGCTGACCGGGTCAACATAGCTGCTGGGCCGCTTGATTTCATACACGCTGAGCGTATGCGCGAACTCGCCCAGGTCGACCTTGACGCCAAGCTCCGCCTGTTTCGACTTGTAGGGCGCAAAGACCTCGCCCGAGTTGGCCGCCGTCAACGGCGCCGTGGCGCCCTGGCTCAAGCCTTCGATGTAATTGCCATACAGAGAGATAGTCTTGCTGGCCTTGACCAGCAGGGCGACGGCCGGCGTGGTGGCGCCTTTGTCATAGCGCGAGGTGCGCGCGCCCGTCTTGATGTTGAAGCTGTCGCTGAGTACTTCCTGGCGGCGCAGACCCACCGTCAGCTGCACGGTGTCTTGCGCAAAAAACAGCGTGTCGACCAGGCCGACGCTGGCCAGGCGCAATTCCGCCTTGGAAATTTGCGGCGCCTCGAAGCGCGTCGCCGGACCCCAGACGGGGTGGTAGATGTTCGTGATCCAGTCTTTCGCCAAGGTATTGCGGCGGCCGTACTGCTTGTCCGTGTGGTGATAATACGTGGCGTTGATGGCCCATTGATGGCCGATGTCGCCCGTGCGCAGCTTGCCCCGCAAACCAATTTCCGCTGACTGCTTTTCCACGTCAAAACCCAGGTCGGCAAGATTGGTGCGGTAGTCGCCGGCCGTGTTGAACACCTGGATCAGGTAGGCGCCCGTCGACTGGTAATCGGCCCGGCTGGCCCCCACGGCCGCATACGCCATCACCTGCGCGTTCAAGTCCAGCTCGCCGCGCAGCATGGCGCCCTTGTCCTTGGTGTCGTAAAACGCCCAGCTGGGATTGAGTAAGGTTTCCGCTTTCGGTGGACGCGGCACGGGCAAGCCGGGCGCCAGGTTGACGCCCCGGTTCAAGCCATCGGCACGGTCCTCGCGCGGAGTGGTCAGGAAAGCGCAATACGGCGACGGACGGCAAACGCTGTCAGCCTAGCTGCCGGACGGGCTTGAGTAGCCTGAACGCGGCCCGCAGCGAAGGCCGGCAGACGTACAGTGCGGCCGCCAGCAGCACGCCCCACGCCAGCGGAGCAAGCACTCCAAGGCGCTGGGCAAAAAACGCGTGGCCCGCCGCCAGCAGCGACAGCAGGCAGGCGCTCAGATACAGCGAACGGCGCGGCAGCGGACGCCAGACGCGCATGCCCAGCTCCGTCTTGACGACAAAATACACGAGGAAACCCAGCAGCTGCGAGACGGCGGCGCCCGTGGCGCCACAGCGCGGCACCAGCACGGCGCCGGCCAGCAAAGTGCCCAGCAAGCCTGCCGCGAAAGCGGCGATGGATAAGGAGGGACGGCGGGCCAGACTGATGCCGACGCCGCTCACTTCCGCCAGCGCATACAACAGCGGCTGGCCCACGGTGGCCACCGCCAGATACGCGACGCCATGATAGTTGGAAGGCAAGACCCATCCGATCAGCCAGGCCAGGGCGCCCGCCAGGCAAAAGCCCACCACCACGACGGCTTGCGCATGGCGGCAAATGGCCGCGATATTCGACAGGTCGCCGCCGGCGGCGGCCCATTTGTGTACTTGCGGTATCCAGATAATCGTAAAAATCGACTGCACCAGCCAGGCGCCGGCGGCCACGCGCGTGGCCAGCGCATAAATACCGAGCTCGTCAAAGCCGGCAAAAATGCGCAGCAAGCCCATGCCGGCCGACAACATGGACAGGTAGCCAATGGCGCTCACCAGCAGGGGCCCTGCCTCGGAAAGCAGGCGCCGCAGCAGCACCCGGTCCACGGCGGCGGCCCAGGCTTGCGCCAGCGATACGCGCGCATGCCACAACAGCCATAACGTGACCAGCCAGGTGGTGGCCACGACCAGGCTTGCCAGGTGCACGAAATTGCGCTGCGGATCCCACCACAGCACAGGCAGCAGCAACAGCAGCGAGATTTTCGGCAAAACCTGCGCCATGCTGAATACCCACGCGCGCTCCTGCATGCGGAAAAGCTGCGCGATCAAGCGATTAGCCAGGGCGCTCAGCATGCCGGCAGCGAACAGGACGGCCAATGCAGGCTGCGCCGCATCGAACAACAGCTGCGCTACCGGCGCGGCAAACACGAGTATCACGGCCAGCGCCATGGGCGCGAGCAGCACGGCCGGCAGCAGGCACGCTTTCAGCAAACCGCTACGCGCGGTGCTGTAATGGTATTCATGCAGGAAAGCCTTATCCAGCCCCAGCGACAGCAGCAAACCGGCCACCGTGCACGCGGTCATGAAGAAATCCAGCTTGCCGATGTCGGCAGGCGGAAACAGCCAGGCCACGGCAGGCACGGTGGCAAGGCTGCACAGCAGCGACAAGATGGGGCCGGCTGAAAAACCCGCGAGACGGTTCAGGCGCATCGTTCAGCCGGGCCGGGCATCTCAGCCATGCCTGTCGTTGGAAAAACGATACGGCACCGTGTCCGAATCGGCCGGCACGCGCCAGTGATCCGGCGCATCATAGCGATACGCATGGTCCACCGCATTGACGAGGATGGCCGGCGTGCCGCAGTAATTCTGCACGCCGTGCCAGACGCGGGGCGGCACGACGAGCAGGCCGGGGCGCCTGGTGCCCAGCTTGAATTCGTTGAGCATGCCAAAGGTGGGCGAATCCGCGCGCGCGTCGTACAGCACCACGCGCATCTGGCCGGCCGCCACGAACAGGCGGTCCGTCGTGATGGCATGCGCATGCCAGGCGCTCAGTCCGCCCGGCTCCAGGGTCGAGGCAAATATCTGGCCGATCTGCGCCGCACCAGGCACCCATTCAGTACGGAAAATTTCAGTCAGACTGCCGTACGCCGTCAACACCGGCTTGATTTCCTGAAAGATCACGCCATCGATCAAGGCAGGCGCCTTCGGCTTCCATTCCTTGGTAATGCTTTCGCCATCCTGCTTCGCGCCAGCCAACAACCAGTTATCTTTCTCAGCCACCAGATCTACCCCCAGAAATTTTATAAAAATGCTCTTATGTATTGCAATCGTATTATCTATCGCCGCGGCATGTCCTTCAATCCCCGGCGGCGGCGCAATTCACGTATAAACGTCCCTTTGCGCCAATATTTGAGCCAGAAGCCGGGATGCGGCGGCCACAGTCCCAACATATAACAAAGACGGCGCGACAGTGCTTTCATGGTCGTCATGGCCGACTGTAGCGGCGCAATCAGCCGCTCACGGCCCACTTTGCCATACAGCGTGGTGACAGCCTGCAAAATATTGAGCGGATCTTGCATGTGCGCCCACCAGTACGCATGCTCGCTGTGCTGCCGGTCCAGGTAGGCATTGCTGCGGCTGCCAGACTGTATCAGGATGGCGCCGATGCGGGGATGGGCCAGCATCGGCCGCCCCGCGCGATATACCCGGTGCAACCAGGCTTGCGACGGCCAGCAGCGCACTTCCCATGATGGCTGCCATGGGCCGATCTGCAGGGCCAGTTCACGCCGCATGACCCACAGAGTAGCTGGCACGTCCATCCACGGACGGTACGCTTGCACGCCTTCCGCCAGCGCCCCCACCATGTGATATCCGATCGGCAAAACCACCAGTCCCTGGCCAAAGACCAGGTCGACTCCAGTGCGTTCGAGAAGATCGATACTGCTCTGCAAATGATCTGGCAACCACAGGTCATCGTGATTCAGGAATGCGAGATAGGTGCCGCACGCCAGGCTGATGCCGAGATTGTTGGGCCCCGTCTGCTCGCCGAAATTAGTTTCCAGATTCACAAAGCGGATGCGCGCGTCGCCGAATGCGGCGACCACCTCGGCAGTATCGTCGGTACAGCAATCGCCGACGACAATCAGCTCCCAATCCTGCACGGTGCTGGCGAGTAGCGATTGAATCGCATACCCGAGGATATTGCTCCGGTTATACGTGGCCATGACAATGGAAACGAGCGGTTGCTTCTCTGACTGCATGGCAAGCCTTTTCAAATCACGGACAAAAAAATGCCGCCCAGGTTATTGAGCGGCATTTCGCAATGGACTGATACCAGTTGCCGGCATGGGCCAGCAACCGCGTTCGTCAGACGTTGAACAGGAAATTCAGCACGTCGCCATCCTTGACGACGTATTCCTTGCCCTCGGCGCGCATCTTGCCCGCTTCCTTGGCGCCCGCTTCGCCCTTGTAGGCGATGAAGTCGTCATAGGCGATGGTTTGCGCGCGGATGAAGCCGCGTTCGAAGTCGGTGTGGATCACGCCGGCCGCTTGCGGCGCCGTGGCGCCCACGGGGACGGTCCACGCGCGCACTTCCTTCACGCCTGCCGTGAAGTAGGTTTGCAAGCCCAGCAGCTTGTAGCCGGCGCGGATCAGACGGTCCAGGCCTGGCTCTTCCATGCCCATGTCGGCCAGGAAAGCGCCCTTGTCGGCATCGTCCAGGTCGGCGATTTCCGCTTCCAGCGCGGCGCAGATGGCGACGATAGGCGCGTTTTGCGCTTGTGCGTAGGCCGTCAGCTGGTCCAGCAGCGGGTTATTCGTGAAGCCCGAATCGGACACGTTGGCCACGAACATGGCCGGCTTGGCCGTGATCAGGCACAGCGGCTTGATCAGTTCCATTTCGTCGGCGTCCAGGCCCATGGCGCGCACGGGTTTCGCATCGTTCAGGAAAGGCATCATGCGTTCCATGATGGCCAGCAGCTTGGCCGCATCCTTGTCGCCCGAGCGGGCTTTCTTGTTTTCGCGGTGAATGGCTTTTTCCACGGTGCCCATGTCGGCCAGCGCCAGTTCGGTCTGGATGACTTCGATATCGTCGAGCGGGTTGATCTTGCCGGCCACGTGGATGACGTTGTCATCTTCGAAGCAGCGCACGACGTTGACGATGGCGTCCGTTTCGCGGATGTGCGACAGGAACTGGTTGCCCAGACCCTCGCCCTTCGATGCACCGGCCACCAGGCCGGCGATGTCGACGAATTCCACGATGGCGTTGACCATGCGTTCCGGCTTGACGATGGCGGCCAGCGCATCCATGCGCGGATCTGGCACTTCGACGACGCCGACGTTCGGCTCGATGGTGCAGAACGGATAGTTTTCAGCCGGGATGCCGGCTTTCGTCAGTGCATTGAACAGGGTGGACTTGCCGACGTTCGGCAAGCCGACGATACCGCATTGGAGACTCATGGAAAACCTTTAATAATCAAAGCACATGGCGCCGTCTATCGGCGTGCTTGCCGTGCTGTTAGGGAAAACGGGCGATTCTTCGCCCTTTTCCGGGGATAGTGCGTGTGCTGCATTTCAAGGGGTCAATTGTACCCGTGTCGCGCGCGCTTCAAAAGCCCGATGATGGGCAAATGACGCCAAAACAGCCGCATCGTGACGCCATCAGGGCCTGTTCTCAGGCCGTATGCAGCTTCATGGTCGCCGCCTCGAACTTGCCTTCGACGATCTGCGGCATGACCTGCAAGGATTTTTCTATCGCCTGCTCGATCAGCTCCTGGTCTTCGCGGCGCGGGCGGTGCAGCACGAAGTCGGCCACCTGCTGCTGCAGGCTCAGGGTACGCGGATGGCCGATGCCCAGGCGCAAGCGCCAGTAATCCTGCGTGCCCAGCGCGGCCGTGATGTCCTTCAAGCCATTATGGCCGCCGGCCGAGCCGCCCTTCTTCAGGCGCGCGATGCCGGGCATCAAGTCGAGCTCGTCGTGCACGACCAGCACTTCATCGGCGGCGATCTTGAAAAAGCGCGCCAGCGCGCCCACGGACTGGCCCGAGCGGTTCATGAACGTCAGCGGTTCGAGCAGCCAGACTTCCTTGCCGCCGATGGAAGTCTTGGCCAGCATGGCGTTGTAGCGCGAATCGCGCTGCAAGCGCGTGCCGGGCAAGCTGTTGGCAAGATTGTCCACCAGCCAGAAGCCGGCATTGTGGCGGGTTTGTTCGTATTCGGGTCCCGGGTTGCCGAGGCCGACGATCAGGCGTATGGGCATGGCTGTGTCTGCAATGTAAAAGAAAGCATTATCGGTGAAAACGGACGGAAAAAAACCCGCGCGGCGAACCTGGCGGGTTTTTCCTTGCGACTACCGCATTGCTGCGGCGGCAGAATTACTTCTTGTCAGCAACAACTTCAGCAGCAGCGGCTTCAGCAGCAACGTGGCCAGCCGGTACCGAAGCGGTAGCGATGGTCAGGTTGGCGCCGTGGGTGACAACGGTCACGCCAGCTGGCAGGACCAGGTCGCCTACGTGCAGCGAGTGACCGACGTCGATGTTCGACAGGTCAACGTTGATGAATTCTGGCAGTTTGCCTGGCAGGCAAGCGACTTCGATTTCGTTGGCAACGTGGCTGATGGTCGCGCCGTGCAGTTTGACTGCCGGGGAAACGTCAGCGTTGATGAAGTGCAGAGCCACTTTCACGTGGATAGGCTGCGATGCGTCAACGCGCTGGAAGTCAGCGTGCAGAACCAGTTGTTTGTATGCGTGGACTTGGAAGTCGCGCAACAGAACTTGCTGGGAAACGCCGTCGATTTCCAGATCCAGGATCGACGAGTGGAACACTTCTTTTTTCAACGCGTGGTACAGGGCGTTGTGATCCAGCGAGATCAGCACAGGGGCTTCAGCGCCACCGTAGACGATACCAGGGGTTTGGCCGGAAATGCGCAGGCGGCGGCTCGCTCCGGAACCTTGCAATTCGCGTTTAAATGCGATAACTTTCATGTGAAACTCCAAGAAGAACAAGGCTTGCGCCTTGTGTTATGAGGATACCCGCGACCAGGAATCCTCGAAAATGGGTGCAAAACACCCCGAAAACTAAAACACTGCGGCGCAACAGGCAAAAAGCCGGTCGCGCCGCAGGCATTACGTCTGTTTCTATTATCGAATTAATCGATAAAGAGGGAAATAACCGAATCACCCTTGATGATGCGCTTGAACGTCTCGGCCAGCAGCGGCGCGCACGTCAATTGACGGATCTTGCCGCAGGCCAGGGCCGCTTCGGACAGGGGGATCGTATCGGTCACGACCAGCTCATCGAGTGGCGAGGCCGAAATACGGTCGATCGCCGGGCCCGACAGCACCGCGTGCGTGCAATACGCCACGACTTTTTTCGCGCCGCGCTCTTTGAGCACTTCAGCGGCCTTGGTCAAGGTGCCTGCCGTGTCGACCATGTCATCCATGATCACGCAGTTGCGGCCTTCGACTTCACCGATGATGTTCATCACTTCGGACACGTTCGCTTTTGGACGACGCTTGTCGATGATGGCCAGGTCGCAGCCCAGGCGTTTTGCCAGGGCGCGCGCACGTACCACACCGCCGACGTCAGGCGACACGACCAGCAGATCCTGGTAGTTTTTCTTTTGCAGGTCACCCAGCAAAATTGGCGAAGCGTAAATATTGTCGACTGGGATATCGAAGAAACCTTGAATCTGGTCAGCGTGCAAGTCCATGATCAGGACGCGCTCGACACCGGCTTCTTCCAGCATGTTCGCCACCACCTTGGCCGAAATCGCCACACGCGCGGAGCGGGGACGACGGTCTTGGCGGGCGTAGCCGAAGTAAGGAATCGCGGCGGTGATGCGGCCAGCGGAAGCACGTTTCAAGGCATCAACCATCAGCATGATTTCCATCAGGCTGTCGTTGGTTGGAGCACAGGTGGATTGCAAAACAAAAACATCCTTGCCGCGCACGTTTTCGTTAATCTCGACCATTACTTCGCCGTCGGAGAATTTCGAAACGTTTGCTTTACCGAGAGGGATGCCGAGGTTTTTTGCGACCCCCTCTGCCAACGCTGGATTCGCGTTGCCGGTAAAAACCATCAGGTTTTCGTAAGCCATGGGAGTCCCAAGAGGTGATATAGAAGTCTTGAAAAGCACTAACCGGGCATAGGCCCGGTCAGTCATTGTTTAGAATATGCCGCGTGGCGACATATCTGCTTTTTCCCGTACTGGACGCTAACTTCGCATCGACAGACTACGGTGAAACGGTGGCAGGGGAAGAAGGATTCGAACCTTCGCATGCTGGAATCAAAATCCAGTGCCTTAACCAGCTTGGCGATTCCCCTACGTTACTGACTGCTTGCCGTCATGTTGGCCGGTATTATACCGACTATTTGACGCTAAGCAAAATCTTTTTTTGCTCTCTACAACATCGTGAGTATCGGGTGGCGATTCAGCGCTTTTGCCTTCCAGGCGATCCAGACTGGTGGCACATTGCTGAGCACCGCATCCGCTTCTTCCTGACTATCAAACGCACTAAACACACAAGCACCGGAACCAGTCATCCTGGCCTCACCGTAAGCACCCAGCCATTCTACCGCATCTGCTACCGGCTTGAAAAGACTGCATGCCACTTGCTGTAAATCATTCTTACCAAACCCACCCGCATCGCTTCCTTCTGCGAGGTACCTGGAAAAGTCCGCTATTGTGACGGGTTCGGTATTTCTCGTCAAGCCTTCCGCGCAAAAAATTGCGGCGGTCGGCACTTGCACGCCCGGCTCGATCACGACGTACCAGCATTCCGGCGTGGCGACGGGCTGCAGGGCTTCGCCCACGCCTTCGGCAAAGGCGTTTTCGCCAAAGATGAAAAACGGGATGTCGGCGCCCAGCGGCAAGCCCAGCGCCATCAATTCCTCGCGCGTCAAACCCGCCTGCCACAGGCGGTTCAAGGCCATCAGGGCCGTGGCCGCGTCGGACGAACCGCCACCGAGGCCGCCGCCCATGGGCAGTACCTTGTCAATGGCGATATCGACGCCGCGCGGCAAGGCGCCCGTGCGGCGCAACACTTCGGCCTGCAGCAGTGTCGCGGCGCGGATGATCAGGTCCTGCTCTTGCGGCACGCCGGCCAGTTCCGTCACGCGGTGGATCGCCGTGTCGTCGCGCAGCGTGAAGTGCAGGGTGTCGCCATGGTCGAGCAGCTGGAACACCGTCTGCAGCAGATGGTAGCCATCGGCGCGGCGGCCGTTGACGTGCAGAAATAAATTCAGTTTGGCCGGCGCCGGGCAGTTATTCAGGGTAGTCAACGTCATTGTGCTTGAGCGGATGGGGCGGGATCGAGCACGATGCGCAGCGACACGGCATCGGCCTGCGCGCTGGCATTGCGTTCGGCATCGATACGCCGCGGTTGGGGCAAGGCGCCCGGTGTACTGTCAGACGCATTTTGCCCTACTTCTTGCCACGACACATAGCGCAGGCGCCAGCCGTCTTTGGTCGTCACGCTGTCGTTGGCCGGCGAAGCGACGAAACGCTTGCCATCGGCGCCCACGGCATAGCCCTGCAGCCAGTCGCGCAAGCCCGACACGGGCAAGGACCAGCCCAGCATCTGCGCGCTCAGGGTATCGACATCGGGCGCGCTGCGCGGCGCCTTGCCGCTTTGCGTCAACACGGCTTGCTGCGGCGTGACGGCGATCGTCGCCAGGGTGCTGCCGACGGGCGAATACAAGGTCACATCCGTGCGCTGCGCCGTCTGCTGCCAGTTGAAATTGACGGTGGCCGATTCCGGCTTGTCATCTTTCTGGTACACGACGTTCAGGCGGCCCGTCAGCTCGACTTGGTCGCGGTAAGCAGCGACGGCTTTACCGGAGGGCGCGGCGCCGGACGAGAAGGGAGATGGCAGGGTTGAGCAGGCCGAGAGGGACAGGCAAAGAGCGGTGAGAGCAAAGAGGTTTTTTGGCATGGGAAATTTTTTGAGTCCACCCCAAGTGCAAAATCCGGGGTCAGTCCCTGCGGGATCGGAATGCGTTCCATTGGAACGCATTCCCCCTGCAGGGTCTGACCCCAGCATTTGTCCTTGGGTTCAATAATCACAAACTGACATTCAAGCGCGCCAGGGTACTTTTCAGCGCGTCGTTTTTCGGGTCCTTGCCTTGCGCTTCGCGCCACAGCTTTTGCGCTTCGGCCTTGTCGCCCTTTTGCCACAAGACTTCGCCCAGGTGGACGGCGATTTCCGGATCGCTGCGCACGGCATACGCGCGGCGCAGCGCGTTTTCCGCGGCGGCCAGGTTGCCCATGCGGAACTGCACCCAACCCATGCTGTCCATGATGAAGGGGTCGCCCGGCGCCATCTGCAAGGCTTTTTCGATCAGTGCATGGGCTTCGGGCAGACGGATGCCCCGTTCCGCCAGCGAGTAGCCGAGGGCGTTGTAGGCATGCTGATTGTCGGGCGCCAGCGCCATCACGCGGCGCAGGCTCGCTTCCATCAGCTCGAGCTTATCCAGGCGCTCGGCCAGCAAGGCGTAGTCGTACAGCAGTTCCGGATTATCGGGGAAGCGCAGCAAGGCATTTTCCAGCACCGTGTACGCGCTTTGCACGTAGCCGGCGTCGCGCAGGAATTGCGCGTCGACCAGCAGCACCTGCGCCTGGCTTGCAGGATCGTCCGTTTCGATTTCCGTCAGCGCCTTGCGCGCCGCATCGAGATTGCCGCCACGGGCGATCAGCTGGGCGCGGCGCAAGCGCGCCTCGACATAACCGCTTGATGCGCTGTTGTCGACCTTGTCCAGCCAGGCGATGGCGCCGGCCGTATCGCCGCGCGTCTCGGCGATCTGCGACAGTATCATCAGGGCCTTGAACGGATCGCGCGCGTCGCCAGGAGATTTGTCGAGCACGGCGAGGAAGCGCTTGAAGTACTGCTCCGCGCCCTTGGTGTCTTCCAGCTGCAGCGCCACGATGCCGAGCGCATACAGGCCGCCCAGATTATCGGGCTGGCTTTTCAGCAGCAGCAGGAACTGGTCGCGCGCCGGCTCCAGCTGTTTTTGCTCGACCAGCAGGCGCGCATACGCGCCGCGCACTTCGACGGCGTCCGGATTCTTTTGCAAAAAGGCGGCCAGCACCTTGTTTGCCGCCTCCGGTTCGCCCGTCACCTGCGCCAGGGTCAGCACGGCCAGTTCGGAATTCGGCTTGATGGCCAGCGCCTTGTTCGCTTCACGGATGGCGCGCTCACGCTCGCCAAGCGACAGGGCGCCTTGCGCCAGCACCAGGTGCGCTTCGAACATGTCCAGGTAGGGCTGCACCAGGCGCGTAAGCATGGCATACGCAAACAGCTTGTCATTCGAGCGCGACAGGATCTGCTGCATCTGGAACAGGGCCACGCCGCGCGCGCCCCCTGGCGCATTGGCCAGGCGCTCGGCAAAAATCGGCTCCGCTTCCTCGATCTTGTCCGTCAACACGACGAAGCCGAGGAAGAACTGGGTCGCCTCATCCGATTCGGGCGCCAGCTCGCGCCACAGGCGGATGGCCGCCAGCGCTTCGCTGCCCTGCTTGGCGGCCAGCGCCATTTCGGACGCGCGGCGCGCCAGGCGAGGATCGCGCGTCTGCTGCGCCGCCACCATCATCGTCACGTACGGCCCTTGCCACTGGCCGCTCTTGAATTCCATCTCAGCCTTGGTCAGCTTGTACAGCAAGTCGCTGCTCAATTCGACCTTCGGCAAGCCGTCGCCGCCGGCCCCCTCCTTGGAGGTGTCCGGCTCCTGCGGCGCGGCGGGCGCGGCCGCAGTGGGGCCGGCCGCAGCCTCGGCAGGGGCGACAGGCGTCTGTGCCATGGCATGCGTGGCCATCAGGGCGGACAAGGTTACAATGGCGAAAGCGTTTTTCAAAGGCGGATCCTGGCTAAACGGCAAAGTTTGATTCTACGCCCAACGCGGCTATCGCGTACTTCACGTATGTAACGAAATATATATGTCGTGGCGGCGCAGCGTGTCCGGGCCAGCCATCGGCCGGCAACCCGCCTGTTTTTTACCCGGTTTTCCACTATTCGAGCCCTATGCCAGAATTGCCAGAAGTCGAAGTCACACGGCGCGGTGTCGCGCCCCACCTTGAAGGGCGCGCCGTGCGCTCCGTCGTGCTGCGCCGCGACGGCCTGCGCTGGCCCTTCCCCCCTGCCCTGGGCGACCAATTGTCCGGGCAAACCATCGGCCTGACGGGGCGGCGCGGCAAATACCTGCTGATCCACTTTCGCCACGGCACCCTGATCATCCACCTGGGCATGTCCGGTCATTTGCGCGTGCTGCCGCCGGGGACGGAGGCGCAAAAACACGACCATTTCGACCTCGTCGTGGAAGACGCGCAGGGGGGCAGCCAGGTGCTGCGCATGACGGACCCGCGCCGCTTCGGCGCCGTGCTGTGGCACGACGAGGCCGACGGACCGCTGGACGGCCACGCGCTGCTGCGGGGACTCGGCACGGAACCGCTGGAAGGCGGCTTCACGGGCCAGTTGCTGTTCGAAAAAACGCGCAACAAGGGCACCAACATCAAGCAGGTGCTGATGGCGGGCGACATCGTCGTCGGCGTGGGCAATATCTATTGTTCCGAAAGCCTGTTCCGCGCGGGGATCAACCCGAAGACACCGGCCCGGCGCATCGGCCTGGCCCGCTATGAGAAACTGGCGCAAGCGATCCGCGACGTGCTGGCCGAAGCCATCGTGCAAGGCGGCAGCACCCTGCGCGACTTTATCGGCGTGAACGGCCAGTCCGGCTACTTCCAGCAAACGTATTTCACGTACAACCGCGCGGGCAAGCCCTGCCGCGTCTGCGGCGCGCCTATCCGCCAGATCGTGCAGGGACAGCGTTCCACGTTTTACTGCGTGAACTGTCAAAAATAAAGGGGAGCAGATGGTCAGAGACCTGGAACAATACAGCGCATGGCGGCAGGACGTGCAGGCCGCCTTGCAGGCATACCGGCAAGCCGCCAGCGCGGCGGGCCTGGTCGACGGCGCCTCCGCGCTGCGCCTGGCGCGCTGTGGTTCCCGCCTGCTCGACGACCGTTTATCCGTCGCCTTCGTGGCGGAATTCTCGCGCGGCAAATCCGAGCTGATCAACGCCATCTTCTTTGCCGGCTACGGCCAGCGCATCCTGCCTTCGGGCGCGGGCCGCACCACCATGTGTCCCACCGAGCTGCTGTACGACGCGGCCTGGCCGCCATCGATCCGGCTGCTGCCCATCGAGACGCGCGCGCAAAACCTGTCGACCAGCGACTACCGCGACCTGCCCGCCGCCTGGACCGTCCTGCCCCTGAACATCGAGGCGGGCGACGACATGCAGGACGCCATCCGCCAGGTCAGCCTGACGAAAAAAGTCAGCGTGGAAGAAGCGGCCCGCTACGGCCTGTACGACGCCGACGATGCGGATGCCCCCGCCATGCTCGACGAGCACGGCCAGGTGGAAATCTCCATGTGGCGCCACGCCATCATCAACTTCCCCCATCCGCTGCTGAAACAGGGCCTCGTCATCCTCGACACGCCAGGCCTGAACGCCATCGGCACGGAACCGGAACTGACACTGAACCTGATCCCGAATGCGCACGCGGTGCTGTTCATTCTGGCGGCCGACACGGGCGTCACACGCAGCGACATCGAGGTATGGCGCAACCATATCGGCGCCGGCGCCGGGCGCCTGGTGGTGCTCAACAAGATCGACAGCATGTGGGACGAATTGCGCGGCGATGCCGAGGTGGCGCAGGCGATCGAACGCCAGCAAGCCAGCGTGGCGCATCTGTTGACGCTGGACGCGAGCCAGGTGTTTCCCGTCTCGGCGCAAAAGGCCCTGGTGGGCAAGATCAACCACGATGCGGCGCTGCTGGAAAAGAGCCGCTTGCAGGCGCTGGAGACGGCCCTGTTCGAGGAGCTGATCCCCGCGCGCAAGGACATCATCCGGCGCCAGCTGGCGTTCGACCTGGACGCCATCGAAGCGGCGCAGCAGGTGCAGGCAGCGGCCCGCGCGCGCGGCATCGCCGAGCAGCTGCACGAGCTGCACAGCCTGCGCGGCAAGAACCAGAGCGTGATCGCGCACATGATGCGGCGCATCGATATCGAGAAGAAGGAATTCGACAGCAGCCTGTTCAAACTGCAGGCCACGCGCGCCGTGTTTACCCGCCTGTCGACGGAGCTGTACACAAGCCTGGGCATGGACATCGTGCGCGACGATATCGACGGCGTGCGCGCCGCCATGCAGCGCAGCCGCTTTTTCACGGGCCTGCGCGAAGCCGTGCGCCAGTATTTCGAGCGCATCGCCAGCAACCTGGACCGCTCGGAAGGCAAGACGGCCGAGATCACGGAAATGATGAACGTGATGTACCGAAAATTCGCCTCCGAGCATGGCCTGGCGTTGGCCTTGCCGATGCCGTTTTCGCTGGCCCGCTACCGCCAGGAGATCGCCGATATCGAAGCCGTCTACCATAAGCAGTTCGGTACGGCGACCCTGCTCACCACCAGCCGCGTCGTGCTGATGGAAAAATTCTTCGACACCATCGCCTCGCGCGTGCGCCGCAGTTTCACCAACGCCAATGACGACGCCAGCGCCTGGCTGAAAGTCATCATGGCGCCGCTCGAAGCGCAGATCGTCGAGTACAAGGAGCAGCTGAAACTGCGCTTTGCCTCGATCCAGCGCATCCACGACGCCACGGGCAGCCTGGAACAGAAAATCGCCGGCTTCGAAGCCAGCCTGGCGGCGCTCGAACGCGACAAGGCGCAGCTGGCGCAATTGCTGGCCGCCTTGCGCGCCGCCAGCGCGACCTAACAAAAAAACACTGGAAACTCTGCATGAAACGTTTGCTGCATCCGCTCTCGCCCGCCACGGGCACAGCGTCTTTTGAAAATTACGTCGACCCGACTTTTTCCGCCACCGTCATCGCCTGGCAAAAGCAGCATGGACGCCACGCGCTGCCCTGGCAAAACACGCGCGACGCTTACCTGATCTGGCTGTCCGAAATCATGCTGCAGCAAACGCAGGTGACCGCCGTACTCGGCTACTACGCGCGCTTCCTCGAACGCTTCCCCACCCTGCGCGACCTCGCTAGCGCGCCCGTCGAAGACGTGATGGCGCAATGGAGCGGCCTGGGCTACTACACGCGGGCGCGCAATCTGCACAAGTGCGCGCAGCGCGTGGTGGCCGAATACGATGGCGTGTTCCCCAGCGACCCGGCCCTGCTGGCCGACCTGCCCGGCATCGGCCGCTCGACGGCGGCCGCCATCACCGCGTTTTCCAGCGGCACGCGCGCGGCCATCATGGATGGCAACGTCAAGCGCGTGTTCGCGCGCACCTTCGGCATCGATGCCTATCCGGGCGAAAAACGGGTCGAGGAAGCCATGTGGCGCCGCGCCGAAGCGCTGCTGCCTGAGACCGGCATCGAAGCCTACACACAGGGCCTGATGGACTTCGGCGCCACCCTGTGCACGCGCAGCAGCCCCGATTGCGGCCGCTGCCCCTTGCAGCCGCGCTGCGTGGCCTACGCCACCCATCGGGTTAAAGACTTACCTGTGCGCAAGCCGAAGAAAACCAGCCCGGAAAAACACGCCGTGATGCTGGTCGTCATCGACGACGGCCAGGTGCTGCTGGAGCAGCGCCCCGGTTCCGGCATCTGGGGCGGCTTGCTGTCCCTGCCCGAACTCGATGGCCACGTACTGGCCGATGCAGACTCTCCGCGCGACATCGACCAGGATGCGCTGGCGCGCGCCGTGGCGCCATTTGGCGAGATTGAAACACAGGAACGGCTGCTGCCCATCGTGCACGTCTTCACGCACTACAAGCTGCACATCGTGCCCTGCCGCATCACCCTGGCGCGCCGCCTGGCGCTGGCCGGGGAAGCGATGCACGTCTGGTACGACGGCGCGAAAATCGCGGACGCGCCGCTGCCGGCCCCCATCAAAAAACTGCTGCTGGAGCTGTTCGGCGATGCGCGTTCGGCGCAGCGCAGCATGTTTTAGTGCGCAGGCTTGTCCTACTGGCGCTGGCCCTCCTGCTCGCGCCAGTGCATGCCGACACGGCGCTACCGGAGGTGCCAGAGGTGAGAATAGGCGTGCTGGCCTACAAGGGCGGCGACGCCGTGCAGCAGGACTGGTCGTATGTGACGCGCCACCTGCAAGCCAGCATTCCCGGCATCCGTTTCATCCTGGCCGACTATGACCAGGCGGGCCTGACGCGCGCCGTGCAGTCGCAAGCGATCGCCTTTGCCATCACCAGCAGCGGCCATTACGTGGCGCTGGAACACAGCGACGGCGCCAGCCGCATCGCCACCCTGGAATCGCCATGGACGGACTCGCCGCGCCAGGCCATCGGCTCGGCCATCGTCGTGCGCAGCGCGTCGCCGCTGCATGACCTGGCCGACCTGGCGGGCAAGAATGTGATGGCCGTGGCGCCCGACGCCTTTGGCGGCTACCAGATCGCCGCGCGCGAACTGCGCGAAGCGGGCATCGATCCCGCGCACGATTTTGCCAGCCTGCGCTACAGCGGTTTTCCCTCGCAGCAGATCATCGACGCCGTCAGGTCCGGGCACATGGATGCGGGCATCGTGCGCACCTGTTTGCTGGAACAGATGGTGGCGCGCGGTGAAGTGCTGGCCGAGGAACTGCGCGTGATCACCACGCGCCCGATACCCGGCTTTCGCTGCGCCAGCTCGTCGCGGCTGTATCCGGACTGGCCCTTCGTGGCCCTGCGCCAGACGCCGCCCGCGCTGGCAAAAAAAGTGGCGCAGGCCCTGCTGGCCATGCCGCGCACCGAAGAAGGCTACAGCTGGACGGTGCCCAGCGATTACCAGATCGTCGATGAACTGTTCCGCGACTTGCACATCGGTCCCTACGCCTATCTGGACAAGCTGACGTTCGAGACGGCGCTGCGCCGCTACTGGGGCTGGATGCTGCTGGTGCTGGCCCTGCTCGTGGCCTGGGCCGTGCACACGGTGCGCGTGGAATACCTGGTCAGCCGGCGCACGGAGCAATTGCGCGCGGCCCAGCACCAGCAGCGCGCGCTGGAAGAGCAGGCGCGCCAGCGCCAGGCCACGCTCGACCACACGGCGCGCCTGGCGATTTTGGGCGAGATGGCCAGCGCCATCGCGCACGAATTGAACCAGCCGCTGGCGGCCATCGGCAATTTCGCGCGCGGCATGGCGCGCCGCATCACGGCGGGCCGCCTCGACGCGGCGCCGCTGCTCGACGGCGCGCAGGAAATCGCCACGCAAAGCGAGCGCGCGGGCGCCATCATCCGCCACATCCGCGCGATGGCGCAAAAACGTCCCGCGCACAGCACGGCCTTCGCCCTGGCCGACGCCGTGGAGCAAGCAGTATCGCTGTTCCGCGCGGCCCATCCACAGGCAAGGATAGACTGGCGCCACGACAGCGCCAGGCTTGCGCCGCGCGTGCTGGCCGACCCGCAGCAAGTGCAGCAGGTGCTGCTCAATTTATTGAAAAATGCGCTCGACGCGCAGGTGGAAAGCGACAATCCCGCACATCCCATCGGCGTGCTGCTGCACCGTGAAAACGGCGCCTGCACGGTGGCCGTGCGCGACGCCGGCTGCGGCCTCGATGCGGCGCAGATGGCGCGATTGTTCGAACCATTTTTCACCACCAAGGCCGAAGGCCTGGGCCTGGGCATGTCGCTCAGCAAAAGCATCATCGAATCGTTCGGCGGCAGCCTGTCGGCACACGCCAACGCGGATGCGCCGGGCTTGACGGTCTGGTTCCGCCTGCCCGAAGATAGTCATATGGAAGCGCACAAGGAAATACAAGAGGAAACACCATGAGTGAAAGCGATGCGATCATCTTTGTCGTCGACGACGACGCCGCCATGCGCCGCTCGCTGGCCTATCTGTTCGATTCGGCCGGCTGGAAAGTGGAAACGTTCGAGTCGGCGCGCGATTTCCTGCAGCGCTACGAGGGTCAGGCGCCTGGCTGCTTGCTGCTCGACGTGCGCATGCCTTTGATGAGCGGGCTGGAGCTGCAGCAGGAGTTGTCGCGCCATGCGATCTCGCTGCCTGTGATTTTCCTCAGTGGCCACGGCGACCTGGCCATGGCCGTGCAAACGATGAAGGCGGGTGCCTGCGATTTTCTGGAAAAGCCGTGCAAGGATCAGGTATTGCTGGACGCCGTCTCGCGCGCCGTGGCCCGCAGCGTGGCAGAAAGCCGCAGCGCCGCCAGCGCGAATACGGCGCAAACGGCACTGGCCAGGCTCACCGCGCGCGAGCGCGAAGTGGCGCTGCTGATGGCCGAAGGCAAAGCCTCGAAAGTCATCGCCCGCGAACTGGGCATCAGCGATAAAACGGTGCAGGTGCACCGCCATAACACGATGGAAAAACTGGGCCTGCACTCAGCAGCCGAGGTGGCCCGGCTGCTGATGGCAGGTGGACAAATCTAAACCCGCACGATGCGCGCCGGCAGTCCCTGCCGCACCGACGTGCCCGAGACGGGATCGACAAACACGTTCTTGTCGCCGCGGCTCGGGTCCGTCAGCCCCAGGTCATTCAGGTTGATGCCGGCGCCGATTGCCGGCTCGTCGGGCTGGCGCGATTTGCCGATGCGGTGGGCGCGCGCGCCGTGCTCCTTGTGGCCGAAACCGTGTTCGATGGCGATCACGCCGCGCTGCACGCCGTGTCGCAGCATCACCGTGGCCCTGGCCTTGCCGCCCGGCGTCTCCAGGTAAATTTCATCGCCATTTTGCAGCTTCAAGCGCGCCGCATCGTCAGGATGCACGGCGACCGGGTTGTCGGGATGGATGCCGCGCAAGCGCCGCGCACCGATGCTGTACGAGTTTTGCAGCGCCGACTTAAAACTGATCAACTCGAACGGCCATTCACTGGCCGGATAGGTTTTACGTACGGGCGTGCCGTCGGCAAACGCCGCGACTCTCCACGTGGGCGTACCGGGGAAACGCTTGCCGCTCAAGCTGTTCTTGCTCACGCCCAGGCCTTCGTTGTACAGCATCATCGGCTTCAGATAGCGGTGCGTGGACCAGTCCTGCGGGTACGGCGTCTCGTCGATCACCGGCACCGGAGCAGCCTGCGCCTTGGGGTTCGCGGGTGGCGGC
Source organism: Janthinobacterium sp. BJB401 (assembly GCF_013372745.1). Lineage (NCBI taxonomy): Bacteria > Pseudomonadati > Pseudomonadota > Betaproteobacteria > Burkholderiales > Oxalobacteraceae > Janthinobacterium > Janthinobacterium sp. BJB401. Next base: position 186,058 of record NZ_JABXFH010000002.1, on the reverse strand, counting down.
AGGCGCAGGCCGAACATCTCGCCATAGCTCTGGTAGCGCCCTCCCCGCGCCAGCATGAAGGCCACCTTGCGCCACTCTTCCGGCTTCAGGGTGCGCTCCAGTTCGGGGCGGATGCGGGCAACGCCGGACAGCTCGATGTCGTCGTCGCTGGCGTCAGGCACGGACGTTTTTCCTTGCCAGGCGATGTTGGCGCCGCCGCGCAGATACCAGTCTTCCGCGCGCTGCAGGGGGAAGCGCTGGCCATCCGTGTCTTGCAAGGCGTCCGGACCGAAGCCGGGCAAGGCCATCGTTTTTGCCAGCGCGATGAAGAACGATTCCATGCAGATGGTCTGGCCGTCCAGCGTTTTTTGCACGCGCGGTTCGACCACGGGCCAGCGCGCCGTGCTCATTTTGACGGGCATGCCGCCCCAGGCGCCGGCCCAGCCCCAGCTTTCATACAGCAAGGTATCGGGCAGCAGGTAGTCGGCAAATGCCGAGCTTTCATTGATGAAGGGGTCGATGGCGACGATCAGTGGAATCTTTTTCGGATCGGCCAGCTCTTTGCCGATCTGCGCGCGCAAGCCCGTGATGCCGTAGACGGGATTGCAGCTCCACAGGATCAGCGCCTTCAGAGTGTACGGATAGCCGTTCATGGCGCTGGTGAGCCACTCGGTCGCCAGCGCGGGCGCGTTCGGATACCACGGCGCCCTGGCCGGATACGCCTTGCCCGCTTCTTTCTTCAGCTTGAATTCCGAGGTTTTTTCATACGGCACATTGCGTCCGATCGGCATGCCGGCCGCCTTGATCTCGCCGTCGAAACTCTCGAGGTTGTAGCGCGGACCGGGGCCCGCATCCTTGAAGCTGCCGCCGTTGACGAGGGTGCCGCCCTTGCGGTTCAAATTGCCGATCAGGGTATTGAGCATGACCAGCGCATACGCGTTATAAAACCCGGCGCCCGACATCATGCCGCCGTGCGCATTGACGGCCGCGCGCTTGCCATGGCTGGTGAGTTCCTGCGCCAGGCCTTCGATGATGTCGCGCCCGATGCCGCAGGCGCTTGAGTATTCATCCATGCTGTGGCGCTGCGCTTCTTCGTTCAGCATCGTCATGGCCGTCTTCAGGTGCAGCGGCGCGCCAAGCACGTCCAGCGGGCCGTCGAAGAACAATCGCGCCTCGCCCTTGGCGGCATTGTGCGGCACGATGGCTTGCGTGGCGGCGTCGATCACGCAGAAAGCGTCGCCATCCTTGTAGCGCTCTTCTTCCGCCAGCTCCACCGCACCGATGTCCGACGCGCGCAGGTAGCGGCCGTCGCGCGCGTGGCCCTTTTCGTTGATGATCAGGTGCGTGGCATTGCACCAGGCGGCTTCGCCCGCCGCTTCCGCCACCTTCAGATTCGGCTGCACGAGGAAGTTGCGGTCATAGCGTTCGTGCTCGATGATCCAGCGGATCATGGCCATGGCCAGCGCGCCGTCCGTGCCCGGTTTGATCGGCACCCAGCGGCTGCGGTCGCCCGCGGCCAGGCTGTCCGCATTCGTCAGCACGGGGTCGACGACGACATAGCTGAATTCGCGCTTGCCGGAACGGGCCTTGGCGATCAGGGTGCCCTGGCGTTTGAACGGGTTGCCCGCATTGCCCGGCGCCGTGCCGACGAAAATACAGAATTCCGTGTTTTCGAGGTCCACTTTCGCATGCGGCATTTTCTTCATGTCGCCGAACATGGCGCCCGAGCCGCTGCGGTAGGCGCCGCCGCAATACGAGCCGTGGTTGACCAGGTTCAGACTGCCGTACGACTGCTTGAAAAAGCGCGTGCCGAACGCCAGGCGGCCATCGTCGGTGCTGCACATCAGGCCCACCTGATTGACTTGCGGGCCCAGTTCCGGCTGCGCCGGATCGATCGGTTTTTCCAGTTCGCGCAAGGCACGCAAGCCCTGCACGTGGCCCTCGCCAAACAGGTCGCCGCCTTCCGTCACTTCCTTGACCAGTTGATCGAAAGCGATCGGCTCCCACTGGCCGCCGCCACGCGGTCCCACACGCTTCATGGGCGCCAGCACGCGGAACGGCGACTCCATCTGTTCCAGCACGCCGTTGCCGCGGCCACAAGCCGTCGAGCGGCCCTTCAAGCCCTTTTCCTGGAAGCGCGACAGCGACACAAAACTGTCGCGTATCGAGGTTTGATATGGCAGCGCCGGATCGGCCGACAGGGGGCTGTACGGGTTGCCCGCCACGCGCAGCACCTTGCCGCTTTTTTTATCCAGGCGCACGCGCACGCCGCAAAACGTGGTGCAGCCCATGCACATGGTATAGCTGACCTGCTGGTCAGGATTGACCGTCAGCTTGCCCGTGGCCGTGTCGACGGAAAACTCGGGCGGCCGGGAGTTGCCATGCAGTTTCTGCACGGGTTTATCTTTACCCAGCGCGTGGTCGACCATGCGGCCGGCCGTGGTGGAAAAGCTGGCGGCAAAGGCGGCCAGGCCGCCGCCAATGGCGCCGTAGCGCAGCAGCTTGCGGCGTTTTTCGTTTTCGTCTTCAGGGCCGTCGTTGCGGTCGTCGTTGTTTGTGCGTTCGTTCATTTTTGACTCCTCAGTGCGTGGCCATGGCGGGACGGTTGCGCAGCATGCGTCCGGCCCATGGCAAAAATTCCAGCATCAGCAACAGCAGCGCGATCCACAGGCCGGCCGTGCCGATAATCCCCATCAAGCCATCGTTCCCCATTGGCAGGTGGTAGTCATACAGGCCGGCGCCCGTTTTCGGGATCGTCTGGCCGCCGATGAAAATCGTCCAGCGCATCATCCAGGCGCTATGCAGCGCGATCAGGCCATTGACCAGGCCACTCGTGGCCGGGCGCCAGATGGCCAGGGCCATCGGCACGATGGACGACAGCACGGCCCAGACGGCCGTGAACTGCCATTGCGGCATGCCGGCCACCTGGGTGAACGCCATGCTGTGGCTGGCGCTCACACCGGAGAGACTGACGAACAGCCAGCCGCCGCCCAGCGCCAGCACCAGCGCCAGCGACAGGGCCAGCGCGCGGTTCAGCGACACTTCCAGCGCCTGCTCGCGGCCCGGCAGGAAACGGTTGAACAACAGCGCCAGGCCCACCGCTCCCACGAATGCCGTGGCGGCAAATTGCGCCGGCAGGAAAGGCGTGAACCACAGGGGGCGGGCACGCACCACCATCACTTCCATGCCCGTGTACAGGCCCACGACAAAGGCGGCCAGCAAGGTGAAGGCGGCGGCGGTGACGATGGCCTTGCGCGATGCGGCGCCACCGCGCCCCAGCAGGCGGTAGGCCCAGGCCAGGCGATCCTGGCCCTGCCCCCGCGTGGAAAAGTCCACGCGCAGCGCCAGCCACGCGTACAGCATCAGACAGCCCAGATACAGAGGAATGAAGAACGAGCCCCACGACATCCACGATTGCGGCTGGAAGTAAATATAGAAGTGGTAGAAGCGGCCCGGCCCGTGCAAGTCGGCCAGCAACGCCACGGGCGCCGTCATGCCGCAGACGAGGGACGCCAGCAGCGCGATGCGCCCCAGGCGTTCATACGCCTTGCGGCCGAAAACGAAGTACGGCAAGGTCAGCATGAAGCTGCCGTAACTGAGGCCGATGAGGAAAAAATACTGCACCGCCCACGGCAACCATGCCGCTTCGCGCGTGACGTTGACAATTTCGGTGATGTGGCTGTCCATGGTTTATTTCCCGTGTTTGCTCGGTTGCCAAAGAGTCGCTTCGCCTTCGACGTGGCCGGCGAAACGCGTGTCCAGTCCCAGGTAAAACACGTGGGGCTGGGTCCCTTGCTCGGGCTTGAGCACCTTCACCTTGTTCTCGGTGAGCAGCTGGTGCACCAGGCTTTCCGTGTCATTCAGGTCGCCGAAGATGCGCGCGCCGCCCACGCAGGTTTCCACGCAGGCCGGCAGCAAGCCTTCGTCGACGCGGTGCGCGCAGAACGTGCATTTGTCGGCCTTGCCCGTTTCGTGGTTGATGAAGCGCGCGTCGTACGGGCACGCCTGCACGCAGTAGGCGCAGCCCACGCAGCGGTCGCCATCGACGACGACGACGCCATCCTTGCGCTGAAAGGTGGCGCCCACGGGACAGACGGGAATGCAGGGGGGATTGGCGCAGTGGTTGCACAGCCGTGGCAGCATATAGGTGCCGCAGCGGTTTTCTTCCTTGACTTCATAGGTCGAGACGACGGTGCGGAAGCTGTTTTCCGGCACGGCGTTTTCCATGATGCAAGAGACCGTGCAAGCCTGGCAACCGATGCATTTCTGCACATCGACCACCATCGCCCAGCGCTGGCCGCCTTCGCCCTTCGTTGCGGCCTTGCTGGGCAGCGGCGCGATGGCCGCCCCGATGGTTACGGCTGGCAAGGCGCGCAAGAAACTGCGGCGCGATTCAATCATGACACTCTCCTTGACTATGGGCGGCAAGCCCTTGTTGACTTGCTGCCATGATAGAAAAGAAGGTGCTGCGGGGATATTGGGGTGATCGGGTGGGGACCTAGATGATCATGCCAATTGACAGGATCGACAATGCGGAGTAAAGGCGCCGCGCCAGCAATGTTGTCGGATTCCCCATGACCGCCTGTATTGGTAGGTCGGGTTAGCCGGCACGGCGTAACCCGACACGCAGCGTCACGCGAGCATGTCAGTGCCCGCAGTGACCGTTACAGCTCGTCGAGCGAATACAGCCTGCGATGCTCGCGGATCGCGTAGCGGTCCGTCATGCCGGCGATGTAGTCGGCGATCTTGCGCGCCTGTTGCGTGACGTCGCCATCCTTGAGTTGATAGTCGGGCGGCAGCAGGGCAGGTTCGGCCATGAAGCTGTCGTACAGTTCGCGCACGATGCGGCTCGCCTTTACGCGCATGCGGTTGACCTGGTAGTGGCGATACAGGTTCGCCCGTAAAAAGCGTTTCAGGTCCGTCGCGTCCTTGCGCATGGCGTCCGAAAAACGGATCAGCGGGGCACTGGCGCGCACTTCGTTGACGTCGCGCGGGGCGGCATCGGCAATGAGCTGCGTCGAGGTGACGATCAGATCGTCGGCCAGTGCCGTGATCAGGCGGCGCAGGGTTTCGTAGATGGCGCGCCGGCCCGACAGACCCGGGAACGCCTGCTGCACCTCGCGCCACAGGCGGCCGAAGAATTCCACCTCTTCCAGCTGGGCGATGGTGATCAGGCCGGAACGCAGGCCGTCGTCGATATCGTGGCTGTTGTAGGCGATTTCATCGGCCAGGTTGGTCAGCTGCGCTTCCAGGGTCGGTTGCGTGCGGTCGATGAAGCGCTGTGCCACGGGGCCGAGTTCGCGCGCATGCGCCAGCGAGCAGTGTTTCAAGATGCCTTCGCGCGTCTCGAACATCAGGTTCAAGCCATCGAAGGCGCCGTAGTGTTCTTCCAGCGTGTCGACCACGCGCAGGCTTTGCAGGTTGTGTTCGAAGCCGCCATGCTCCTGCATGCATTCATTGAGCACGTCCTGGCCCACGTGGCCGAACGGCGTGTGGCCCAGGTCATGCGCCAGCGCGATGGCTTCCACCAGGTCTTCGTTCAGGCGCAGGTTGCGTGCGATCGAACGCCCCACCTGCGCCACTTCCAGGCTGTGCGTCAGACGCGTGCGAAACAGGTCTCCCTCGTGGTTGAGGAATACCTGGGTCTTGTATTCGAGACGGCGGAAGGCCGAGGAATGGATGATGCGGTCGCGGTCGCGCTGGAACTGGCTGCGCGAGGCGTGCGGCGCCTCGGCAAAGCGACGTCCCTGCCCCTGTGCCGAGTGGGCCGCATACGGAGCCAGGAAGTCTTCCGGCAGCATGTTATTGCACTCCGGCGGCCAGGGTGGCCAGCACCAGTTCATGGGGTGCGGACGTGATGCTCGGGCTGCCCAGCGGTTTCAACAGGATGAATTTGATGGCGCCGCCCTCGTTCTTCTTGTCGACCTCCATCAGTTCCAACCAACGCGCGACACCGAGGTCCGGCGCCTTGACGGGCAGGCCAGCGGCGGCGACGAGTTTGCGCACGCGCTCGACGGCTGCCTGGTCGATATAGCCCATGCGGCACGACAGGTCCGCCGCCATCACCATGCCGCAGCCGACGGCTTCGCCGTGCAGCCAGTGACCGTAGCCCAGGCCCGCCTCGATGGCGTGGCCGAAGGTGTGGCCGAAGTTCAGGATGGCGCGCAAGCCGCCTTCGCGTTCGTCCTGGCGCACCACATCGGCCTTGATTTCGCACGAGCGGGCGATCGCATATGCGAGGGCGCCCTTGTCGCGCGCCATCAGCTTGGCCATGTTCGCTTCGATCCAGTCGAAAAACGCGGCATCGATGATGGCGCCATGCTTGATCACTTCAGCCAGGCCGGCTGACAGCTCGCGCGCCGGCAGGGTTTCCAGGGTCGAGGTGTCGGCGATCACGGCGCGCGGCTGGTAGAAGGCGCCGATCATGTTTTTGCCCAGCGGGTGGTTGATGCCCGTCTTGCCGCCGACGGAGGAATCGACCTGCGCCAGCAGGGTGGTCGGCACCTGCACGAAGCCGATGCCGCGCATGTAGCTGGCGGCCGCATAGCCGGTCAGGTCGCCGATCACGCCGCCGCCCAGCGCCACCAGGGTGGTCTTGCGGTCGCATTTATTGGCCAGCAGCGCGTCGAAGATCTGCATCAGGCTGGCCCAGTTTTTATACTCTTCGCCGTCCGGCAGGACGATGCAGATCACTTCGCGGCCATCGCTGGCCAGCGCCGCCTGCAGGCGGCCCAGATACAGGGGCGCGACGGTGGTATTGGTGACGATGGCCACCTTGTGGCCGCTGATATGGCGCAGCAGCGAATCGGCGTCAGCCAAGAGGCCGGGACCGATGGCGATCGGATAACTGCGTTCGTCGAGGTCTACGCTCAACAACATTTTGGATTGCTCGTTCATCGAAGGCTCTGCATGAATGACGCAGTTGGGCGAAGCTTCGCATTCGAGGCTGGCCAGCTGCATCAGGATGGTCTGGACCATCGATTGTACGTTAGGACGGCCCGTGTCGATGACAATGTCGGCCACTTCCATGTAATGGGGCTCGCGCTGCGCCGTCAGCTCTTCGAGCTTCCTGCGCGGGTCGGCCGTCTGCAGCAGCGGACGATTCTTGTCGTGGCTGGTGCGCGCCAGGATGTTGCTGACGCTGGCGCGCAGATACACGACCGTGCCCCGTTCCTTCAGGTAGGCGCGGCTGTCGGCATTGAGGATGGCCCCGCCGCCCGTGGCCATGACGATACCTTGCTGGGCGCTCAGGTCGCGGATGACCTCGGCCTCGCGCCGGCGAAAGCTGGCCTCGCCCTCGATTTCAAAGATCCACGGGATGGTCGCGCCCGTGCGTGCCTCGATTTCGTGGTCGGAATCGACAAAGCGCAAGCCCAGCTTGCGGGCCAGGATGCGCCCGATCGTGGTTTTGCCTGCGCCCATGAGGCCGACAAGAAAAATATTACTGTTGGAAATTTCGGACACTTTTTGCATTTCACTCAGGCGACAACCCTGTCTTGCCACTGTCGCCCTGTGACTCCATTATTGGCATGTGAACGTCAGTTTAAACGGATAGCTGGTCATTCGTAAATGTGGAGTTGTTACATTAATATTGAAAGTGGCGAAATTGGGTGCCGTGCACGTCGGCGCCACAGTACTGCCGATGGTAACGATATGGCTGGTTCCTTGGTAGGGCACGGTCTGAGTGGCAATATTGGGGAAGATTTTCTGTACACTGGAAGGCGATACCCCACCAGCGGACGCACCTACAATGTTGCTAATTTCGATAGTCGTACCGCTAGGCATCGGATTACCATTGATATCGTTAATCTGCAGGGTAAAGACTTTCGACGCGGTCCTGCCCACCGAACCCAGGTCATTCACATTCATTCCCTGGGTCAGCTCCGTGCCGCCATTCAGGAAAACTTTGCCTGGCACGCTACCGCTCATGTAGAAACCGATGCGGTCAAAGATGGGCGTGGCGCTGCCATCGCTGGTGCTGGCGCAAATCGTTCCCACGCCGGCACGCGTAAAGTCGCTGCTGCCCAGGGGGCCGTTGCACACGGTGGCCGGCAGATTCGGTATCGGCGTGCGCGGATCCTGCGCGCGGAAATCGACGGAGCACGCGCCATTCTGGGTGTTGCAGCCGCCCTTGCTGGAACTGCCCACGACACCCACATTGCTCTGGAAGACCACTGGCGTGCCATCGGCAACCGGGTTGCCAAACTTGTCCCCGATCGCCACCATGACCGATGCCGATGGCACGTTGCCGTTGGTATCGAGCGTCAAGCCTTCCAGATTGCTATCGCTCATCGACAGTGAAAAGGCCCGCTGGACAGGCACGCCCGTGGTGACGACGATGGAATCGGACAAGGTCGAAATATCCTGTCCTTTCAGCGTCGCCTTGATACGGAAGGACAACGGCGTGTTGCGGGAATTAACAGTGGTGGTCACTTCACCATTGACATCGGTGATCCCTGTGGCCAGATTCAATGTTACGTTGGCGGCCGTATCCGCTTTCTCGAAGACCACCTCGCGTCCCGCCAGCGGATTGCCCGAAATATCGAAGACGCGGAATTTCAAGGTGGCGGTTTCCTTGCGCAACAAGCCGCCTTCGCCCTGGATGACGATGGATTTATCGACAGGATCGGCGGCATAGAACTGGATCGACGCGGCCTTGGGCGCTTCAACCGTCAAGGCGGCGCTGCGGCTGCCGGCAATGCCGCTGGCCGATGCCGTAATCGTATCTTTCATGCCGCAGCCCTGATCGCGGTATCCGACACTGGCATTGCCGTTGACTGTCTGCACCACGCTGGCAAGCGTCGCCTTGCCTGCGGTCACGCAAGTCGAACTGAAATTGACCGCGATGCTCTGGTTCGTGTATTTCACGCCACCGGACAGGACATCTATCGAGACTTGTGAGGTGCCATAAGCACTGATCGATGCCGGCGACAACGTCAATTCGCCGAACACGACGCTGGTAGCACCAACAACAAAGTTCGTGCTGCCGCTGACCGTCACGCCATCTTTGACGGCAGCGACCGTCAGCGTTCCAGCGCCGCTCGCGGCAATGCCAGTCGGACGCATAGTGACACTGGCCACACCCTTGCCATCCGTCAGTGCAGTACCGATATCCGGCGTAAACAGGACCAGCGCATTGTCTGCCGCAAAGGTGACCAATGCATTTGAGACTCCGGCACCATTCTTGTCGAGCACCACCGCACTGGCCGTCAGCGACACACTGCTGCTGATGGTATTGCTGGCCTGTCCATTCGCATTAAGCAAGCTGACGCTGACCGTCGCTGGAACGCCTGCCGACGTGCCACCATTGCCACCACTGCCGCCGCCATCGATGGTCGGATCGCCGCCACCGCCGCCGCACGCGGCCAGCAAGGCGCCCAGCGCCAGCAAGACCAGCCAATTCGCTACCCGACTCCAATAAATATTGCTCAAAGATACATTCCGCATAGTCGCCATCAGTCCGCTTTCGTTTGCATTGTTACTTAAACGTAAAGATGTGACATTAACGTGTTGCTGGCCGATCTGCCACTATTTTCGGCGTAATAAACACCATCAGTTCCGTTTTTTCTTGACTGCGGCCCGTGCTGCGGAAAAAAACACCGAGCACGGGGATGTCACCCAGCAGCGGCACCTTGCTGTCCGTGCCCCGCTCGGATTGCTGATAAATGCCGCCCAGCACCACCGTGCCGCCGTCTTCCACCATCACTTGCGTGCGCACGTGCTTGGTGTCGATGGCAAAGCCGGAACGCGTTTCCTGGCCCACGCTGTCCTTGTTGACGTCCACTTCCAGCACCACGTTGCCGTCCGGCGTGATCTGCGGCGTCACTTCCAGGCGCAGGTTCGCCTTGCGAAAGGTGATCGACGTGGCGCCGCTGCTGGTGGCCACCTGGTACGGCAGCTCGATGCCCTGCTCGATCAGCGCCAGCACCTTGTCGGCCGTCACCACGCGGGGACTGGAAATGATCTTGCCCCGGCCGTCCGCTTCCAGCGCGGACAGTTCCAGGTTCAGAAAACGGTTGGCGGCCGCCGAAAACAGGCTCAGGGCGAAGCTGGCCGGCTGCAAGCCATTGATGCTGGCGGCGGGCAAGTTGACGAATTGCGAGTTCGGCACGAAAGCGCCGCTGCCGGCCACCGTTTGCCCCGTCGCCTCGCCCACGCCCTGGTAGCTGCCGCCGATGGCCGCGCGGCGCCCGCCGCCGCCCAGGGAAAAACCGGGCAACTGGCTCGCCGCCAGGCGCTGGTCCGTAAAACCCAGGCGCGCACCCAGGTTGCGGCTGAAACTGTCGTTCGCCTCGACGATGCGCGCCTCGATCATCACTTGCCGCGTAGCAATATCCGTCTTCGCGATCAATTGACGGATCTGCTCCAGGCGCACCGGTACGTCGGTGACGAACAGCTGGTTCGTGCGCGGCTCGATCAGCACGCTGCCACGGCGCGACAGCAAGCGGCTGCGCCCTTCCCCCGCATCCAGGCCGAACACGCTGCGGAACGCTTCGGCCTTCTGGTAATTGAGCTGGAAGATGGCTGATTGCAAGGGTTCCAGTTCGGCGATCTGCGCGCGCGCTTCGAGCTCCAGTTTTTCGCGCGCCAGCATTTCCTCGCGCGGCGCGATCCACAGCACGCTGCCATTGCGCCGCATCTCCAGGCCCTTGGCCAGCAACAGCACGTCGAGCGCCTGGTCCCACGGCAAGTCGCGCAGGCGCAGGGTCACGTTGCCCGCCACGCTGTCGCTGGCGACAATATTTTGGCCGGACGCATCAGCCAGGATGTGCAGGGCCGCGCGCACGCCCACGTTCTGGAAATCAACGGAGATTTTGTCGCCCGCATACAGACGCGGCGCCGATACGTTCACCACGGCATCCTGGGCCAGACTGCTGGCATGCAGACACAGCATGGCGGCCCAGAACATGCGGCGCGGCCTCACGGCGCCGCCTCGGGCAAGCTGGCCTTCGGCCCCGCCCCCGCCACCTGCAAAGCCAGGCTGCCGCGCCGCTCGCGCCAGGGGCCATCCGCCTCGCGCAGCAATTCACGGTACTGCAGCGCCCGTTCACTGATGTCCGTCACCACGCCGTGATCTTGCCCCAGGTACTGGCCCACTGCCACCCGGTACACACGCTGGCCCGCCAGCAGCAGCGCGCTCAGGCGGCCGTCCTGCTGCACGCTGCCGACCATGCTGATGGCCGGCAAGGCCACGCTTTCCAGCGCTTCGCGCACACGGCGCGGATCAGGCCCCGCCACGCCGCCACGCTGACCGGACTCGGGCGCTGGCGGCAATGCATTGAAAGGATCGGACAGGGCCGCCGCCGCGTAGGGATACGGCGCGACGGCGGCAAGCGGGCGCCAAGTTGGTGTCACTGCGGGCGCGCTGGTCTTTGGAGACAATGCCGCTTGCGCCGCCCGCTCCCCCGCTTCAGGCAAGCGATACGCGTGCAGCACGGCATCGAGGGTCAGCAAGCGATCCTTGCCGAGGTTCAAGGCCAGTTCGTGCACCGTGACGAGGCGCGGCAGGCCCGCCAAATCCGCCAGCAGCGCGCCCATGGCGTGGTAGCCGCCACGCAACTGTATGGCGATCGGCAAGGCGACATACGGCGCTTGCGGCTGGGACGCACCGGGCTTGAACAGGGAAAATTGCAAGCCGCGCGACTGGCCTGCGGCGTTAATCTGCGTCAACAGCTGCGCCATCGCCTGCTGATCGGGTAATTGCTGCTCCAGCAGGGCCAGTTCGGCGCCGGCCTGGCGCTGCTGCGCGCGCCATTGCGGCAACTGCTGCGCCCTGGCCCGCGCCGACAGATAAGTGGCGCGCAAGCGGGCCTCCTCACTTTGCGCCACCTGCACGGCAGTCATCAGCCCAGCCAGCCACACGGCGTGCAGCAGCGCGGCCACCAGCGTAGCGGCCAGGGTGGCGCAAGCGAGGCGCGCGGGTAGCGGCCACAGCGACGCGGTCTTCAAGCTCAGCATGATCAACCTCCACCACTAAGATTGTCCATCGGGTGCCAAAGCCAGCCGTATCGTCCATTCCACGGCGCCATTGGCCGCGCCGCGCACTTCCAACACTTCCGGACGGGACCAAGGCGCCGCCTGCCCGAGCGCCAGCAGCAATGCCGCGACCTTGTCCTGCGATGCAGCCTGCCCCTGCAAGCGCACCATCGCTGTTTCCTGGCGCACACTGTGCAAGGAAACGCCGGCCGGCATCGCCCGGGCCAGCGCGTCCAGCATGCGCACCCAGGCATTGCGTTGCTCTTGCAAACTGGCAATGGCTTGCTGGCGCAGCAGCAGCGCCGCCGTCTCACCCTGCACCCGCCGGCCAGCGACAAGCATGGCATCGACTTGTTGCATGGCACTGCGCCAGCTCTCCTGGCGGCCCAGTTGCGCGTCGAGCTGCTGGCGCAGCCAGGCGCCTGCCGCCAACGCCAGCAGCAATCCCAGCAGCGCCCCGCCCGCCAGTTGCCACAGCAGCAGCTGAATGCGCCTGCGCCGTGCCGCGGGGCGATACGGCAACAAGTTGATGCGCTGCATGGGCGCCCGGCCCGTCATCGGGCGTACCGGTGCAAGGCCAGGCCCCAGGCCAGCTGGTAGGCCACGCCACCGTCGGGCAAGGCTTGCCAGCCACCTTGGGCGAGCGCCGCCTGCAAGGCCAGCGCCTCGCTATCCATGACGACGGCCAGCAAGCCCGCCGCCCTGGTCGCATCGAGACGGCGCTGCACGCTGGCCCGCCGCGCCGCCACCAGCAGCACGTCGACTTCCTTGCCTGTCGTGCCGGGCAGCGGCGGCGCGGGGCCGAGAATGAAAAAATCCAGGCTGGCGTCTTCCAGCGCGAACGGCATGTATTGCCCCGCTTCCAGTTCCACGAGGATTTCCAGCTGCTCTTCCGGCAATCCGGCGGGCAAGCGGATCGCATGCGTGATTAGGGCCGTGGCCGGCATGGCCAGCGCCACCCGCGTGCAGGTGCTGCCACTGTCGCGATGAGCCTGGCGCAGGGCATCGGCCAGGCCCTGCATGTCCTCGACATTGCCCTCCAGTAGCACGCCGGGCGCCAGCGCGGCGGCGCCGCAATGCCGGCACGACAGTTTTCCACGCCGGCGCCGCAACTCGACCACGCGCACGGCATCGTCCGCGATGTCGACGCCCAGCAAGCCGATGCCAAGAAAATTGCTGATGGATATGTTTTTCATGGAGAAACGTCAGCGTGGGAGGGATTCCTGCCATCCGAAAGCCTAGTCCCGGCAGCGCTGGCTTGTAAATGGATTTCACGCCGGCGTCTGCTGCGCGCGGCGCCTATCTGGCCGGGCCGTGATCTGGCGCAGAATAATTGTTACCAAATCCTGGTTGCCAGCGAGCCAATACACGCTTATATAGAGTATCGGCAAGTTTCGACTGTCCCCCAGGCAAGCGCCACGGCGCGCTGCCACCCCGGCAAGCTCGCTTATAATTGGCCGGCATAATTAACCGAAAGACATACGACGCATGACATCTTCAAAATCCGCTGGCCCCGCTGGCTCGAAGCCGCCCACCAAGGGCAGCAAACCCAAACGTTTCCTGCTGATGGCCCTGGCATCGCTGCTGGGCCTGGGCATCGTCGGCGTCTTGCTGGTGGTCTTTGGCCTGGCCATGGCCTATCCGAACCTGCCGGCGCTCGATACCTTGACCGATTACAAGCCCAAGATGCCGCTGCGCGTGTTCACGTCCGACAGCGTGCTGATCGGCGAGTTCGGCGAAGAGCGCCGCAACATGGTGCACATCAAGGATATTCCCGATGTCATGAAGAAAGCCGTGCTGGCCATCGAAGATGACCGCTTCTATGAACATGGCGGCGTCGATTACCTGGGCATCACGCGCGCGGCCCTGCACAACCTGACGGGCGGCGCCAAGCAAGGCGCCTCGACCATCACGCAGCAGGTGGCGCGCAATTTCTTCCTGTCCAGCGAACAGACCTTGAAACGCAAGGCGTATGAAGTCTTGCTGGCCTGGAAGATCGAAAAGAATCTCAGCAAGGACCAGATCCTCGAAGTGTATATGAACCAGATTTATCTGGGACAGCGCGCCTACGGCTTCGCCTCGGCCGCGCAAATCTATTTCGGCAAGAACATCCAGGACCTGACCGTGGCCGAAGCGGCCATGCTGGCTGGCTTGCCGAAGGCGCCGTCGGCCTACAATCCCGTCGTCAATCCGAAACGCGCGCGCATGCGCCAGCAATACATCCTGCAGCGCATGGCGCAGCTGGGCTACATCACGCCAGAGCAATACACGGAAGCCAAGAATGAAGAGCTGAAAGTGAAAACCGACAGCAGCGCCTTCGGCGTGCACGCGGAATACGTGTCGGAAATGGCGCGCCAGCTGGTCTACGAGCAATTCAAGGAGGACACGTACACGCGCGGCCTGAACGTCTACACCACCATCACCAAGGCCGACCAGGACGCCGCCTACATCGCCTTGCGCAAGGGCGTGATGGATTACGAGAAACGCCACGGCTACCGCGGCCCGGAAGCGTATATCGAGATTCCGAAAACCAAGGCCGAAGCCGATGACGCGATCGAGACGGAACTGGCCGACCACCCGGACAGCGACGACATCATCGCCGCCATGGTGCTGCAGGCATCGCCCAAATCGCTGCAGGCAGTCACCTCGGCCGGCGAGGAAATCACCATTACCGGCCCCGGCCTGACCTTCGGCGCGGCCTGGCTCTCGGACAAAGCGGCGCCGAACCGCCGCATCAAGCGCGGCGCCGTGATCCGTGTCATGCAGGAAGGCAACGCCTGGGTCTTGACGCAGATGCCGGAAGTGCAATCGGCGTTCGTCTCGGCCAGCACCACGGACGGCGCCATCCGCGCCATGGTGGGCGGCTTCGATTACAACCGCAACAAGTTCAACCACGTCACACAGGCGTGGCGCCAGCCCGGTTCGGCCTTCAAGCCCTTCATCTATTCCGCGTCGCTGGAACGGGGCCTGTCGCCTGCCACCATCATCAACGACGCGCCCATCTCGTTCGACGCGGGCCAGACTGGCGGCCAGGCGTGGGAACCGAAGAACTACGACAGCAAATACGATGGTCCGATGACCATGCGCAAGGGTTTGATGAAATCGAAGAACATGATTTCCATCCGCATCCTGCACAAGATCGGCGCCAAGTATGGCCAGGAATACGCGACGCGCTTCGGCTTTGACGCGGATAAGAACCCGCCGTACCTGACCCTGGCCCTGGGCGCCGGCAACGTGACGCCGCTGCAGATGGCGGGCGCGTACGCCGTGTTCGCCAACGGCGGCTACAAGATCAACCCGTATCTGATCGCCAAGGTGACCGATAGCGATGGCAATGTGTTGTCGCAAGCCAAGCC
Source organism: Janthinobacterium sp. BJB401 (assembly GCF_013372745.1). Classification (NCBI taxonomy): domain Bacteria; kingdom Pseudomonadati; phylum Pseudomonadota; class Betaproteobacteria; order Burkholderiales; family Oxalobacteraceae; genus Janthinobacterium; species Janthinobacterium sp. BJB401. Next base: position 170,747 of record NZ_JABXFH010000002.1, on the reverse strand, counting down.
GGACCTGGCGGGCGAGGAAGCCAACCGGGTCATCGACGAGCGCAATGCCTTCATGATGAACAGCATGCTCAACGACGTCGTGCGCTTCGGCACGGCGAACAAGGCCATGGCCTTGAAACGCCCTGACCTGGCCGGCAAGACGGGTACCACCAACGATTCCATCGATGCGTGGTTCGCCGGCTACCAGGCCAAGCTGGTGGGCATCGCCTGGATCGGCTACGACCAGCCGCGCAACCTGGGCAACCGGGAAACGGGCGGCGGCCTGGCCTTGCCGATCTGGATCAGCTACATGGCGAAAGCCCTGAAGAGCATTCCCGTCGAGGAACGCGCCGTGCCGGAAGGGCTGATCCACGTGGGCGACGAGTATTACTATGCGGAAAATCCACCGGGCACGGGCGTCGGCAGCTTGGAAGGCGCGGCGCGCGGCACGCCGGAGGAAGAAAAAGCGAAAGAAGCCGTCAAGAACGAGTTGTTTTAAGATCGTTTGACGCAAAAAGGGCAGCCTGCAAAGGCTGCCCTTTTTTATTGCGCGCGGCTAAAACAATTACTTCAGGACCACCGTCGCGCCCGCCTGCTCACTGGCCATGGCCGACAGGGCCGCAAACAGTTCCGAGCCGTCGCGCGTGTTGATCCACTCGTCGCCCACGCGCTTGTAGTGGAAACCGCCGGAACGGGCGGCCACCCACATTTCGCGCATGGGGGCCTGGCTGTTGACGATGATTTTCGTGCCGTTGTCGATGAACTCGATTTCCAGCACATTGCCGCTGCGGCTGCATTCGACGTCGAGCACGTCTTCATCGTTCAGCCGGTCCAGCGCCGCCTCGATCTGGGTCAGGGTGGCTTCGGCCAGGGCCAGGAATTCCGATTCGCTCATGCTACACTCCAAAGATCTTAATCAAACCGTGATTCTAATCGTGAAGTCATCCTCAGCGTTTTATATCGGCACCGCCATTGTGGTTTCTAGCATCCTGGCCGGCTGCGGCCAGCCCGGTCCTTTGTACCTGCCCAAGCCGCCAGCGGCCAAGGGTGCACCAGCCAAAGGCCCGGTCGAACCGGCGCCCGTGCCGCCGCCACCGGTGATCGTGCCAGCAACCTAGGTCGAGCGTACCGGGGTGGCAGCCTTGGCCGCCCTGGCGCTCTTCTCCCGCTTGCTCCAGGCGAAATAAACGCGCATTAACAGCAGTAGCGCGACGATGACGCCGAACAGGATCGGTTGCGCGAAATTATGCTTGCCCGCCTTCATCCACCAGAAGTGCAAAATGCCCAGCGGCGCGATGATGTAAATCAGCCGGTGCAGCCACTGCCAGCGCTTGCCCCCCAGGCGTTTCACCATGCCGTTCGTGCTCGTCACGGCCAGCGGAATGAGCAAGACGAAGGCAATAAACCCCACCGTGATGAATGGCCGCTTGAGCACATCCTTCCACATTTCCTGCACATCGAAAAAGTGATCGAACCATAAAAACGTGGTGAAGTGCAGCGCCGCGTAGAAAAACGCGAACAGGCCCAGCATGCGCCGCAGCTTGATCAGCCAGTTCCATTGCGTGAGGCGGCGCAAGGGCGTGACTGCCAGGCTGATACACAGGAAATACAGGGTCCAGTCGCCCGTGCCGCGCGTAATGAATTCCAGCGGCTCCACCAGTTGCCCCGTGTACGTGAGCCAGACCATGCGGGCAAACGGCAGCAGCGCCAGCAAAAAGATCAGGCTTTTCAGCAGCGACAACTGCCTAGCTGTGGGGTTGAGGGCCATGGTCTTTCCTTAAAAGAACTTCTTCAGATCCATGCCCGCGTACAAGGAAGCGACATCGTTGTAGCCGTTGTACATCAGGGTCTTGCGCTTGCGCGTGAGAAAACCGTCTTCGCCGATGCGCCGCTCGGAAGCTTGCGACCAGCGCGGATGATCGACGTTGGGGTTCACATTCGAGTAAAAACCGTATTCGGACGGCGCCGACAGGTTCCAGGATGTGCGCGGCTGTTCCTTGACGAAGCGAATCTTGACGATGGATTTGGCTGACTTGAAACCATATTTCCACGGCAACACCATGCGCACGGGCGCGCCATTCTGGTTTGGCAAGGTTTCGCCATACATGCCCAGGGTCAGCAAGGCCAGCGGATGGTTCGCCTCGTCGATGCGCAAGCCTTCCGTATAGGGCCATTGCAGCACTCTGCTGCCGACACCCGGCATTTGCTTCTTGTCGGCCAGGGTGATGAATTCCACATACTTGGCATTGCCCGTCGGCTCGACCTTCTTGATGATTTCCGAGAAGGAATAACCGACCCACGGGATGACCATCGACCAGCCCTCCACGCAGCGCAGGCGGTAGACGCGCTCTTCCAGCGGCGCCAGCTTCAGCAGCGCGTCAAGATCGAGCGTCATCGGCTTTTTCACTTCGCCTTCGATGCTGACCGTCCACGGCCGCGTGCGCAAGGTGCCCGCGTTTTGCGCCGGGTCGCTCTTGTCCGTGCCGAATTCGTAGAAATTGTTGTAGGTGGTGGCGTCTTTATAGGCCGTCTGCTTTTCCAGCGCCGAATAGGCGGGATTGAGCTTGGCTGCCAGCTTGGGATTGGTGCCTTGCGCGAACGCTTCGCGGCTGGCCATTTCCAGCAAGGCCGCACTGGACATCGAGCCCAGCGCCACTTGCTTGATGAAGCTGCGGCGCGATTCAAACACGGCGCGCGGCGTGATTTCGGAAGAATACGGCAACTCAATGCCGTTGGGACTGCGCTTGATCAACATGGCGGCTCCGGAAAAAGGTTATTGGATATACCTTACACCAGTTTTTCCGGGCCGTTCATGACGCTTCTGTCATGCAAAAATCAATTACAACTTGCCGTAAGAATGTAATCCCGACAGGAACATGTTCACGCCCAGGAAAGCAAACGTCGTCACCAGCAAGCCCACCAGGGCCCACCACGAGGCGACGCGGCCGCGCAAGCCCGTCATCAGGCGCATGTGCAGCCAGGCTGCATAGTTGAGCCAGACGATCAGCGCCCACGTTTCTTTCGGGTCCCACGACCAGTAGCCGCCCCATGCTTCGGCCGCCCACAGGGCGCCCAGGATAGTCGCTACCGTGAAGAAAGCGAAGCCGACGGAAATGGCCTTGTACATGACGTCGTCGAGCACTTCCAGCGATGGCAGGCGGTCGACCAGATAGCCGCTCGACTTGAGCAGATAGGCCGCCGCCACCATGGCCGACAGGGCGAAGGTGCCGTAGCCGATGAAGTTGGCAGGCACGTGGATCTTCATCCACCAGCTTTGCAGGGCCGGCACCAGCGGCTGGATTTCGGCCGCGTCGCGCGTGACCGTGTACCACATCAGGAAGACGACGGCCGCCGAAATGACCAGCATGACGAAGGCGCCCAGCTGGCGCGTCGCGTAGTGCTGCTCGTAATACAGGTAGAACATGGCCGTGATCAGGGAAAACAGGATGAACACTTCATACAGGTTCGACACGGGGATGTGGCCCACGTCGGCGCCGATCAGGTAAGACTCGTACCAGCGCACCAGCATGCCCGTCAGGCCCAGCACGACGCCGGCCCAGCACAGCAGGGAGCCGACGGACGAGCCGAATTCCGAGCGCGCCACCAGGCCGATCCAGTAGAACAGGGTCGACAGCACGAAAAGCGTGCCCATCCACAGGATGGCGGACTGGCTCGACAAGATGTATTTCAGGAAGAATTTCTGGTTCGCCATTTCCAGATGACCCGCGTACAGCTCGATGGCGAACAGCGACAGCACGGCCGCCACGGGGATCAGCCAGCGCACGGGCTTCCAGTACCACCCCAGCCACGCGAACGTGGGCGCCGCGGCCAGCAGGATGGCTTTTTCATAGATATCCATGAAGGCGCCAAAACGCATCAGGCCGAACAGGGATGCGGCCAGCAAGCCGGCGCCATACAGCCAATCGATCAGGCTCAGGCGCTTGAAAAATCCTGGTTCCTGCGTATATATTTGCTTGTTTGCCAATTCCATCATTTTCTCCATTCCCGGCGACGCGCAAGCGTCCCGAAACTCAGCCAATCCAACTCAGCGCAGCTTACGCCGATTGCGGCAGCTTTGCCTTCAAAGTCTCAAATTCTTTTTCGAAATCCAGCGTCTTGCGTTGCGTGCTCATGGCCATCAAGGCTTCGCTGCCGCCCTCGCCATCCTTGATCCACACCCACAGGCGGCGTTCGCGGATATAAAACATGGAAAATACGCCGATCACGAGGAACAAACAACCGAGGTAGACGACGCTCTTGCCTGGCGAACGCGTCACCTGCAGCACGGACGCCTTGATTTCCGTAAAGTCGTCGAGTTGCAGATATACGGGCGCGCCATAGAAGAAGCTGTCGGACAACGCATTCGTGGCCAGTTGCAGGAAGCGGCCGTGCTTGTCATCGGCCTCGATGGCCTTCAAGCCATCCTGGGCGCGCGCCGCCTGCCACAAGTCCCACAGGCTGCCATTCAATATCTTCATGAAGATATCGGCCGCTTTTTCTTGCTCGGCGGCAGGAATTTTCTCCAGAAAACGCGAAATGGCGAGGAAACCGCCCTCTTGCCCATTGCCGGCAAAGATGCCGAGGCTCTTCGCGGCCGATTCCTGCAACTGGCCGCGCAAGGCTTCCGCACCCGCTTGCGGCATGGCGCGCGCCGCATAGCGCGTGGCCGCCTGCTGGCGCAATGCCGGATCTTGCAGCGCGGCACGCAAGCGCATCCATTCGTTCACGCTGTAATTGTCATCGGCGGGGATGCGCAGATAGCTGAACGGGTCGCTGGGGTTGACGCGCATGCCGGCCAGGAACACCGTCGTGCCATCCACGGTGACGGGCTGCATATAGTTCTGGTACTCGCGCGCCTGGCCCGTCTTGTCGCGCAATTTGTATTGCACCGATGGCCCCACGTTCTTGAGGTCCTTGTTATTCGCATTCTTCGCGGCCGAGCCCAGGCGTTTATCGAGGCCGACGGCGAATTTATCGTTGAAACTTTCCGCCTTGCTGACGGCGCGCACATCCTGGCCCGCGCTGAGGTTTTCCACGTTAAACGGGCGGAAACCCGACCATTCCACCGTGTAGGAATTGCCATCGCTGCGTTCGAGCGGCGTGCTGCTGCCCACTTCGCCGCCGATATCGAAGCGTTTCGTCGTCTTGCCCGTCATGGGAAAGCCGGTCAACTTGAGCTTGCTGCCGCCATCCTCAAAGCTGGACTGGTACAGGGCCAGGCCCTTGTACAACAGCGGCTGGTTGACTTTGATGGTGGCAGGAAAACTTTCTCCCGTCACATGATCGGTGATGACGACATCGCTGGCAAACAGCTTCGGCATGCCGGTGCTGTAGAAATCGATGTGGAATTTTTTTAGCAGGATGGTGATGGGCAAGTCCTGGATCAGCACGCCATCGGCCTGGGGAATGATGGCCGTGTTGCTCGATGAGCCTTCCGGAATCATGGTGTTGCCGCGGAAAGTAGGGTTCGACAGGCTCAGGCGGTGCTGGGCAGGAATATCGGCGATCACGCCGCTGCCGGAGAACGGCGTCTTGCCAAAGAACCATTGCTGTACGCGGATCGGCATTTCCGAATCGAGCAAACCGCCCACGCAAATGATGACGATGGCGCCGTGGGCAAAAATATAGCCCCATTTATTGGCCGCGCCCCGCTTGGCCGCGACCAGGGTGGCGTTGTCCTTCTCGACCACCTTGGCCCCGTAGCCGGCGTCTTTCAGGCGCATCACCATCTGCTGCGCCAGCACGGCGCGCGGCAGCGGCGCCTGCCATTCCAGCTTGTGGTGGAAATTGCGCAGCGATTGCTCGCGTACGGTTTCGCGCCAACTGCGCATGTCCTTGAGCATCTTCGGCGCATTGCGCACGATGCACAGCGAGGTCGAGGCGACGAGAAAGCCCATGATGACGAGGAACCACCAGGCCGAATACACGGAATACAGGCTCAGCTTGTCGAAAACGGTGAACCAGAACGGGCCGAACTGGTTGACATAATTGGGCATGGGCTCGTTTTGCTTGAGCACGGTGCCGATGATGGACGCGACGGCGATCAGGGTCAGCAGGCTGATGGCAAAGCGCATCGACGAGACCAGCTCGACGAATTCAGCCAGGCTGCGGCGTTGGGTCTTTAACTCGATTCCGGTCGTGCCTGTGCTCATACGTGGATACTCATACGGGATATGCAATCTTCAAGAAAATGTAGGCATGGAGCAGAGTGTTTCTCCGCGCAAGGCGGCAGCATACTCCTGTTTGGCCCCTGCCATGAAAAAGGGCAGCCCGTTGACACGGCCGCCCTTGTTCACGCGCACTGATGCGCCTGGCAATCGCTTGCCACTATGAAAACTTACTTCAGGCCGGCGATATAGTCGGCCACGGCAGCGATCTCGTCATCCGACATGCGGGCGGCGATGGTGTGCATTTCAGCGCTGTTCTTGCGGGCATCAGCCTTGGTGCTGCGGAACATCGTCAGCTGGGCCACCGTGTAATCCTGGTGCTGGCCGGCGATGCGCGGATACTGGACGGGAATGCCATTGCCCGTCGCGCCATGACAGCTGGCGCAGGCGGCAACTTGCTTGGAAGCAATGCCACCACGGTAGATTTTCTTGCCCAGGTCGATCGTATCCTTGTTTTTCGCGGCGCCCGGCTTGGACAGCTGCGTGCCCAGGTAGGCGGCGATATTCTTCTTGTCGGCGTCGCTGAGCATCTTCGCGTACGTCGTCATGACGGGCTGGTTGCGCTGCGGCGTGGTGAAATCGACCAGTTGCTTGTAAATATAGCTTTCGTGCTGGCCGGCCAGCTTCGGATTGACCGTGATGGTCGAATTGCCGGCCGCGCCATGGCAGGAGACGCAGGCAGGCAAGCCGCGCGCCGCATCGCCATCGGCGTACAGGGCAGCGCCCTTGGCAGCGTCGGCCTTGACAGCCGGTTTCGGTGCTTCGACCGCGGAGGCAGTTGCCGATACAGCCAGCAAAGCGAGCAGCATGGATTTGAACAACGGTGAAAACGCACGATTCATTCAGGCACCCTGAGACAGTGAGAAATTAGTGGTGGACATTGCCGCGCCCTGTGGATTTTTGCTTTATTTTCAGGGCCGCAAGCCGCATCGCTGCTACGCCGGCAACAATAAACAACCCCTTATTGTACAATAGCTTCTTGGCGTTATCGCTCCCTTATCGCTCCCTTTTGTTGCTTTACTATTCCCATGTCAAAACTCTGGCAAGCCCGCTTCTTTACGACCGTCAACCAATTGCGTGACCTGCCCGATACCACGGTGCCGGAAATCGCCTTTGCCGGCCGCTCCAATGCCGGTAAATCGACCGCCATCAACATCTTGTGTAATCAGAAAGGCTTGGCGTTCGCCTCCAAGACACCTGGCCGTACCCAGCACATCAACTACTTCTCCATCGGCGGCGCTCACGTGGCGCAGCACCGCAAGGATGCCACCATCGTCGAAGAGATCGAATGCCTGCTGGTCGACTTGCCGGGTTATGGCTACGCGGAAGTATCGGGCTCGGCCAAATTGCACTGGCAGCGCCTGCTGGGTGACTACGTGCAACGCCGCGAGCAATTGGCCGGTTTGATCCTGATCATGGATTCGCGCCGCCCGTTCACCGACCTGGACATTCAAATGCTGGAATGGTTCGCCCCGACGGGCAAACCGATCCACTGCATTCTGACCAAGGTCGATAAGCTGAACCGCAATGAATCCGTGAACGCCTTGCGCCAGGCGAAAGCCAAGCTCGACAGCTATGTGGATGAAGACGGCATCGGCTTCCCGTTCACCGTGCAACTGTTCTCGGCTCTGAAGCGCGTCGGCATCGACGAAGCCAACGACAAGATCATGGAACTGGCCGGCATCAGCGAAGATGGCGCGGCCCAGATGGTCGAACTGATCGAGATGGAAGACGACGTCGAACCGGAAGCCGGAACCGACAAACCGGCTTGATCGAAATCAACGCTGCGTAAAAAAGGCTGCCCGTTCACACGGTGCAGCCTTTTTTTATGGCAGCGCGTCCTCGCGCCTAGCGCCGTCCCGGCCCTGGCCGCTTTTCGGAAAAGAATTCCTGGCGCAGGAAGGCCATCAGCTCGGCCGTGTCTTCCACGCGGGCGCTGAGATTGACGTTGCGTCCCAGGCGCCGCGATTCCCAGACGAAATCACCAGGCTTTTCAGCACGGATCAGCTGGATCATCTTTTTCACGATGGCCGTTTCGATATCGGGCTCATTGCCCAGCTCGACTTTTTCCTGCTTCAGCCAGTTGCGCTTGAAGTTGCCATTCCAGCCCTTGAACTTGACTTCCGCGCTGAACGAAGTCTGGTTGACGATGGAAAACACGCCGCCCGAATCCTCGCGGTCGCTGCCGGAATTGCGCCCCTGGGCGCCGGCGATATTCGCCTTGGCCACGCGCATGGCGCGGTCGTTTTCGCTTTCCTCGGCCGGCGGCGCGGGATTTTGCGCCTGGCGCTGTTTGCGGCGCTGCTCGATCATCGAGCTCATGTCTTCAGCGGGCGGCGGCGGCAACGGCACTTTCGACACCAGCGGCGGCGTAAACGTTTCCAGTTTCGGCTTGTCGCGCGGCACGTCTTTCGTCACCACGCGCTTGCTCGGCGCCGGCGGCGGTTTCACCTTGGCCACTTTCGTGTCCTTCGGTTTCGGCGTGGGTTTCGGTTGCGGCTTCGGCTGCGGCTTGTCTTTCAGCGGCGCGATGTAGACCATCGCGCTTTCCTTCTTCGGCGGCGGGATCTTTTCGATCGTGTCGCTGCGCAACAGGACATACGCCGCCAGCAGCACGTGCAGCAAGACGGACACGCCGAGCGCCACCTTGCGCATGGTGCTGGTCCTGGACCCGTAGGCCGGTGGCGGCTGGATCACTTGCCCGCAGGTGGGGCAAACATCGGAATCGGCAGCCATCAAATGGGTCGTGTCATGCAAAATGAATCGTGCTTTCTGTGTAGCGAAGAAATAACATTACAGGGCAGCCATAGTGCCAGAGTCCCTAGCCTTTGGGAACACTTCCTCGGCATTTCCAACCCGAAGCGTACAGGATAGCGACATTCCTTGCAGCGGTATCAGCGTACCCGAGCCATGCCTTGACGGTTGTTACCGTATGTATCACGGCCCATACAAAACCGGCGCCGCATTCACTGAGGAACGGGGCGCCGGTGGTGGCCGTGTGGCGGCTCAGGACTTGTTGTCGAGCGCCACCAATTGCTCGTCCGTCAACGGCCCCGTGCCGCTGTACTTGTCGAGGAACAGATAGATGACGGGGGTGATGAACAGGGTAATCACTTGCGAAAACAGCAAGCCGCCGACCACGGCCAGACCCAGCGGCTGGCGCAATTCCGCGCCGGCGCCCAGGCCCAGGGCGATCGGCAAGGCGCCCATCAGGGCCGCCGCCGTCGTCATCATGATGGGACGGAAACGCAGGATGCACGCCTGGCGGATGGCCTCGGCCGGCGCCAGGCCGTCGTTGCGCTGCGCATGCAGGGCGAAGTCGATCATCATGATGGCGTTTTTCTTGACGATGCCGATCAGCATCAGGATACCGATGATGGCGATCATGGTCAGGTCCATGCCGAACAGGCGCAAGGTCAGCAGCGCGCCCACGGCCGCCGACGGCAAGCCGGCCAGGATGGTCAGCGGGTGGATATAGCTTTCATACAGCACGCCAAGCAGCACATAGATCACGGCCAGCGCGGCAATGATGAGAATGATCTGGCTAGCTTGCGAGCTCTGGAACACGGCCGCGTCGCCGCCATAGCGCGTGATGATGGAGGCCGGCAAGCTCATGTCCTTGGCCATCGCGTCGATCTTGCCCGTGGCAATGCCCAGCGGCACGTCCGGCGCCAGGTTGAAGGCGATGGTGACGGCCTGCAACTGCCCCTGGTGATTGACGGACGTGGGGCCGATCGTGCGTTCCACGTAGGCAATACTCGACAGTTTCACCAGCTCGCCCGTCTTGCTGCGCACGGACACGCGCGTGAGCGCATCGTCATACTGGCGGTCGGCCGTGGCCGCTTCCAGGATCACGTAATAGCTGGCCGCCGACGAATAAATGGTCGACACTTGCCGCTCGCCAAAGGCGCTGTACAGGGCCGTGCGGATGTCGGACATTTGCACGCCCAGCAGGTTGGCCTTGTCGCGATCGATCCGGAGCGATGCCTGCAAGCCCTTGATCTGCGAATCGCTGGTAACGTCGCGGAAGGCGGGATCCGTGCGCATGCCGGCAATAAACTTTTCCGCCCAATCATTCAATGCGTCGGGACTGACGCTTTGCAAGGTGTACTGGTAACGGCTCTTGCTCTGGCGTCCGCCCAGCTGCAAGTTTTGCACGGGCCGGAAATACACGGCCATGCCGGGCACGGTGCCCGCCGCGCGGCGCAGGTTTTCCAGCACCACAGGCATTTTCGGCCGCTCGCTGCGCGGTTTCAAGACCATGAACATGCGGCCCGTGTTGCCACCGCCGACGAACGAGGTCACATCCTGCACGCTCGGGTCCGCCTTGAGCACGGCCGCCACGCGCGCCTGCAAATCCTGCAGTGCCGCAGATGAGATGTCTTCCGACGCTTCCGTATTCACCTGGATCTGGCCCAGGTCTTCCTCGGGGAAGAACCCTTTCGGAATGGTCGCGTACAGCAGCACCGTCAGCGCGAAAGTGCACACGGCAACAAACAGCACCACATTGCGGTGCGCCAGGGCCTTGTCGAGCAAATGCACGTAGCCGTTGCGCAATGCCGTGAAACCGGCCTCGAAATGGCGGCCGATAAAGGTTTTTTCGCCATGACTGGGGTCGCTGTCATTGTGCTCGCGCGAGTCGGCCGGCAGGAAGCGGCTGGCCAGCATCGGCACCAGGGTCAGCGACACGACGGCGGACACCAGCACGGCCAGCGAGACGACAACGGCGAACTCATGGAACAGCAAGCCGATCACGCCCGGCATGAAGAAGATGGGGATGAACACGGCCACCAGCGAGACGGAAATCGAGATGATGGTAAAGCCCATCTCTTTCGCCCCTTCCAGGGCCGCGCGTATCGGCTTCTTGCCCATCTCGATATGGCGCACGATGTTTTCCAGCACCACGATGGCATCGTCGACGACGAGGCCCACGGCCAGGGTTATGCCCAGCAGGGAAACGTTGTCGAGGCTGTAGCCAAGCCAGTACAGCAGGGCCAGAGCACCGAGCAGCGAGATCGGCATGGTAACGGCGGGAATGAAGGTGGCGGCCGCGCGGTGCAGGAACAAAAAGATTACCAGCACCACCAGCACCACCGTCAGGGCCAGGGTCAGATTCACGTCGTGGATGGCTTCGCGGATCGACAGCGAACGGTCGTTGACCAGGCTGATCTGTATCGATTGCGGCAATTGCTCCTTGAAGCCTGGCAACAAACGACGCACGCCATCGACCACTTGCACGGTGTTGGCGTCCGGCTGACGCTGCACCATCAGGCTGATCGAGCGCTCGCCATTGAAACTGCCGACGGCCTTGATCGATTGAAAGCTGTCTTCCACCTCGGCCACGTCTTTCAGGCGCACGGGCTGGCCGTTGCGGCTGGCGACGATGAGTTCGGCAAAATCGGCCGCCTTCATCATTTGCGGATTGCCCTGGATGGTCAGGGTCTGGCTGGGGCCGTCAAGGATGCCCAGCGGGGAATTCGTATTCGAGGTGCGCAAGGCAATGGCCAGCTCGTCCATCGTCAAATTGCGCGCATTCATCAGGTCGGCACGGGCACGCACGCGCACGGCAAAGCGCTTCTGGCCATTCACGATAACCTGGGCCACGCCAGGCAAGGTCGACAGGCTGGGCGCGATCAGATTTTCCGCATAATCGTTAAGATCCGACAAGTTCAGCGAAGGCGACGTCATCTGGATGAACAGCACGGGTGCATCGGCCGGATTGACCTTGCGGTAGGACGGCAAGTCGGTCATTTCCGTCGGCAACTGGCGCTGCGCGCGCAGCAGGGCCGCCTGCACGTCGACGGCCGCCTCGTTGACGTTGATGCTGGCGTCAAATTCCAGGGTCAGCGAAGTATTGCCCAAGGTACTCGTGGACGTGATCAGGCTGAGGCCGGAAATGGTGGAAAACTGTTTTTCCAGCGGCAAGGCCACGGACGAGGCCATGGTTTCCGGGCTGGCGCCGGCCAGGTCGGCGCTGACGTTGATGACGGGCGTGTTGTAGCTCGGCAAGGCCGCCACGGGAATTTGCAGGTAGGCCAGCACGCCGGCCAGGATGATGGAGAGGGACAGCAGCAGCACCATGACGGGGCGGCGGATGCTCAGTTCGGACAGGTTCATGCTGGCTTGCCCTGCGCTGCGGCGGCGCCATCGGCTGCCTTGTGTTTTTCCACCAGGCGCACCTTGCTACCCGGACGCAAGTTCTGCTTGCCATCGACGATGACTTTTTCATCGCCCGCCAGGCCGGTGACGACGGCATTCGGCCCGAATGCATACACGCGGGCAATCTTTCGCATCTTGGCCGTATTGTCCGCTTCCATCGAGTACACGAAGGTGCCGGCGGTACTCGTGATGATGGCGTTTTGCGGGATCACCAGCGCCTCCTTGAGGGTGCGCACGGTCAGCTGCGTATTGACGTACTGGCCTGGCCACAAATCGGTGCCGCCATTATTGAAACGGGCCTTGATCCTGATCACGCCCGTGGCGGGATCGACGGCATTGTCGATGAAGTTCAGTTTGCCATCGAGCTGCTTGCCGCCCGCGTCCGACAACAGCGCCGTGACGGGCACCTCGCCCGCCTTTTGCGCCGCCAGCAAGCCCGACAGGCTGCTTTCCGGCAAGGTGAAGACCACGTCGATCGGGTCGAGCTGGGTGATGCTGGTCAGCGATGTGGTCGGCTGCACCAGGCTGCCCGCATAGACATTGATGGCGCCCACCCGGCCGCTCTGCGGGGCGCGCAGGACGGTGTAGCTGGAGTCGACCTGGGCGGCGCGCAAGGCGGCCTGGTCGGCGGCCAGCAAGGCGCGTGCCGCGTCGAGCTGGCTTTGCAGGGTATCGACGGCGCCCTGGGCGATGAAATTTTTGCTCAGCAAATCCTGGTTGCGCTTGAGCTGGCGCTCGAAGTCCTGTACCGAGGCACGGTCGCGCAAGACCTGCGCCTGCGCCTTGTCGACATTCGCGTGCTCGCTGCGCGCGTCCAGGGTGAACATCAGCTCGCCCTGCCTGACGAACTGGCCTTCGCGGATATGCACCTTGGTAATCGTGCTGGTCGTCTGCGGGTGCAAATCGACGCTGCTGATCGGCATCACGCTGCCATTGGCTTGCAGCACCATCGGCACATCCTGGCGTACCGGAGTGACCACGCTCACCGTCGTCGGCGCCTGCCCGCCCTTGCCCCCTTTGCCATCCTGCCCACCGGCCACCTTGCCTGGCTGATGGTTGAAATACCAGATGCCGCCACCGATACACAGGGCCGCACCCACGAGGATTGCCAGACTAGTCTTTTTCATTGTTCTGTCACGCTGTTGCAGCGCAGGGCCGCAGGTTGAATGTAGTTGCCAGGGGGCATAAAGCACAATATTGTCGCATGGAAATGCTCACTTTCCTGCGTAATACTCTGGCACGATCAGGGTAACTTCCAGTCCACCGTCGACGTGATTGGACAGCAAAACCGTGGCGCCGTGCTGCTCGGCAATATTGCGCGCGATGGTCAGGCCCAGGCCCGTGCCGCCCGATTCGCGCGAACGCGACGTCTCGATGCGGTAAAACGGTTCGAACACTTTCGCCAGTTGATCTGGTGCAATGCCCGGCCCGCCATCGCGGATGCGGATGCGCGCGGCGCCGGGAATGCGTTCGACGGTGACCTGCGCGTACTGGCCATATTTGACGGCATTGTCGATCAGGTTCACCAGGCAGCGCCGCATGGCGATCGGACGCGCCATCAAGGCCATGGCAGCCTGTCCACCGAGGCTGACTTTCTGGCCGGCGTCGGCCGCGTCGGAGCAGACGCTGTCTAACAGGGAATCGAGATCGAGCGCCTGCATCGCTTCCGTGCTGTCCATCGAACGGGCCAGGTCCAGCCCTTCCTTGACCATGCTTTGCATGGCCGACAGGTCGCCCACCAGGCGGTCATACAATTCCGTATCGGCCACTTTTTCCAGGCGCAGGCGCAAGCGCGTCAGCGGCGTCTGCAAGTCGTGCGTGATGGCCGCCAGCATCTGTGTACGCTGGGAAATATGCTGGCGGATGCGCGCCTGCATGGCGTTGAAGGCGGCGCTGGCCTGGCGGATCTCGCTGGCGCCCGACAGGGTCAGCGGCGGGTGGTTGATGTCGTTGCCCAGGTCTTTCGCCGCCTGCGCCAGCTGCTTGAGCGGGCGCATGGTCATGCGCGTGACCAGGTAGGCGAGGATGGCGATGCTGATCAGGAAAGGCAGCAGGGTCATCCAGTCGTTGTGTTCGTTGAACGGCGGCTGCTGGCGCGGCGGCAAGACCATCAGGCGCAGCACGTGGCCGTCCTGCATGCGCACGTCGAGGTTTTCGCACGTGCCGCCCCATGGCTTGGCGGAAAACATGCCCGCCCTCTGGCGCGGCTTGACGCAGGCGGCCGGCCGTTCGGCCAGCGCGCTGACCTTGAATCCTTCGCCCAGCTTGGCTTGCAGGGCGGTGGAAAACTCCGTCGGCGCGCCAGGCGTATGTTCCGTATCGGGACGCAGCTCCAGGCGCACGCTGCCCTTGTTGGCCACTTTCAGATAGGCGGCGCGCGAGGCCAGCGGCACCACGTCGGCCGCCATTACCAGCTGCTCGGCCCGCTCAACGGCGTGATAGTCGCGGTATTGCTCGATGGCGCGCTGGCGTTCGCCCACGGCCAGCCACTGCGTCAGCGCGGCAGAAGCGACGATGCCGATCAGCAAAAACATGAAGACCCTGCCCGTCATCGAGCCCAGGAAGGCCTTCACGCGTGCGGCTCCACATTGACCTGGCCGGCCAGCACGTAGCCGCCGTTGCGCACGGTCTTGATGATTTGCGGCAAGCGGGCATCTTCACCGAGCTTTTGCCGCAGGCGGCTGATCTGGATATCGATCGAGCGGTCGAACGGGTCGGCGTCGCGGCCCTGCGTCAGGTTCAGCAGCTGGTCGCGGTTGAGCACGCGGTTCGGGTGCTCCAGGAACACGCGCAGCAGGCGGAATTCCGCCCCCGACAGCATGATCACCAGGCCCGTGGGATTGAGCAAATGGCGCGCCGTCAGGTCCAGGGTCCAGCCGGAAAAGCGGATTTGCTGCGCCTTGTCCGACGGCACGTTCGACGGCATGGCATGGCTGCGGCGCAGCACGCTGCGTATGCGCGCCAGCAATTCGCGCGGTTCAAACGGTTTCGGCAAATAATCGTCGGCGCCCATTTCCAGGCCCAGGATACGGTCCAGCGGTTCATTGCGCGCCGTCAACATGATCACGGGCACCGTCGATTGGGCGCGCAGCTTGCGGCACAAGGTCAGGCCGTCGTCGCCTGGCAAGTTCAAGTCGAGCACGATCAGGTCGGGCCGCGTTTCGTCGAGGATTTTCCACATGGCCGTGCCATCTGCCGCACCCAGGGTGCGGTAGGCGTTCGTTTCCAGGTAGTCCGCCAGCAAGCTGCGGATATCGCGGTCATCGTCGACGATGAGAATTGTAGAAGTGGGTTCCATGGTACGAATTATCCCCACTTCCCCTGCCCTTGCACAGCGCATTTGTATCGTCTTGTATATAGAAGACCCGAAGAAACATATAGATACAAACTGTCTGACAGCGGACACTTCGGGGAAACATGGAGAGTCCACCATGGATTCATGTGCAGCAACATGTACATCCCCCACTTTTACAAAGGAATCCAGATGAACGCCTCAATGACAACCCTGCGCAAGAATTTGATCATCGCCATGAGCGTGCTCGGCATGGGCGCGGCATCGCTGACCGTCCACGCCCAGGAAGCGGCCGCCAGCGCGCCTGCCGCCAGCAGCAAGATGCAACATGAGGGCCAGCGCGGCCAGCACCGCGCAAGCAATCCCGCCGAACGCATGGCCAAGTACCAGGCCCGTCTGCACGACAAGCTGAAGCTGACGGCCGCGCAAGAACCGGCCTGGGCCACTTTCACGGCCGCCAACGCGCCGAAAAAACCGATGGGCGACTGGAAAGCCAAGCGCGAAGCGATGGCCAAGCTGTCGGCCCCGGAACGCATGGAGCAATGGATCGCCATGTCGAAGGAACGCATCGCGGATCAGGAAAGCCGCCTGGCCTCGCTGAAAACCTTTTACGCCGTGCTGACGCCGGAGCAAAAGAAAATGTTTGATGACAGCGTGCCTGGCGGCAAGCACGGTGGCCGCCACCGCGGCGGGCACCATGGCATGCATCAGCAGCCCAAAGCTGGTTAAGTTTTAACTGGCGCAGAAATAGAAAAAGCCTGCATTGCAGGCTTTTTCTTATTCGCGAGACAAGCGACCGCTTATTGCCCGTCGAGCTTGCGCAACGAGGTCAGGAAAGTGGCGGCGTTCTGGAAGCCGATTACGCGCGATTGGGCGATCTCCTGTCCCTGCGGGTTGAACATGATGATGCCCGGCGGGCCGAACAGCTGGAAACGTTTCAGCATGGCCTTGTCGTCCGCATCATTGGCCGTCACGTCCACTTGCAGCAGCACGGCTTGCCCCATCTTCTCGCGCACGGCGGGATCGACAAAGGTCAGTTTTTCCATCTCGATGCACGACACGCACCAGTCCGCATAAAAGTCCAGCAGGGCCGGCTTGCCATTCAATTGCGCCAGCGCCGCGTCGAGCTGCGCCACGGTTTTTACGCGCATAAATGGTTGCGCATGCACCTGGCCACCACCGAGGTGGGCCAGCGGCGCCAGCGGGTCGCGGCCACCGCTGGCCACGCCCACCAGTTGCATCGCGCCCAGCACGGCAAACACGAGGCCAAAGGCCTTGGCTACCCAGGCGTTCTTCGCGCCGCTCTTGCCCACCAGCAGATACATGCCGTAGCCGACGAACAAGACCATCCAGCCCAGCATTTGCACGGCGCCCGGCAGCACGGGCGAGACCAGCCACCAGGCCACGCCCAGCTGCAGCACGCCAAAGAAGCGCTTGACGGCATCCATCCAGGCGCCGGCGCGCGGCAGCAAGGTGCCGGCCGACACGCCCACTAACAGCAAGGGCACGCTCATGCCCACGGCCATGGCAAACAGGGCACCGCCGCCGATGACGACGTCGCGCGTCTGGCTGATGTACAGCAAGGCGCCGGCCAGCGGAGCGGCCACGCATGGCCCCACGATCAGGGCGGAAATGGCGCCCATGACGAACACGCCCGCCAGGCGGCCCGACGATTGCTGGTTCGACACGGACGTCAGCTTGCCTTGCAGGAAAGCCGGTACTTGCAGCTCATAAAAACCGAACATCGACAGGGCCAGGCCCGCCATCAGCAAGGCAAAGAAACCCAGCACCCACGGATTTTGCAGTTGCGCCGCCAGGCCTTCCCCCGCCAGACCAGCCGCCACGCCCAGCGCCGTGTAGACGATGGCCATGCCCAGCGCGTACGTCAGCGACAGCAGCAAGCCGCGCGAACGGCTGACCTTGCCACCATCGCCGATAATGATCGACGACAAAATCGGCACCATCGGCAGCACGCACGGCGTAAAAGCCAGGCCCAGTCCCAGCAGCATGAACAGCGGCACGATGACGAGCAGCTTGCCGCCCTTCAGGGCCGCTTCGATCTTGCCCATCTCGCTTTGCGCCGGCGCGGCGCTTGCCGCCACGGGCGCCGCCGCGACCGGCTCGGGCGTGCTGGTGATGTTCGCCTGGGGAATGCTCAGCACGGACACGCCAGGCGACGCTTGCGCCTGCGGGCCGTTGACGGCCGCCGTGTCGACTGCGGGCGCGGCGGGCAAGGCGAATTTCGACGGCAAGCCGCCCGGCGCCATGCTCTGGCCGCCGCCACCGCCCACGAGCTGGGCCGTGGCATCCTGCGGCGCATAGCACAAGCCCTTGTCGGAGCAGCCCTGGCCCGTCGCCTTCAGGGTGAACGCGCCTGCCGCGTCCACTGGTATCGTGATGGTGAGCGTCTTGCGGAACGTTTCCACGTTCTTCTGGAACGTGTCGTCGAACTTGACCTTGCCAGCCGGATACACGGGCGTGCCCAGCTTGGCGCCCACAGCTTCAAATTTAAAACGTTCGTGGTACATATAGTAGCCATCGGCGATCACATACGTGACGGCGATGGTGGACGGATCCTGCATGCGGGCGGAAAACTTGAAGGCCAGTTCGGGATCGAGGAATTCATCGTCGGCACGGGCATGACTGGCGCCAAAGACGGCCATGGCCAGCAGTAAACAGGTGGCAAACCAGAGTAGCAGTTGATGCAGGGGAGCGGCGCGCGCGGTGGCGCTGGAGGGGAAACGGGACATGAACTACCTTTTCGACCATTCGACAGAGGACGCGCGGAGCAGGCAGCGCTTGTGCCGGGCCGGCGCGAAAGAAGAATAGTACACCGCAGCAAGGATAGCTGCAGCAGAAAACAAAAAAGCCAGGCTAGGCCTGGCTTTCTCAGATGCAATTACTGGGATTACTCGCCAGCAACTTCAACTGCTTCGGTCGTATCTGGACGATCCATCAGTTCAACGAACGCCATAGGAGCGTTATCGCCGACGCGGAAACCCATTTTCAGGATACGTACATAACCACCGTTACGGTTGGCGAAACGTGGGCCCAGTTCAGCGAACAGTTTGACGACCATTTCACGGTCGCGCAGGCGGTTGAAGGCCAGACGCTTGTTTGCCAGGGAATCGGTTTTGCCCAGGGTCAGAATTGGCTCGACAACGCGGCGCAGTTCTTTTGCTTTTGGCAGGGTGGTTTTGATCGCTTCGTGACGCAGCAGCGATACTGTCATGTTGCGCAGCATTGCCAGACGGTGGGACGAGGTACGATTCAGTTTACGGAGGCCGTGACCGTGACGCATGATAAATCCTTTCGGTGAGTGTTTAAATTCCAGCTCTTCGATCAATGAGGCAGAAGCTTCATCGCGGGCCGGTTTGGTACTACAAAATAAAAGCCTGGGACACCTGTCCCAGGCAGTTTGCTACAACTACGAATTACTTTTCCAGGCCGGCAGGCGGCCAGTTTTCCAGCTTCATGCCCAAGGTCAAGCCGCGCGATGCCAGCACTTCCTTGATTTCGTTCAGGGACTTGCGGCCCAGATTTGGCGTTTTCAGCAGTTCGTTTTCCGAACGTTGGATCAGGTCGCCGATGTAGTAGATGTTTTCCGCTTTCAGGCAGTTCGCCGAACGCACGGTCAACTCCAGGTCGTCGACTGGACGCAACAGGATAGGATCGACCAGCGGAGCGCGCGATGGCGCTTCGGCGGCGGCTTCCGTGCCTTCCAGGGCGGCGAACACATTCAACTGGTCCACCAGAACGCGGGCCGACTGGCGGATCGCTTCTTCCGGCGAGATTACGCCGTTGGTTTCGATGTTGATGATCAGCTTGTCCAGGTCGGTACGTTGTTCAACGCGAGCCGATTCAACGAAGTACGATACGCGGCGCACTGGCGAGAACGACGCATCCAGAATGATGCGGCCGATGGTCTTGTTCGTGTCTTCCGACAGGCGACGCACGTTACCAGGAACGTAGCCGCGGCCTTTTTCAACCTTGATCTGCATGTCCAGCTTGCCACCAGCGGTCAGGTGGGCGATCACGTGGTCAGGGTTGATCAGTTCGACGTCATGCGGCAGGTCGATATCGGAGGCCAGGATCGCGCCTTCGCCTTCTTTTTTCAGGGTCAGGGTTACCGAATCGCGGTTGTGGACTTTGAAAACCACACCCTTCAAGTTCAGCAACAGATCGACGACGTCTTCTTGCACGCCATCGAGGGAGGAATATTCGTGGACGACGCCAGCGATCGTCACTTCGGTCGGCGCGTAGCCTACCATCGACGACAGCAGAACGCGGCGCAACGCGTTACCCAATGTGTGGCCATAGCCGCGCTCGAACGGTTCCATCACGACCTTGGCGTGACCTGCACCGAGAGCTTCAACATCGATAATACGTGGCTTCAACAAACTGTTTTGCATGAAATGTCCTTTTCAATACCCTCGGCTCATTACACCGATAAGGCTGATGGCATTAGTAAAACGCCCACCCGAAAGAAAACGAGTGGGCGGTGATGGTGCTAACTGCTATTAACGCGAGTACAGCTCGACGATCAGCGATTCGTTGACGTCGTTAGCGATTTCGTTACGCTCTGGCAGGGACTTGAAAGTACCTTCCATTTTCTTGGCATCAACCGAAACCCAGCTAGGCATACCAACTTGTTCAGCCAGCGACAGTGCTTCAACGATACGCACTTGCTTTTTCGATTTTTCACGAACAGCAACGATGTCGCCAACTTTAACTGCGTACGAAGCGATGTTCACAACGATACCGTTCACGGTGAACGCTTTGTGGCTGACCAATTGACGCGCTTCAGCGCGGGTCGAGCCAAAGCCCATGCGGTAGCAAACGTTGTCCAGACGCGTTTCCAGCAACTTCAACAGCGTTTCGCCGGTGTTGCCTTTACGACGGTCTGCTTCAGCGAAGTAGCGGCGGAATTGACGTTCCAGCACGCCGTACATGCGCTTGACTTTTTGCTTTTCGCGCAGTTGGTTACCGTAGTCCGAGGTGCGGGCGCCGGATTTGACACCGTGCTGGCCTGGCTTGACGTCCAGTTTGCACTTGCTGTCCAGCGAGCGACGTGCGCTCTTCAGGAACAGGTCTGTACCTTCACGGCGGGAAAGTTTTGCTTTAGGTCCGATATAACGTGCCACGATACTTCCTTTTTTTAAATGATAACGCCCCAGCCACATGCATGATCAAACACACTGATGCGGTTAGGCGCTAGTCTGATTTGGTTTCAATCAGACGGTGGCTGAAAACGAAAAACCCGTCAAACAGGATTTGACAGGCAAGAACAGCCGGGCAGTATAACCGTTTCCGGCTCCCTGCTCCAGCGTTTTCACACAACTGTACTGAGTTACAACAGACAGCAAAGCAGCTGGCGCCGAAGCGCCCTCTGCAACACTATCTTAGATACGACGACGTTTCGGTGGACGGCAACCGTTGTGCGGTACCGGCGTCACGTCCTGGATCTCGGTGATCTTGATGCCCAGGTTGTTCAGCGCGCGAACGGCGGATTCACGACCAGGACCTGGGCCCTTGATACGTACTTCCAGGTTCTTGACGCCACACTCAACAGCCACTTTACCAGCGGCTTCCGCGGCGACCTGCGCTGCGAATGGGGTCGATTTACGCGAACCCTTGAAGCCTGCACCGCCGGAGGTAGCCCACGACAAGGCATTGCCTTGACGATCGGTGATGGTAATGATGGTGTTATTGAACGAAGCGTGGACATGTGCGATGCCTTCAGCGACGTTCTTTTTAACTTTTTTACGCACGCGTGCTGATGCGGCGTTATTTTGCGACTTAGCCATAATTATTCCCTAGCGGATTATTTTTTCAGCGATTGAGCGGCTTTACGCGGTCCCTTGCGGGTACGTGCGTTCGTACGCGTACGCTGGCCACGGCAAGGCAGACCCTTACGATGACGCATGCCGCGGTAGCAACCCAGATCCATCAAACGCTTGATGTTCATGGACAGTTCACGACGCAGATCGCCTTCGACGATGAATTTACCTACTTCATCGCGCAGCTTTTCCAGTTCGCTGTCATCCAGATCTTTGATCTTTTTGTTGGTTGCTACACCGGTCGATGCACAGATTTTCTCTGCGCGTGGACGGCCCACACCGTAGATGGCCGTCAGGCCGATAACGGTATGCTGATGATTTGGGATATTAACCCCTGCAATACGTGCCATTTGTTATTCCTCGATTAACCTTGACGCTGCTTGTGACGTGGTTCCACGCAGATAACGCGGACTACGCCTTTGCGCTTGATGATCTTGCAGTTGCGGCAGATCCGCTTGACTGATGCGAGAACTTTCATTTTTGGGCTCTTTCTTTCGCTTCTTTGGTTTGATTCAGTGTGTTACTTGGTACGGAACACAATGCGGGCTCGGCTCAGGTCGTACGGCGTTAACTCCACCGTCACCTTGTCTCCAGGGAGAATGCGAATATAGTTCATCCGCATTTTACCTGAAATATGCCCGAGCACCACGTGTCCGTTCTCCAGCTTCACTCGAAATGTTGCATTTGGGAGATTCTCAAGAATCTCGCCCTGCATCTGTATGACGTCGTCTTTTGCCATTCGGTATGTTTACCGCGCTTAACGCGTCGGAATTCCGCCCTTGAAATTTGCTTTGCGCAGCAGCGAATCATATTGCTGCGACATCACGTAGTTCTGTACTTGCGCCATGAAATCCATGGTGACAACTACAATAATCAATAAAGAAGTACCGCCGAAATAGAATGGTACTTTCCACTGGGCTTGCATAAATTCCGGCAATAAACACACCAGGGTGATGTAGACTGCGCCGGCAAGTGTCAAGCGTGTCAGGATCTTGTCGATGTAACGGGCTGTCTGTTCGCCTGGACGGATCCCGGGAATGAACGCACCGCTTTTCTTCAAGTTATCCGCTGTTTCCTTGCTGTTAAATACCAGCGCTGTATAGAAGAAACAGAAAAACACGATCGCCACTGCGTACAACAGCGCATGGATAGGCTCACCAGGCCCCATCGATGCTGCCAAATCTTTCAAGAACCGCACCGCAGGGTTAGCGTTGTCGGCGCCCTTTGAAAACCAGTCCACGATAGTGGCCGGGAACAAGATGATCGAAGAAGCAAAGATCGGCGGGATCACGCCGGCCATGTTCAGCTTCAACGGCAAATGGCTGGTTTGACCGCCATAAATCTTGTTGCCTACCTGGCGCTTCGCATAGTTGACCAATATTTTGCGCTGACCACGTTCGACGAATACGACGAAGTACGTTACCAGTGCTACCAGGATCACGATGAAAATCGCGCTGAAGCTGCCGATCGAACCATTCGACACTTGAGTGAACAAGCCACCCAACGCCGACGGCAGACCTGCTGCAATCCCGGCAAAAATGATGATCGAGATGCCATTCCCCAAGCCACGCTCGGTAATTTGCTCACCCAACCACATCAAAAACATTGTTCCGGTCAACAAAGTGACGACCGTCACGAAGCGGAATGCAAGACCAGGTTCCAACACCAGACCAGCTTGCGACTCCAGTGCGACTGCAATGCCTAACGCTTGGAACAGTGCCAGGGCAACCGTGAAATACCGGGTGTACTGGGTGATCTTGCGACGACCTGCTTCGCCTTCTTTTTTCAACGCTTCCATCTGCGGTGACACGATCGACAGCAATTGCATGATGATCGAGGCCGAGATATAAGGCATGATACCCAGCGCAAACACTGTAAAACGAGACAAGGCACCGCCCGAGAACATGTTGAACATGCCCAGGACGCCGCCTTCGTGCTCCTTGAACAGCGAGGCTAATTGTGTCGGGTCAATCCCGGGAACCGGGACGTGAGCACCGATACGATAAACCACCAATGCGCCAAGCAAAAACCAGAGCCGTCCCCAAGGGAAACCGGCCGCTGCACTTTTAGCAAGTTGTGGATTAGTCGCCAATTTTCGCTCCGATCAAGCTGTTAGCGGTCAACTCAGGCTACCGAGCCGCCGGCTGCTTCGATGGCTGCTTTCGCGCCAGCGGACACTTTCAAGCCCTTCAAATTCACCGCTTTGGTGATTTCGCCGGACAAGATCACGCGCACGTCACGGGCCAACACGCCCAGAACGCCAGCTTGCTTCAAGACCAGAATGTCGACATCGCCAACAGCCAGGTTGTTCAGATCGGACAGGCGCACTTCAGCTTTGAAGGTTGCGTGCATCGATTTGAAACCGCGCTTAGGCAGACGGCGTTGCAGAGGCATCTGACCGCCTTCGAAACCGACTTTATGAAAGCCGCCCGAACGCGATTTCTGACCTTTGTGACCACGACCCGAGGTTTTACCCAGGCCGGAGCCGATACCGCGACCGACGCGACGCTTGTAGTGCTTAGCGCCTTCGGCTGGTGCAATAGTATTCAATTCCATGATTTGCTCCGTTCGTGTAAGCCCGAAGGCTTACCCGACAACTTTAACGAGATACGATACTTTATTGATCATGCCGCGTACGGATGGGGTGTCTTGCAATTCGGAAACCGAATTTACACGACGCAGACCCAGACCGCGCACGGTAGCGCGATGCGATTCGCGCGTACCGATCAAGCCCTTGACCAATTGCACTTTGACTGTGTTTGTCATTTTGTCCACCTTAAGCCAGAATGTCTTCGACCGACTTGCCGCGCTTGGCAGCGATATCGGAAGCAGTGCTCATTTTCGACAGGCCGTCCAGCGTAGCGCGTACCAGGTTGTATGGGTTGTTCGAACCGGTGGATTTCGCCACCACGTCCGTCACGCCCATCACTTCGAAGATAGCGCGCATTGCGCCACCAGCGATAACGCCAGTACCAGGCTTAGCTGGGTTCATCAGGACCTTGGAGGCGCCGTGACGACCAACAACCGTGTGATGCAAGGTGCCGTTTTTGAGCGGTACTTTGATCAGGTTGCGACGGGCTTCTTCCATTGCCTTCTGCACGCCAACTGGCACTTCTTTCGATTTGCCCTTGCCCATGCCGACGCGGCCATCGCCATCACCAACTACGGTCAGCGCGGCGAAACCCATGATACGACCACCCTTGACCACTTTGGTCACGCGGTTGATCGCGATCATTTTTTCGCGCATGCCATCATCCGGCTTGT
Source organism: Janthinobacterium sp. BJB401 (assembly GCF_013372745.1). Lineage (NCBI taxonomy): Bacteria > Pseudomonadati > Pseudomonadota > Betaproteobacteria > Burkholderiales > Oxalobacteraceae > Janthinobacterium > Janthinobacterium sp. BJB401. Next base: position 146,046 of record NZ_JABXFH010000002.1, on the reverse strand, counting down.
CGCTTTGCATTTTTGCTTGCATTTTTGCCATGATTGATCCTTAGAACTTCAGACCGGCTTCGCGTGCGGCTTCTGCCAACGCTTTCACACGGCCGTGGTAACGGAAACCGGAGCGGTCAAACGCAACTTCGGTAATCCCTGCTTTCAACGCTTTTTCAGCGACGCGCTTGCCGATCAAGGCTGCAGCAGCGGCATTGCCGCCTTTGCCGGATTGGCCTGCCAGTTCAGCGCGAACTTCCGCTTCAGCCGTCGAGGCCGAAACCAGGACTTTAGCGTCCGGGCTGATCAGGTTGGCGTAAATGTGCAGGTTGGTGCGATGCACCGACAAGCGATTTACTTTCAATTCCGCAATCTTGATGCGGGTTTGGCGTCCGCGGCGAAGCCGTGATTCTTTCTTATCCATCGTCAGCCCCTAATTACTTCTTCTTGGTTTCTTTAAGCTTAACCACTTCGTCCGCATAGCGAACGCCCTTGCCTTTATAAGGCTCAGGAGCGCGGTAAGCACGAACTTCAGCGGCTACCTGGCCAACCTGTTGACGGTCGATACCTTTAATCAGGATCTCGGTCGGGGTTGGTGTTGCGCAGGTAACGCCAGCTGGCATGTCATGCACTACAGGGTGCGAGAAACCCAGGGACAGATTCAGCTTGTCGCCTTGAGCTTGCGCCTTGTAACCCACGCCTACCAGGTTCAGCTTTTTCTCGAAACCCTTGGTGACGCCAACAACCATGTTGTTGACCAGTGCGCGCAGCGTGCCGGACATGGCATTGGCTTCGCGGCTGTCGTTCGCCACGTCGAAACTCAGGGTTCCTGCATTGTTTTCCACTTTGACCTGGCCGGTGAGGGCCTGGGAAAGTACGCCCAGCGGGCCTTTTACGGTGATCGCTTGTGCGGAGATGGCGACTTCGGCGCCAGCTGGCACTACGATAGGCATTTTAGCTACTCGAGACATGTGTAACTCCTTAAGCCACGTAGCAAATAACTTCGCCGCCGACACCGGTAGCGCGTGCTTTGCGGTCAGTCATGACGCCTTGCGGAGTCGACACGATCGCCACACCCAAGCCATTCATCACAACAGGGATCTCGTCTTTACCCTTGTAGACGCGCAGACCCGGACGGGACACGCGCTCCAAGCGCTCAATGACGGGACGGCCAACATAATACTTCAAACCGATTTTCAGTTCCGCTTTGCCACCAGCTTCGGCAACAGCGAAATCTTCAATGTAACCCTCGTCCTTCAGGACGCTGGCAATCGCAATTTTGACTTTCGACGATGGCATGGCCACGGTCGTCTTTTGCACGCCTTGTGCATTGCGAATGCGGGTCAGCATATCGGCGATAGGATCGCTCATACTCATTGCATATTCTCCTATTACCAGCTTGCTTTTGTCATACCCGGAATTTCACCACGCATGGCGAATTCACGGAGCTTGATACGACCCAGACCGAATTTACGGAATGTGCCGCGCGGACGACCAGTGATGGCGCAACGGTTACGTTGACGCGTCGGGTTCGAGTTACGTGGCAGCGCCTGCAGTTTCAGGCGAGCTTCGTAGCGCTCTTCTTCCGATTTCGATTGGTCATCGACGATGGCCTTGAGAGCTTCGCGCTTAGGGGCGAATTTCGCCACCAGGTCAGCACGCTTGATCTCACGATTAATCAGTGACAGTTTGGCCATGATCAGTTCCTGAAAGGGAATTTAAAGGCGGCGAGCAAAGCTTTGGCTTCGTCATCGGTCTTAGCGGTTGTCGTGATGCTGATATTCATACCGCGCAACGCGTCAATCTTGTCGTATTCGATTTCAGGGAAAATGATCTGTTCCTTGACACCGATGTTGTAGTTGCCACGACCATCAAATGCACGGCCGTTCACACCACGGAAATCGCGTACGCGCGGCAGAGCCACGGTAATGAAGCGATCCAGGAACTCGTACATGCGAGCGCCGCGCAGGGTGACCATCGTACCGATCGGGTAACCTTCACGGATTTTGAAGCCTGCGATCGCTTTGCGGGACTTGGTGGTCACTGGCTTCTGGCCGGCGATCTTGGTCAAGTCAGCAACTGCGTGCTCGAGAACTTTTTTATCCGCGATAGCCTCACCAACACCCATGTTCAGGGTGATCTTGGTCAGGCGTGGAACTTCCATTACCGACTTGTAACCAAACTTGCTGGTCAGGTCGGCAACGACTTTTTCTTTATAGAATTCTTGGAGACGTGCCATGATTTCTTAAGCCTTCACTACTTCGCCGGAGGATTTAAAGATGCGAACTTTCTTGCCGTCCACTTCTTTGAAACCCACGCGATCTGCCTTGCCAGTCGCTGCATTAAACAATGCAACGTTGGACACGTGAATTGGCATGGTCTTATCGACGATACCACCAGTTACGCCAGTCATCGGGTTTGGCTTAGTCGCTTTTTTAGCGATGTTAATGCCGTCAACCACGATATGTTCAGCATCGATACGCTGCTGTACCACACCACGTTTGCCCTTGTCTTTCCCGGTCAGAACGATGACTTCGTCGTTTTTACGAATCTTATCCATTACGACTCCTTACAGGACTTCCGGTGCCAGGGACACGATTTTCATGAACTTCTCAGTACGCAGTTCGCGTGTGACAGGTCCAAAAATACGGGTACCGATCGGTTCCAGCTTGGCGTTCAACAGAACGGCGGCATTGCCGTCGAACTTCACCAGGGAACCGTCTTGGCGGCGAACACCTTTAGCGGTGCGCACAACCACGGCGTTATAAATTTCACCTTTTTTGACACGGCCACGTGGCGCAGCAACCTTAACGGTTACCTTGATCACATCGCCAATGCCAGCATAACGGCGCTTGGAGCCGCCCAATACCTTGATGCACATTACTTCTTTGGCACCGGTATTGTCAGCCACTTCGAGCCGGCTTTCAGTTTGAATCATAGTATTCTCTTTCCCAACTTAAGCCGAAGAATCCACACAATGTAGACCCACGGTCAGTCTTGGTCCCGCCAGAGCCGCCCTGCTGGGCTTCACTGTTTGGGTGCATGACCTTCATACATCAACTGACCGCGAATGCTACTGTCTGTGGCCAGACACTTTGCGGCGTTACATGAACGAAGCCCGCAAGTATTACATACAATTTGCGGGCCTGCAAGTACTAATTAAAAGCCACCGCCGAAACGGTGGTTTTTATTTAAACGGTTGGTGCGGCTTGAACCACACGTGTCACCGTCCATGCCTTCGTTTTGGAGATCGGGCGACCTTCCTGGATCTCGACCGTGTCACCGGCCTTGACTTGGTTGGTCTCGTCATGCGCGTGATACTTGTTCGAGCGCATGATGATCTTGCCATACAAAGGATGTTTTACGTGGCGCTCGATCAGAACGGTAACGGTCTTGTCCATCTTGTCCGAAACCACTTTACCGATCAGCGTGCGCTTGAGCGACTGTTTCACTGGTTCGTTCATTTGGCTTCCTTCAGATTCATTACCGTCTTCACACGCGCGATATCGCGGCGTACCTTCTTGAGCTGCGAAGTGTTGCTCAGCTGCTGCGTAGCGATTTGCATGCGCAGGCCGAACTGTGCCTTCAACAGGTCATTCAGCTCTTTTTGCAGAGCTGGCTGGTCCTTGCCGCGGAGTTCAGATGCTTTCATATACAACTCCAATTATTGGCCGACTTGGCGGATGACAAACGTCGTCGCCAGTGGCAGTTTAGCGGCGGCAAGACGGAATGCTTCCCGTGCCAGCGCTTCATCAACGCCATCCATTTCGTACAGTACTTTGCCTGGCTGAATTTCAGCGACGTAGTACTCAGGATTACCTTTACCGTTACCCATACGGACTTCAGCCGGTTTGTTCGAAATCGGTTTGTCCGGGAAAATACGGATCCAGATACGGCCACCGCGCTTGATGTGACGCGTCATTGCACGACGCGCCGCTTCAATTTGACGCGCAGTGATACGACCGCGCGCAACTGCCTTCAGACCGAATTCGCCAAACGACACGGCGGTGCCGCGGCTGTGCGAAATACCGGTATTACGGCCTTTCTGCTCTTTACGATACTTTCTGCGTGCTGGTTGCAGCATGATTATTCTCCTGCTTTCTCAGCTGGTGCTGCTGCGGCGGCCGGTTTAGCGGCGGTACGCACACGTGCACCTGGTGCTGTGGATGGTTTCGCACCGGCACCGGCTGGACGTGGACGGCCAGCTGGCTTGCCATCGTCACGGCGTGGGCCGCGGCTTTTCTTCTCGTCAGCTGGGGTATCGATGACTGGTGCATCGCCGTTAGGCGCGCGGTCACCTTTGTATACCCACACCTTGACACCGATGATGCCGTAGGTGGTCGACGCTTCGCTGGTACCGTAGTCGATATCGGCGCGCAGGGTATGCAGAGGCACGCGGCCTTCGCGGTACCACTCTTTACGCGCGATTTCGATACCGTTCAGACGGCCGGACGACATGATCTTGATACCGAGAGCACCCAGGCGCATTGCATTTTGCATTGCACGCTTCATGGCGCGGCGGAACATGATCCGTTTTTCCAGCTGCTGAGCGATCGAATCGGCGATCAGTTGCGAGTCGATTTCTGGCTTGCGAATTTCTTCGATGTTCACGTGAACAGGTACGCCCATGATCTTGGTCAGCGCGGACTTCAGTACTTCGATGTCTTCGCCTTTTTTACCAATGACCACGCCTGGACGCGAGCTGTAGATCGTGAAGCGCGCGTTCTTGGCTGGGCGCTCGATAACGATGCGGCCAACGGAAGCGTTCTTCAGTTTCTTTTTCAGGTAAGCACGTGCTTTCAAGTCTTCGTTCAGCATGGCAGCGAAATTACCGTTGCCTGCATACCAGCGCGAAGCCCAGTTACGGGTGACCGCCAGACGGAAACCGGTTGGATGAATTTTCTGACCCATCGTGGCTCCTTAGTTACCGACAGTCACGTAAACGTGACAGGATTGTTTCGAAATACGGTCGCCACGGCCTTTTGCACGCGCGGTGAAGCGCTTCAGGACCGGGCCCTTTTCGACGTAGATCGTTTTCACGAACAATTCGTCGATGTCCGCGCCATCATTGTGTTCCGCATTGGCGATTGCCGATTCCAGAACACGCTTGATGATCGCAGCACCTTTTTTCGGGCTGAATTGCAAGATGTTGAGTGCAGCGTCAACTTTCTTGCCACGGATCAGGTCAGCAACCAGGCGGCCCTTTTGGTCCGACAGGCGCACACCTTTGAGGATAGCTTTAGTTTCCATTATTTCTTAGCCTTTTTGTCAGCTGCATGGCCCTTGAACGTACGGGTCAGTGCGAATTCGCCGAGCTTGTGACCAACCATGTTTTCGGAAACATAAACCGGCACGTGCAGCTTGCCGTTATGAACCGCGATCGTCAGGCCGATGAAGTCAGGCATGATTGTCGAACGACGCGACCAGGTTTTGATTGGCTTTTTGTCTTTGGCTGCTTGCGCGGCTTCAACTTTTTTCACCAGGTGGGCGTCACAGAACGGCCCTTTTTTCAATGAACGTGTCATGTGCTACCCCTTATTTCTTGCCGCGGCGCGAGACGATCATGGAAGTCGTACGCTTGTTGCTGCGTGTTTTCTTACCCTTGGTCTGTTGGCCCCATGGCGAAACTGGATGACGACCAGCTGCTGTTTTACCTTCACCACCACCGTGCGGGTGATCGACCGGGTTCATGACCACACCGCGAACGGTAGGACGAACACCGCGCCAGCGCATCGCACCAGCTTTACCGATTTTACGCAGGCTGTGCTCGGCATTGCCGACTTCACCAACCGTTGCACGGCACTCGATGTGCACGCGACGTACTTCACCCGAGCGCAGACGCACTTGAGCGTAGGTACCTTCACGTGCCATCAGCACAACGCCAGCGCCGGCGGTACGTGCCATTTGGGCACCTTTACCTGGCAGCATTTCGACGCAATGCATCACGGTACCGACTGGGATGTTACGGATTGGCAAGCAGTTACCCGATTTGATCGGTGCTTCCGAACCGTTCATCACGCTGTCGCCAACGGCCATGCCTTTGGTTGCGATGATGTAGTGACGTTCGCCGTCGGCGTAGCACAGCAGAGCGATATTCGCGGTGCGGTTTGGATCGTATTCGATACGTTCCACTTTCGCTGGAATACCATCTTTGGTGCGCTTGAAGTCGATCAAGCGGTAGTGTTGCTTATGACCACCACCGATATGACGGGTGGTGATGTGACCGTTGTTGTTACGACCAGCGGTCTTGGATTTCTTTTCAACCAGGGCAGCGAATGGACGACCTTTGTACAGGTCGGCATTCACCACCTTCACCATGCCGCGACGGCCTGGCGAGGTTGGTTTCATCTTAACGAGTGCCATTATGCAGCCTCCTCGGAGAAGTTGATTTCCTGGCCAGGCTTCAGGCACACGAAAGCACGCTTGGTATGGTTACGACGACCGTTGAACTTGCCGGTGCGCTTTTGCTTACCTTCGCGGTTTGCAGTTTGCACGGACAGAACTTCAACCTTGAACAGCAGTTCGACCGCTGCCTTGATTTCAGGCTTGGTTGCATCCGGCAGTACGCGGAATACAATTTGCTCGTTCTTTTCCGCGACCATGGTGGCCTTTTCGGAAATCACGGGCGCCAACAGCACCTTCATCAAGCGTTCTTCGCTATGTTTCAAAATCGCGCTCATGCCAGCATCTCCTCAATCTTGGCCAATGCAGCTTTGGTGACCAGGATCTTCTTGTAGAACACCAGGGACATCGGGTCTGCGTGACGTGGCTCAACGACGAGTACGTTAGGCAGGTTGCGCGATGCCAGTTCCAGGTTTTCGTTCAGAACGTCGGTGATGATCAGAACCGAATCAAAGCCCAGGCCGTTCAATTTTTGCGACAGCAGCTTGGTTTTTGGCGCGTCGATCGTCAGATCGTCGATGACGATCAGGCGCTCTTCGCGGGCCAGCTGCGACAGGATCGAGCAGATACCTGCGCGATACATCTTTTTGTTCACTTTGTGGGTGAAGTTTTCGTCAGGCGAGTTCGGGAAAATCCGACCACCGCCGCGCCACAGTGGCGACGACGACATACCAGCACGAGCGCGGCCGGTACCTTTTTGGCGCCATGGCTTTTTCGTCGTGTGGTGAACTTCTTCACGGTCTTTTTGCTTGCGGTTACCACTACGTGCATTCGCTTGATAAGCGATGACGACTTGGTGGATCAGCGCTTCATTGTAGTCACGGCCGAAAATCGTATCGGCTGCAGCAACGTTCGAGGCGGCTTGACCTTGCGCATTCAGAAGCTTGAGTTCCATCGTTTAAGCTCCCTTCTTGGCTTTGGTTTTGATGGCTGGCGAGACAACTACCTGGCCATTTTTCGCACCTGGAATCGCGCCTTTGACCAGCAACAGCTGACGGTCGGCATCGATACGGGCGATCACGAGGTTCTGGATCGTACGGTTAACGTCACCCAGATGACCGGTCATGCGCTTACCAGGGAAAACGCGACCTGGATCTTGTGCCATACCGATGGAACCTGGAACGTTGTGCGAACGCGAGTTACCGTGCGTTGCACGGCCAGAAGCGAAGTGGTAACGTTTGATAACGCCTGCATAGCCTTTACCGATGGTAACGCCTTGCACGTCGATCTTTTGACCGACTTCGAACAGGGAAGCAGCGACAACATCGCCAGCTTTCAGTTCAGCGGCTTTGGCAGCGTCGACACGGAACTCTTTCAACAGAGTACCGGCTTCAACACCAGCTTTAGCGTGATGACCAGCAACAGCTTTGGTCACGCGGGAAGCGCGACGTTGACCGAATGCGACCTGAACAGCGGAGTAACCATCTGTTTCAGGGGTTTTGATTTGCGCAACACGGTTGTTCGATACGTCCAACACGGTGACAGGAATCGAATCCCCTTCATCCGTGAAAATGCGCATCATACCAACCTTGCGACCGAGAAGGCCTAGGCTCATTTTTTCTCCATTCCCACCTGCGATTGGGCGGGGCTTGTTTAACTACAAAGTAACGTAGGACTCAAAAAAGACGAATCCATACCGAAGCCGGCTAGTATATAGCACAAAAACCCTTGACGCAACAAGTTAACACGAGGTATGTCAAAGTGTTGCAAGACGCCCCTGCGGGAGTTGTCGGCGCGCCTGAAAAACGCTGCCGCAAGGCAATTTAACGGCCGCAAAGCACGGCGGCATGCGGCCTGCCGGACCGGGCGCCGCCGGCGGCAAGTCAGTGGCAGCCACGGAAACAACAAGGGCGCGTACACGGCGTACGCGCCCCTTGCCCTCCTCCATCCTGCCCTCCTGTATCAGGCCTGGCGCCCGACGGAGGGCGACTCAGCTCAGACCTTGCACTGCTCGATGCAATGCTGGTAGACCATCTCGCAAATCGGGCTCGAGGCCGAGCCTGGCATGCCGCCCGAGCACGTGTTGGCCCGGATGGCGCACTCCAGCGTGCAATCATTGCCAGCCATGGCATACGAGGCGCTGCAGCCGATGGCAAACAGGAATACCGCGATTTTCTTGTACATGCATGTCTCCAATTGTGTGTTTTTCAGGAATTAATGCGCACCCAGGCAAGCTGCCGGGAGCAGGTGCTTACTTCTGGCAATTGGCCAAGCAATGCTCGTACAGGTCCTCGCAGATGGGGCTGCCGCCGAGATGCGCGCGGCAATTGGCCACTTTCTGCCCGCACTCGCTATAGCACTGCGTGACATCGCCGGCGGCAACCGCATACGAGGCGCTCAGGCCCAGCGCAAACAGGAAAGCCATCGTCTTCTTGATCATATTTCGTCTCCGTTTATCAGATGGAAGAACAAGCAGGAAGACACGCCATCCTCGCATCGCCCCGGGCCGGCGCCGAGGCGCCCGCCATTACTTAAAAAGCAATGCCAATAGAATACCGTAAACAATACCAACCAACTACCAATTATTGTGCCACGTTCCTCCCGGCCAAATAAAAAGCCAGCCAGGACATATCACCGTCACGGCTGGCTGCAAATGCGGAGGCGCATGGCGCCCGGATGCCCCTATTCCTGCGGCGCTCCTTTGCCAATCTGATACCAGTCAACCTTGCGCGTCGCCACCATGATGGCGGCCAGGACGGCGAACAGCAGGATGCTGCCCATCACCAGCGCATTGTTTTCCGAGTTCAGCAATCCGTACAGGGCGCCATAGAGCATGGTCAGCGCCACGCCGAAGCCGATGCCGCGCCAGGCGTTGTGCAATACATGCGCCAGGTAAAAACTGGTCAGCGCGATACAGGCGGCGCTGGCGATCAGGTAAGCGGCAAGGAAAGCGATATGCTCGGCCAGGCCCACCAGCAGCAGGAAGAAGATCACCAGCGACAGGCCCACCAGCAGATATTGCACGGGATGGATCGGCAGACTCTTCAGTATCTCGAAGATGAAGAAGGCGGCAAACGTCAGCGCCACAAACAGCAAGCCATACTTGGTGGCCCGGTCCGACTGCGAATACACATTGATCGGCTCGATGAAGCCGACGCTGAAACGGTCCACCTGGCCCAGCGGTGCGCTGTCGGGCACCTTGAACTCGCCCTCGATCGTGCTCAGCTGCGTTTGCGCATTGCTGGCCAGCGACGAGATATTCCATTCGACCTGAAAGCCATCGGCATTGATCTGGCGGTGTTTCGGCGACGGCAGGAAGCGCCCGCCAAACTGCGGATGGGGCCAGTTCGACTTGATGCTGATCTGGCTGTTTTTCGCCACCGGCACGAAATGCTGGCGTTCGATGCCGTCCAGTCCCAGGTCAAAACTGAATTTCACCTGCTGCGCTTGCGCCAGCGGCATGGCGCCCAGGGGTGCATGCAGGCCGCTGCGGAAGGCAAACAGGTCGGTGCCCTGTTCGAATTCGATCTGGCGCCCGCCCCAGTCGATTTTCGGGATGTTGCGGATGCCGCGCACGTCCTCGATGGACAAGGCAACAAACGGCTCGCCCAGGGTCACGCGCGCATCCGGCGTCTTGCGCGGCAACTGCTCAAGACTGGGCACCGTGAAGTCGCCCTTGAACGCATGCTGGCCGCTGTACACCAGCACCTGGTGGATGCCACGGTAGCGGCGGTCGGTCTCGATGGTGCCTTCCTGCAGCAAGAGGTTCGGGTACACCAGCAAGCGGCGCTGCATGACGCGGCGCTGCACCTGCGTCTGCGCCGGTACGCTGCCTTTCTGCTCCTTGTCGACGGCGATCTCGACCCGCTCGTCATATTGCTCCACATACGGGATCACGAGGATGGGACCGATGATGGTTTGTTCGCGCACCGAATCGGCGGCGATGCTGTTGACGGCTTCCTGGCGGAATTCCATCCGCTCCTTGATCGTTTCCTGAATCATCAGCAAAGGCAGGCCGATCAGCAACATCAGGCCGAACACGATCAACGCTTTGACTAACAGAGTTTTTTGCATGGCGCATCCTTGAAGTAAGGTGGCCAGTGTAAAAAAGCTGTGTGCGCTGACGATGCAGTCTGTGTGAAGCGGGAGAATAAAGTGCGCTAGGCTAGTGGCAGACACAGGCGCGCACAGGCGCCGCCATCCGCATGATTGAGCACCTCGACCGTGCCGCCATGCAGCGACGCGACCTCGCGCACGAAGGGCAAGCCCAGGCCCGTGCTCTTGCCGGCGCTCGGGCGCGGCAGGGAATAGAAACGCTCGAAGACGCGTTCCAGCGCATACGCGGGGATGCCCGCGCCACGGTCGCGCACGGCAATTTCCACCTGGCTACCCTGGCGCCGCGCCGTCAGGTCGATGCAACTGCCCGGTGGCGCAAAGCCGGCCGCGTTGTCGAGCAAATTGCCCAGCGCCTGGCGCAGCAGCAAGGCGTCCCCGGCCACACTGCCCTCTTCCGCCTGCAACTGCAGGCGCACGCCGCGCGCCGCCAGGGTGGCGGCCGCGTCCTGCGCCACTTGCGCCAGCAGGGGCGCCAGCGCGATGCGCTCAGGGTTATCCAGGCGCTGCTGTTTTTCCACGCGCACGAGGGCCAGCAGCTTGTCGATCAGCTGCCGCTGGCGCGCATTCTGTTCCAGGATGCTGGCGAGAAACTGGCGGCGCTCGACCGGTGGCATGTCTTCCTGCAGCAGCTCGGCCGAGGCCTGGATGGCGGCGATCGGGCTTTTCAATTCGTGCGCCAGGGTGTGCATCAGCTGCTCCACGTATTCCTTGCCTTCCAGGCGCGTGCGCATCGCCTCGAGCGCCCGCCCCAAAGTGCCGATCTCGTTCTTTCCCAGCGCCGGCAGCGCCACCTTGCGCCCCGCTTCCACGTCGCCGATGTAATGCATCAGCTTGCCCAGCGCATGGTGCAGCCACCAGGCAAATGCCAGGCCGATCAGCAGCGACAGCAGCAACAGGATGGCGCCGCGCTGCAATATCTTGCGCTGGCTGCGCTCGACAAACGCTTGCACGCTGGCGTTCGGCTTGGCCACCGTCAGCACGCCGATCACCTCATTGCCGTCGCGAATCGGCGCGGCCACGTGCATCACCGTCGACATCTCGTCGTCGGGCCGGCTGCGCGTGCTGCGCGCGCCATACTTGCCCTGCAAGGTCAGGTACACGTCATTCCAGCGCGAATAGTCGCGCCCCACGTCGCTCCCGCTGGAATCGAACAGCACGATGCCGTGCCGGTCCGTAATATAGATGCGGTAATCGAGGGTGCGCTTGCGCACGCCATTGATATTCACGTCCACGCCATGGCGCGCGTAATCCTGCATGCGTTCGGCCACGGGCGACTGCGCCAGCGTGCCCGCCTTCAGGTCGGGCGCCACCAGGCTGGCCAGCAGCTGCGAAGTGTCGACCAGGGTGTCTTCCAGGGTCGAGCGCACGCCCGGCTTGACCTGCTCCATGAAGACATTCAGCAGGAACCACGCGGCCAGCCCGACGATCAGGAAGTAGCCGAGCAGGATGCGCAGGCCGATCTTCATGCGCCGGCCAGGCTGTAGCCGAGGCCACGGTGGGTCTGGATGGGGTCGACCTGCGCATCGACAGCGCGCAGCTTGGCGCGCAGCGATTTGACGTGCGCGTCGACGGTGCGCTCAAGCGTGTCGGGCGCCCCGCTCCACACGCGCTCCATCAGCTGCGCGCGCGACAGCACGTGGCCCGGATGCTCAAGCAAAGTTTTCAGCAACAAGTATTCATAGCGGGTCAGGTCCAGCGGCTGGCCGTGAAAGAGCACTTTCGCCTCCAGCGCGCGCAGCTCGAAGCGCGCCGGCGCGGCCGCGGCGGCAGGCGCGGCTATCGTCATGCCAGTCTCGCGGGGAGCTTGCGCAACACCGGCGCGGCGCAGGATGACGCGGATGCGCGCCACCAGTTCGCGCGGCGAAAACGGCTTCGTGACGTAATCGTCGGCGCCGATTTCCAGGCCGACGATGCGGTCGATCTCGTCGCTGCGGGCCGTCAGGAAGATCACCGGCACCTCGGAAAACTGGCGCAGCCGGCGGCACACTTCCAGCCCGCTCATGTCGGGCAAGCCCACGTCGAGCACCACGAGAACGGGCATCTGCGCGGCTTCGCCTGGCGTTGGGCGCAACGCGGCCAGGGCGTGCTCGCCCAGCATCACATGGCGCGGCGTAAAGCCGTCCGTGCGCAAGGCATAGGCGATGCTGTCGGCAATCGCCTGTTCATCTTCCACGATCAGGACAGTCTTGGACATGGCGGCGGCACGCATTAATGGACAAGCCCGGAGTATCCCTGAAGCACGCAAGCGGCGTCAATCGCGTGCGCTGGCAAAAAGCCGCCCATCCCAAAAAACTTATAGTATATTTATTACGGCATGACTCCACCGATACACCGTGTTTGACACCCGTCCGAGGAGACTATGAAGACCCATACCATCAGCCTGCTATGCGCCGTCAGCCTGCTGGCCGCCTGCGCGGCGCCAGCGACGCTCACCACCTCCAATGAACAGCACGACGCCTGCAACGCGGCCGAACTCAAGGGCCAGTTTGGCGAAGCGGAACTGGCTTGCGTACAGGCGCTGCGCAGCGCCGAGCAAGCCGGGGCCAGCGCGGATGTCCTCTCGCAGCGCCAGTACAACCTGGGCCGCATCAAGCGTTTGCAGGGCAAGAATGCGGAAGCGGAGCAGTTGTACCGGCAAGCGCTGGCCACGGAAGAAGCGGCGCAGCCGCGCAGCGACGCGCGCGTCGGCCGGCGCATGGTGGAACTGGCGTCGGCCCTGGCAGCGCAAGGCAAATGGCAGGAAGGCACAGGCTATCTGGAACGCGTGCTGCCGCTGCTGCCGAAGCTGTCGCCCGCCTCGCGCACGTATTCGGCGGAAGTGCTGCGCCAGTACGCGAAGCAGCTGCAAGGCGGTCCGCAGGCGGCACTGGGCGCGCGCTTTGAAGCCGTCGCGGCCAGCCTGCAATAAGAGACTTCCGGTGCCCGGCCTAGGGCTGGGCGACGTGGATGCTGGCCTTGATGTGCTTGAGGTGGGCCACGATGGTGAACGTCATCACCACCAGCAGCGACCACGAGCTCCATTTGCTGACATGCACGACCGACCAGGCGCCAAGCTGGTTCGGATAGCGCCATACGCCCCAGAAGGTGCTGATGTTTTCAGCCAGCCAGATGAAGAAGCCGACCAGCACGAAACCGAGCAGCAAGGGCATGCTGCGGTCGCGGTCGAGCGGACGGAACACCACGCTGGTGCGCGCGTACAGGCCCAGCGCGCAGGCGGCCAGGTACCAGCGATAGTCGCCGATGTAGTGGTGAGTAAAGAAGTTGGCGTAAATCAGCAGCGCGATCAGCACCGCCATCCAGTATGGCGGATGGTGGCGGATCCGCATGTCGAGCAGGCGCCAGGTCTGGATGATGTAGCTGCCGACGGCCGCATACATGAAGCCGGAAAACAGGGGCACGCCAAACACCTTGGTGTAGGCGAAGTCGGGATAGCTCCACGACTGGATCGTCCCCGACACCTTGAACACCTCCAGCGCGAAGCCGACCGCATGAAACAGGCAGATGGCTTTCAATTCATCCCACGTTTCCAGCCCGCTCCACAGCATCGCGCCCTGGATCGCCAGCGCCACCAGCAGCAGCACGTCATAGCGCGGCAGGCCGAACAGGCCGGCGCGCGGCACCAGGAACACGGCAGCGAAAAACAGCCCCACGAACAGGCACGACCTCGCCTCCTTGATGCCGAAATACAAAAATTCGGTCAGGAAACGCGGCCAGCCGCGCAGGCGCTCACGGGGAGCTGCATTTAACAGGTGGGTATCGAGGGCATTAAGCATGCGGCAACTTTATCGTCCAGCCGCGGCACTGTAAAGCGATTTTGCAGAGATGCGCTGGCACCAATAGCAATGGGGCCGGGCGCACTCACGATCGTGAGCAGGCCCGGCCCCATCATCAGGCAGCGGGACACCCCGCCGGCCTGCTTAAAAACAATTATTGCAGTTTGATTTCGACATCAACACCAGCTGGCAGGTCCAGCTTCATCAGCGCGTCAACGGTTTTGTCCGTTGGGTCAACGATGTCCATCAGGCGTTGGTGCGTACGGATCTCGAACTGATCGCGCGAAGTTTTGTTGACGTGCGGGGAACGCAGCACGTCGAAACGCTGAATACGGGTAGGCAGTGGTACTGGGCCTTTGACGACAGCGCCGGTGCGCTTCGCGGTTTCAACGATTTCCAGAGCGGACTGGTCGATCAGTTTGTAATCGAAAGCCTTCAGGCGGATACGGATTTTTTGGTTTGGTGCCGACATGATATTTCCTTAAAAGAACGAACCGCGCGGTCTGCACGGCAATGAGGTCATACGGGAATTTCTGACGCAACAACCGTCAGGGTCGACATGATAGCACCAAAATGCTTGCCAACCCCGGCAGTTGAATAAAAAGAAGGGCGCCGGGCGACGACGCGTCTTCTTTTATGCAGGCTTAAGAATTAAGCCAGGATTTTTGCAACAACACCAGCGCCGACGGTACGGCCGCCTTCACGGATAGCGAAGCGCAGACCTTCTTCCATCGCGATCGGGTTGATCAGCTTGACGGTGATCGACACGTTATCGCCTGGCATGACCATTTCTTTGTCTGCTGGCAACTCGATCGAACCAGTGACGTCCGTCGTGCGGAAGTAGAACTGTGGACGATAGTTGTTGAAGAATGGCGTATGACGGCCGCCTTCGTCTTTCGACAGAACATAGATCTCGCCGGTGAAGTGTGCATGCGGCTTGATCGAGCCTGGCTTGGCCAGAACTTGACCACGTTGCACGTCTTCACGCTTGGTGCCGCGCAGCAGCAGACCAACGTTGTCGCCTGCTTGACCTTGGTCCAGCAGTTTGCGGAACATTTCCACGCCGGTGCAAGTCGTTTTGACGGTATCGGTGATACCAACGATTTCGATCTCTTCGCCGACTTTAACAATGCCGCGCTCGATACGACCGGTCACAACGGTACCGCGACCCGAGATCGAGAACACGTCTTCCACTGGCATCAGGAAAGCACCGTCAACAGCGCGCTCTGGCGTTGGGATGTAAGCATCCAGCGCATCGGCCAGACGCAGAACCGCGTCAACGCCCATTTCGCCTTCTTTGCCTTCCAGCGCCATACGTGCCGAACCTTTGATGATAGGCAGGTCGTCGCCTGGGAATTCGTACTTCGACAACAGCTCGCGCACTTCCATTTCAACCAGTTCCAGCAGCTCTGCGTCGTCGACCAGGTCGCACTTGTTCAGGAACACGATGATGTATGGAACGCCAACTTGGCGGGCCAGCAGGATGTGTTCGCGGGTCTGTGGCATTGGGCCGTCAGCTGCGGAGCACACCAGGATCGCGCCGTCCATCTGGGCAGCACCGGTAATCATGTTTTTGATGTAATCGGCGTGGCCTGGGCAGTCAACGTGCGCGTAGTGACGCGTTTCCGTTTCGTACTCGACGTGGGCGGTGTTGATCGTGATACCGCGCGCTTTTTCTTCTGGTGCTGCATCGATCTGGTCGTATGCTTTAGCTTCGCCGCCGAATTTCTTCGACAGAACCGTTGCGATTGCAGCGGTCAGCGTGGTTTTACCGTGGTCGACGTGGCCGATGGTGCCGACGTTGACGTGCGGCTTGGTCCGTTCGAATTTACCTTTTGCCATTTTATTCTTCCTTAGAACAATGATTTAAATGTAGGGACCGGCATTCTCGTGAAAGCCGGCCCGGAACTTCTATTACTTAGCTTTCGAGCTTACGATTGCTTCAGTCACATGCTTAGGTGCTTCAGCATAGTGCTTGAATTCCATCGTGTAAGTCGCACGACCTTGGGTCGACGAACGCAACGACGTAGCGTAACCGAACATTTCCGACAGAGGCACTTCGGCCTTGATGATCTTGCCGCCACCGCCAGCAATTTCATCCATACCTTGCACCATGCCGCGACGCGACGACAGATCGCCCATCACGGTACCGGCGTAGTCTTCCGGCGTTTCCACTTCCACGGCCATCATTGGCTCCAGGATGACTGGCGATGCTTTGCGGCAGCCATCTTTGAATGCCATCGAAGCGGCCATGCGGAATGCATTTTCGTTCGAGTCAACATCATGGTACGAACCGAAGAACAGCGTGACTTTCACGTCAACGACTGGGTAACCAGCCATCACGCCCGAAGTCAGCGTGTCGCGCACACCTTTTTCAACTGCAGGGATGTATTCGCGAGGAACGGTACCGCCCTTGATCGCGTCAACGAATTCGAAGCCCTTGCCCGGTTCTTGCGGTTCGATCTTCAGAACCACGTGACCGTATTGACCACGACCACCCGATTGCTTGACGAATTTGCCTTCCGACTCTTCGCACACTTTACGGATCGTTTCGCGGTAAGCCACTTGTGGCTTGCCGACGGTCGCTTCAACGTTGAATTCGCGCTTCATGCGGTCAACGATGATGTCCAGATGCAACTCGCCCATACCGGCGATGATGGTCTGGCCCGATTCTTCATCGGTACGCACGCGGAACGATGGATCTTCTGCAGCCAGGCGGTTCAGCGCCAGGCCCATTTTTTCCTGGTCGGCCTTGGTTTTTGGCTCGACTGCCTGCGAAATCACTGGCTCAGGGAAGACCATGCGCTCCAGAACGACGCTGGCTTTCTCGTCGCAAAGCGTATCGCCAGTGGTGGTGTCTTTCAGACCCACAACGGCGGCGATGTCGCCAGCGCGCATTTCCTTGATTTCTTCGCGTTCGTTCGCTTGCATCTGCACGATACGGCCGATACGCTCTTTCTTCTGCTTCACGGAGTTCAACACCGAGTCGCCCGAATTCAGGGTACCCGAGTAGCAACGGATGAAGCACAACTGACCAACGAACGGATCGGTTGCGATCTTGAACGCCAATGCCGAGAATTTCTCATTGTCGTCAGCGGCGCGCTCGACTGGCTGCTCGTCCTCGTCCAGACCTGGGACAGGTGGAATGTCGATTGGCGATGGCAGGTACTCGATGACCGCGTCCAACATGGCTTGTACGCCCTTGTTTTTAAAGGCGGTACCGCACAGCATTGGAACGATTTCGCTGGCGATGGTACGCTGACGCAGGGCAGCCTTGATCTCTTCTTCCGAGAGGTCGCCTTCTTCCAGGTACTTGTTCATCAGGTCTTCCGACGCTTCAGCAGCGGCTTCAACCATGTTCTCGCGCCACTTGGCAGCATCAGCGGCCAGGTGTGCAGGAATGTCGCCGTATTCAAACTTCATGCCTTGCGACGCGTCGTCCCAGATAACCGCTTTCATCTTGACCAGATCGATAACACCGGTGAAGACATCTTCAGCGCCGATAGGCATCTGAATAGGTACTGGGTTGGCTTTCAGACGCGAACGCATCTGATCGTAGACCTTGAAGAAGTTGGCGCCGGTACGGTCCATCTTGTTCACGAAGGCCAGACGTGGCACTTTGTACTTGTTAGCCTGACGCCATACCGTTTCCGATTGTGGCTGCACGCCGCCGACTGCACAGTAAACCATGCAGGCGCCATCCAACACGCGCATCGAACGTTCTACTTCAATGGTGAAGTCAACGTGGCCTGGGGTGTCGATGATGTTGATGTGGTGAGCTGGGAAGTTGTTAGCCATGCCTTTCCAGAAGCACGTAACAGCAGCCGAGGTAATCGTGATACCGCGCTCTTGCTCTTGTGCCATCCAGTCGGTGGTGGCAGCGCCATCATGGACTTCGCCCAGCTTGTGGTTCACGCCTGTGTAGAACAGGACGCGCTCGGTCGTGGTCGTCTTACCTGCATCGATGTGAGCGGAGATACCGATATTACGATAGCGCTCAATGGGGGTCTTGCGGGCCATAATTAATCCTAAATGAATGGACAAAACCGAGCAGCATTTTTTTGCAAAAATGAGCCCGGCCTCGAACAACAGATGCTTGACAGCCGCCTTGCGGTAGCTGGCTTTATATTAGAAGCGGAAATGCGAGAACGCTTTGTTCGCTTCAGCCATACGATGGACTTCGTCGCGTTTTTTCATCGCGCCGCCGCGGCTTTCAGCCGCTTCCATCAGCTCACCGCCGAGGCGTTGTGGCATCGATTTTTCGCTGCGCTTGTTAGCAGCTTCACGCAACCAACGCATGGACAGAGCCATACGACGGACTGGGCGAACTTCGACCGGCACCTGGTAGTTTGCACCACCGACGCGACGGGATTTCACCTCAACCAACGGCTTGGCGTTGTTGATTGCGGTAGCAAAAACTTCGAGTGGATCTTTACCCGATTTTGCTGCGATGTGCTCGAAAGCACCGTAGATGATGTTTTCTGCAACCGATTTCTTACCGGACAGCATCAGCACGTTTACAAATTTAGCGACATCAGTGTTGCCGAATTTTGGATCTGGCAAAATTTCGCGCTTGGGTACTTCACGACGACGTGGCATATCAATTCCTTTCAATCTTCAGTTGAGCGCGCGTTCTTCGCACACTCGCGGACGACCATCATAGTCTTCCACTTACTCGACCAGATGCGGTCGACTACATTCACTTAGCTAGTTGCCACTGAGCGAAACTTGGGTTTGCTGCGTACAACTTATTACTTCTTGCCAGCTTTAGCGCGCTTGGTACCGTACTTCGAACGCGATTGCTTACGGTCTTTAACGCCTTGGGTATCCAGGGCACCGCGAACCATGTGGTAACGCACACCCGGCAAATCCTTGACGCGACCGCCGCGCAACAGCACAACACTATGCTCTTGCAGGTTATGGCCTTCACCGCCAATGTACGAAATGACTTCGAAACCATTGGTCAGACGAACTTTAGCGACTTTACGCAGAGCCGAGTTAGGCTTCTTTGGAGTCGTGGTGTAAACACGTGTGCAGACGCCACGTTTTTGCGGGCTGTTTTCCAGCGCCGGCGATTTGCTCTTCACGGTCAAAGCGACGCGTGGATTGCGAATCAATTGATTGATGGTTGGCATCGTTATAAATCCAACAAAAAACTACGATTAATAACCCGGGCAAGATGCCCGGCGACTAAAACCTCGTCCCGCTTTCATCTACTGCACACCGGAGGCGCCCGCAGCCACTCGATAAGGAGCGGCCATGAAATGCCAAGCAATACGTAAACGATGAGCAGAATAAAATCGAGAACTCGCTAGTTTAGACCTTGTGTTACAGGGGGTCAATCTGTTTACCGCTTTTTGCTATAAAAAAAGGCAAAAAAACGGCACTTTTGTAGCATTTTGACTAATCTTTGGCCGCAGCGCGCAGACGCCGCCGCCTCGCGGCGCTTGACGATTTGACATTCTTTCTCTGCCACCAAGCATCTGGCGCGCACATTCTTGTATGACCGCAAGACAACAAAAGGATTGATAATAGCGGACATTTTTCGCTGCCCTCCCTTATGCGCTCCTTGCTTCGCCCTGACTATCTGTTCCTGCTCCTGACGTATGCCTTGCTGACGGCCGTACCCTTCATCCCCGCGCTGCTGGGACGTGCGCTCGAGCATCCCTGGCAGATGCTCACGTTCGAGCTGCTGGCCTGGCTGGCCGTCTGGAGCGTGTTCAAGCGTCCCGCGTATTTCCACTGGCTGCTGGTGCCCGCCTTCCTGGCCCTGCCGACGGAAATCTACCTGTTCATCTTCTATGGCCAGGGTATTTCCACGCACCACCTGGGCATCATCTTTGAAACCAGCCCCAAGGAAGCGATGGAATTCCTCGGACAAAAAGTGTGGCTGATGGGCGCCGTCATGCTGGGCGTGATCGCCTGGTGCGCGCTGAGCTGGTATGCGGCCACGCGCACGCGCGACCTGGACTGGCGCGGCAAGACGCGCCCGGCCGCCTTCGTGCTGCTGCTCCTGCTGGGCGGCTTCTGGGCCTATGGCCATGAATTCGGTTTCGAGGCCAAGGTCCTGCACAGCGCCACCGCACCGGCCAAGGCCAGCGGGCCGGCGGCCAGCGGCAAGGCGGGCGCCTCCGGCTTCGGCGACGCCAGCTCGGCCGACGATGAAACGGCCGAGGAAGACGAGGAAAGCAGCAAGCCGGAGAACGCCAGCATCGCCGGCGCCGACGAAACGGGCCTGGGCTGGCCCAGCCTGCCCCACTGGGCGCGCCTGCCCTACGCCTTCGACACCGTCAGCAATTCCTGGCCTTTCGGCCTGGCCGCGCGCGGCTTCGATTTCTACAAAGAACGCCGGTACCTGGCCGAGCTGGGACAGAAAAGCAGCAGCTTCCGTTTCGGCGCGCACCAGCAACAGCCCGATCCCCACCCGGAAGTGGTGGTCATGGTGATCGGCGAATCGTCGCGCTACGACCGCTGGAGCCTGAACGGCTATGAACGCGACACCAATCCCCTGCTGAAACAGGAAAGCAACCTGGTGCCGCTGGCCGACGTCATCACGGCCGTTTCCGCCACGCGCCTGTCCGTGCCCGTCATCATCTCGCGCAAGCCGGCCACGCAAAGCCTCAAGGATGGTTTTTCAGAGAAATCCTTCCTCACCGCCTACAAGGAAGCGGGTTTCAAGACTTACTGGCTGTCGAACCAGATTTCGTTCGGCCAGTTCGACACGCCCGTGTCCGTCTTTGCCAAGGAAGCGGACGTGGTGCAATTCCTGAACCTGGGCGGCTTCACCAACAATTCGAACTTCGACCAGATCCTGTTCGACCCATTCAAGAACGCGCTGGCCGACCCGGCGCCGAAAAAACTCATCGTGCTGCACACCCTGGGCAGCCACTGGAACTACAGCCAGCGCTATCCGAAGGCGTTCGACAAGTGGCAGCCGTCGCTGTTCGGCGTCGACAAGCCCGTCTACACGGACACGGCCATCAAGCCGCAGCTCAACAACAGCTACGACAGCTCCATCCTGTACACGGACTGGTTCCTGTCGAACGTGATCGGCATGCTGAAGGACGACGGCCAGCGCACCGCCCTGCGCAGCTCGCTTGTCTACGTGGCCGATCACGGCCAGACCCTGTACGACGGCACTTGCCGCCTGGCCTTCCACGGCCACAACACGCAGTTCGAATTCCACGTGCCCGCCTTCGTCTGGTATTCGCCGCAATTCCAGCAGCACTATCCGGACAAGGTGACGCAGCTGCGGCGCCATCAGAAGGCGCGCCTGTCGACGGAAAACATGTTCCATACGCTGCTCGACCTGGGCGACATCCGCTTTGCCGGCGAACAGCCCGAATGGAGCATCGCCAGCCCCCGCTTCAAGCAGCACAAGCGCTACGTCGACAGCTATGGCTGGACCAACTACGACAACGCCATCATCCGCGGCGATTGCCGCGAAGTGATCGACAAGAGCACGCCGGAAAAGCAGGAAAAGTAAGCGGCGGGCGGGCGACTGTCAGGCCGCCGCGGAATGGCGTTCGGCATCGCGCTCGGCATCGCGCAGCAAAGCCTCCGGCACGCCGCGCTTTTTCAGCGCCGCGATCAGCCGCGCCGTCGAGCCCTGCGCCAGTTGCGCCTCATCGCGGCGCAAGCCGTCGCTCAGATAGGCCTTCAACAGCGTTTGATAACCGGCAAAGCCGCGTAATGGCGCGATCTCTTTCATGGCGTCCACCACGTCGACCGGAATGCGCAAGGTAATCGACGTCATGGGGCGATCTTTCGCCAGGCGGGTTTTCAAGCGGTCAGACAGCATATGCAGTTTCCTCCTTGTGATCCGCCATACGGGCGGAAATAATGCGGATGGCGACGTCCTCAATCTCGACATGTACCACGAACAGCAGCCGCCCGGCAGCATCGAAACCGATGGCGGCATCGCGTGCCTCCTGATTACGCGAGGCTTCCACCAGCACCAGCAGCGGGTCGCCAAATACCTGCGCAGCCTCCTCGAACCGGATACCGTGCTTGCGCTGGTTCAGCTGCGCCTTGGCAGCATCCCATACAAACGCATCAGCCCCCAGGGTGAAGTGCACGTCCATTTAAAAAGATTAGCATACGTATTGACGATGTCAATACAAACCATCACGTGGGAGCGCATGTCCTCAAGCCATGTCCAGCACGCCACCGCAATCGGCCGGCTGCGCCATGTGCGTGCTGAGCCAGTCGAAGACGCGGCCGGCCTTGTCCGCGATGCCGGCGTCGAAACCGCGCTGGGCCAGCAGGGCGATGCCATTCGTTGCTTGCAGCACGCCGGGCGCCAGCAGCAGCGCGCCGGCGTCATCGCGGCGCACGCACCATGGCGCCAGGCAGTCTTCCAGCAGCGGCCCCAATACCAGGTTGTGCGACGAGACGATCACCAGGTGGCGCGCGGCCAGGGAGTGCAGCACGGCGGCCGCCGCCGCCACCGACTCGAGGTGGTTCGTGCCGCGGAAGATTTCATCGATCAGGAACAGGGCCGGCGCGCCCTCCTCGGCCAGCGCCAGCAATTCGCGCGCGCGCCGCAATTCGGCGATATACAAACTTTCGCCGCCATCGAGCGAGTCTTCATTCTGCATGCTCGCATACACGACCAGGTGCGGCACATCGGCGCTGTCCGCATAACAGAAACCAAAGGCCCGCGCGCAGACCAGGTTCAGGCCTATGCAACGCAGCAAGGTGCTCTTGCCGATACCGTTCTGGCCGGAGATAAAGCAGCCCTTGCCCTGCACGCCGAACGACAGCGGCGCGGCATTCTCCAGCAAGGGATGCCGCATACCCTGCAAGGCCAGCGCGCGCGGCGCCGCGGTGCCCGCCCAGCAAAACACGGGGGCCGCACGCAGCTGCCGCGCCAGCGCCAGGTCCGCTTCCAGCTGGGCCACCTGGGTAAAGGTCTCGCGCAGGAAGGGCAGCTGCCGCGCCACCAGCTGGCGCGTGCGGAAATAGCGCTTGACGTTTTTCAGCAGCAGCCAGTCGCCATATTCGACCAGCAGCGTATCGATGAAGGGCACGTAATGCAGCAACGAGCGCTCGATGGCGCGCGTCAGCCTGGCCGCCTGCGCGCTACCGGCAGCCAATGACGAGGCTGCCGGCACATCGAGCCGCACCAGCGCGGCACGGGTTTTCAGCAGGTGGCGCAAAGTATCGAGCGTGCGTTCCCACAGCTTGGCGCTTTCGTAAAAACGCACTTGCACGGTCATCAGCGCAACACAGGCGGCCAGCACGCCAAACAGCGCCGGCCAACCTGCCAACCAGCTGGCGGCGATGGCCAGCAACAAGGCCAGCGGCACCAGCCATAGCCAGGCACCCCACCATGGCGCCGGCGGCAGCGCCGCACCGAACAGGGTCTCGCTCACTTCCGTATCGGCCTGGCGCAAGGGACGGCAGGCTTGCTGCAGGCTGGCCGCCTGGGCCGGCTCGTCCAGCAATCGCCGGACGCGCGCGATGGAGGCCGGATCGGCCTGGCCGCCGCTCAGGCGCCGGTGCAGCTCCTGCTGGCCGAAGATGCTGGTCTCGCGCGCCAGTTGCGACGCATACTGGTCGAGCAGCAGCTCATTCCAGGTCTGGCCGTCGAGCGCTGGCGCCTCGCCCGTCAGCCGTTGCAGCATCGCCACGTCGCTGCGCGCAAAAGGATAGTCGAGCGCTGGCGCCAAGGCACGGGCAGGGAAAAGTTGCTGGAGGAACGGATGCATGGCGCCTGGGGAAGAGTCAAAAAAGGAGTCGCCACAGCAGATGCAGGCGATTGCCAATTTATCAAGCACAACTTGCGCGGACGGACATGCTGGACAGCGCGGACACTTCGGACAGCCGGACACGAGAATTTTTTTCCATTCAAATCAATGACTTAACAACTGGCACGAATCGTGCATTGGAAAACGCATCCTTCACGAGACATGACCATGATCCGCGATACTTCCTCCCAAGACGCCGTACTGACCGCCCCGCCGGGCCAGCGCCACAAGCGACGCGCCCTGCTGCTGGCCGGCGCCGTCATCGTCATCGGTGCCGCCATCGCTGTCGTTGCCGGCTGGCGCAACAGCGAGCATTCCGTCAACAGCAGCCGCCTGCGCATCGCCGAGGTCACGCGCGGCACCCTGATCCGCGACGCGGCCGTCACTGGCCGCGTGGTCGCCTCGATCAGCCCGACCCTTTATTCGACCACGGTGGCCACCGTCACGCTGAAAGCCAAGGCGGGCGACACGGTGAAAAAGGGCGACATCCTGGCCGTGCTGGAGTCGCCGGACCTGTCCGACGCGCTCAAGCGCGAACAATCGAGCGTGCAGCAGCTGGAGGCGGAAGTGGCGCGCCAGCAGATCCTGGCCAAGAAGCAGAAACTGCTGGCGCGGCGCGAAGCCGATACGGCCGAAATCGAGCGCCTGTCCGCGCAGCGCACGCTGGAACGCTACGAAAGCGTGGCGCAGGTGGGCATCATCGCCAAGATCGATTACCAGAAGGCCAAGGATGCCTTGAATTCGGCCGATATCCGCAGCAAGCACGCTTCGCAGGCGGCAGGCCTGGAAAGCGAAGACGTGACCCTGGCCCTGAAAACAAAAAGCAATGAACTCGAACGCCAGCGCCTGAGCCGCGACAATGCCCAGCGCCGGGTCGACGAGCTGACCGTGCGCGCGCCCGTCAACGGCTTCATCGGCACCCTGTCGGTGGCCAACCGCAGCGTGGTGCAAGCCAACACGGCCCTGATGACCCTGGTCGACCTGTCGCAGCTGGAAATCGAGCTCGAGGTGCCGGAAACGTATGTGGCCGACATCGGCCTGGGCATGCGCGCCGAGATCGAAACGGGCGTCATCAAGGCGACCGGCAAGCTGTCGGCGCTGTCGCCGGAAGTGGTGAAAAACCAGGTGCTGGCGCGCGTGCGTTTCGACGGCGAGCAGCCGGCCGGCCTGCGCCAGAACCAGCGCGTGGCGGCGCGCCTGCTGATCGATGAAAAACCGAATGTGCTGATGCTGGCGCGCGGCTCCTTCGTCGAAGCCGAAGGCGGCCGTTTCGCCTACGTCGTGCGCGATGGCGTGGCGATGCGCACACCGATCAAGCTGGGCGCGACCAGCGTGTCGGCCGTGGAAATCCTCGACGGCCTGAAGCTGGGCGACAAGGTGGTCGTCGCCGGCACGGAAAACTTCGAGAACGCTGCCCGCGTCTCGCTCAATTAACAACACTCATCCAACCAGGAGTCCTCCATGCTGCGCATGCAAAACCTGAGCAAAGTCTACCGCACCCACATGATCGAAACCCACGCGCTGCGCGGCTTCGACATCCATGTGCGACAAGGTGAATTCGTCACCGTCACGGGGCCGTCCGGCTCGGGCAAGACGAGCTTCCTGAACATCGCCGGCCTGCTCGAGGAATTCACGGACGGCGAATACATCCTCGACGGCGTCAACGTCCGGGGCATGGACGACAATGCCCGCTCGCGCCTGCGCAATGAAAAACTCGGCTTCATCTTCCAGGGTTTTAACTTGATTCCCGACCTGTCCCTGTTCGACAACGTCGACGTGCCGCTGCGCTACCGGGGCTTCAACCGCGCCGAACGCAAGGAGCGCATCGAAGAAGCGCTGGCCAAGGTGGGACTGGCGTCGCGCATGAAGCATTATCCGGCCGAATTGTCGGGCGGCCAGCAGCAGCGCGTGGCGATCGCGCGCGCGCTGGCCGGCTCGCCCAAGCTGCTGCTGGCCGATGAACCGACGGGCAACCTCGATACGCAGATGGCGCGCGGCGTGATGGAACTGCTCGAAGACATCAACGCGCAAGGCACCACCATCCTGATGGTCACCCACGATCCGGAACTGGCGCTGCGCAGCCAGCGCAATGTGCACATCATCGACGGCCAGGTGTCGGATCTGGTGCAGCACCGCGCCACGCTGTCGGCCAGGCCGCAGCACCCCGTGACAGCGTAAGGAGAAACCATGTTCCGCTACTATTTCACCTTGGGCCTGCGCAGCCTGCGCCGCAACCGCGCCCTGACGGCGCTGATGGTGCTGACCCTGGCCGTCGGCGTGGCCGCCAGCGTCTCCACCGTCACCATCCTGCACGCCATGTCGGGCGATCCGCTGCCGCACAAGAGCGACCGCATGTTCGTGCCGATGATCGACATCCTGCCCGTCAAAGGCTACGTCCCCGGCGACAAGCCCGGCTTCTCGCAAGCCCAGATGAGCTATATCGATGCGCGCAATTTCATGGCCAGCAAGATGGGCGTGCGCCGCACCGTCATGTACGGCGTGGCCGGTCCGGTCGAGCCGGCACGCAAGGATATCGGGTCTTTCAATGCCCAGGGCATTGCGCCCACGCGCGATTTTTTCAGCATGTTCGACGCCCCCTTCCTGTACGGCCAGCCGTGGAGCGAAGCCGATGACGCCAGCGGCGCCGACGTGATCGTCCTGAGCCGCGCGCTGGCTGAAAAACTGGTGGGCTCGAACAACCCGGTCGGCCAGCGCGTGACGGTGCTGGGCCGGCCCTACATGGTGACGGGTGTCCTGGCGACCTGGGACGTGGTGCCACGCCCGCACCGCATCATCGGCAGCAAGGGCGCTTTCGGCGCGGAAGACGAATTCTTCATTCCGTTTGCCAGCGCGATTCGCCACGAGACGGAACACGACGGCGGCATGAGCTGCAACGGCGACAATAACGCACCCGGCTACCAGGGCAGGCTCGCTTCGGGCTGCACCTGGCTGCAGTTCTGGTTCGAGATGGCCAGCAGCGGCGAGCGTGGCCAGTTGCAGCAGTATCTGGATGCCTATGCGGGCGAGCAGCGCAAGCTGGGACGCATGATGCGCAATGCGCCCAACAAGCTGTACGACCTGAACGAATGGATGGCCTTCCTGAAGGTGGTCGACAACGACAACAAGCTGGCGGCCTGGCTGGCCTTCGGCTTTCTGCTGCTATGCCTGGTCAACACCATCGGCCTGCTGCTGGCAAAGTTTTCCGTGCGCGCCAGTGAAGTCGGCATCCGCCGCGCGCTGGGCGCCACGCGGCGCGACATCTTCCGCCAGTTCCTGATCGAAAGCGGCGTGATCGGCCTGGCCGGCGGCGTGATCGGCCTGCTGCTGGCGTTTGGCGCGCTGGCCGTAGTCAGCCAGCAGTCGAAGGAACTGGGCACCGTGGCGCACATGGATGTGCCGATGCTGTTGCTGACGTTTGCCATGTCGGTGCTGGCGGCCCTGCTGGCCGGCCTGCTGCCCACCTGGCGCGCCTGCCAGGTGACGCCGGCGATCCAGCTCAAATCCCAATGAACATCCTTTACACAACATGAGGTCCAGCATGGAAATCCGTCCCATCCTGTCGGCGCTGATGCGCAGCAAAACCGGCGCCATCCTGGTGGCCGTGCAGATCGCGATCAGCCTGGCCATCCTGGCCAATGCCCTGCACATCGTCAACCTGCGCCAGGCCGTGGCCGCGCGGCCCACCGGCGTGGCCGCTGAAAACGATATTTTTTATGTCCATATCCAGAACATGAACCGCGGCAACCACCAGCGCCAGCTGTCCGAACAGAAGCGCCAGGCGGCCCTGCTGCGCGCCTTGCCGGGCGTGCTGTCGGTGGCGCAAACGTCGCAGGCGGTGCTGTCGCGCTCCGGCAACTCCACCAGCGTGTCGGCCAAGCGCAGCCAGGTCACGCCCAGCGCCAACATCTCGACCTACGTCACCCCCGATGCCCTGGTCAAGACCTATGGCTTGAAGCTGGTGGAAGGACGCGACTTCCTGCCTGAGGAGGTACCCGAGATCGATGAAGATGTCGACGACCGCTACCCCACGGTGGCCATCGTGACGCTCGCCGCGGCGCAAAAAATCTGGCCCGGCGAAACCAGCTTTGTCGGCAAGACGCTGTACCGGGGCAACGGGGCCGATGATCCCGAACTGCGCGTGGTCGGCGTCGTTGAACGGCTGCAGACGCAGGTGGGCCAGGTCAAGGCCGAAGGCGAATATTCGATCCTGATGCCGGCGCGCCTGACGGGCGGACGCGATTCGTTGCTGTATGCGGTGCGCGCCGAACCGGGCCAGCGCGACCGTCTGATGAAGGAGGCCGAGCAAGCCATCCGCACTGCCACCAGCGACCGCCTGCTGGTACGCACCGATACCCTGGAAAAGCACCGCACGTCACGCTACCGGGCCGACCGCGGCCTGTCATGGATGCTGATCGCCGTGTCGACCCTGCTGCTGCTGGTGACGGCCAGCGGCATCGTCGGCATCGCCAGCCTGTGGGTGACGCAGCGCCGCAAGCAGATCGGTGTGCGGCGCGCGCTCGGTGCCCGCCGCGTCGACATCCTGCGCTATTTTTTGACGGAGAATTTCATGATCACCAGCGTCGGCGTGGCCTGCGGCGTGCTGCTGGCCCTGGGCTTGAACCAGTTGCTGGTCAGCCAGCTGGAAATGGCCCGCCTGCCACCCGTCTATCTGCTGGCCGGCGCGCTCGTGTTCTGGCTGCTGGGCGTGGGCGCCGTGTACGGCCCGGCCTGGCGCGCGGCCAGCATTTCGCCGGCCACTGCCACCCGCAGTACCTGAGCCGGCACCTGAGTGATATGCTGCGCGCATGCCTACCGTACTGATTATTGACGACAATGCCGCCGTGGCCATCGCGCTCGACGTGCTGTTCTCCCTGCACGAGATCGACGCCGTGCGCGCCGCCTCGCCCGAGGAAGGCTTGCAGCTGCTCGAGCGCCACGCCATCGACCTGGTGGTGCAGGACATGAACTTCACGGCCGACACCACCTCGGGCGAGGAAGGCAGCGCGCTGTTCCACGCCATCCGCGCGCGCTACCCGGACCTGCCCGTGATCCTGCTGACGGCCTGGACCCAGCTCGACGCGGCCGTCGACCTGATCAAGTCGGGCGCGGCCGACTACCTGGCCAAGCCATGGGATGACCGGCGTCTGATCGCTTCCGTGCAGAACCTGCTGGAACTGGGACAGGCCAACCGCGCGCTGCGCCAGCGCGTGGTGGCCGAGCAGCGCCAGCGCCACGCCTTGGAACACGACTTCGACTTGCGCGGCATGGTGTGGCAAGACCCGGCCACGGAGCGCGTCGTGCACCTGGCGTGCCAGGTGGCGCGGGCCGACGTGCCCGTGCTCATTTCGGGGCCGAACGGCAGCGGCAAGGAGCGCATCGCCGCCATCGTGCAAGCCAATTCCCAGGTCGCCGGCGGCCCCTTCGTCGTGCTCAATTGCGGCGCCGTGCCGGTCGAGCTGATCGAGGCGGAACTGTTCGGCGCGGAAGCGGGCGCCTACACGGGCATCACGCGCGCGCGCGACGGCAAGTTCGACGCGGCCGATGGCGGCACCCTGTTCCTCGACGAGATCGGCAACCTGCCGCTGGCCGGGCAAATGAAACTGCTGCGCGTGCTGGAAACGGGACGCTTCGAGCGCCTCGGCTCGAACCGCGAACGGCAAGTGAAAGTGCGCGTCATCAGCGCCAGCAACGCCGACCTGCCGGCGATGATCAAGGCCGGCACGTTTCGCGAAGACCTTTTCTACCGCCTCAACGTGATCGAACTGCGCCTGCCGCCGCTGGCCCAGCGTCCGCTCGACATCCTGGTGCTGGCGCGGCACTTCCTGGGCAGTGACAAAACCCTGGACGCGCAAGCGCAGGCGACCCTGCTGGCGCACGGCTGGCCAGGCAACGTGCGCGAACTGAAAAACGTCATGCAGCGCGCCAGCCTGCTGACGGCCGGCCCGGTGATCGGCGCGCAGGAAACGGGCTTGCCGCTGGCGGGGATGCCATCGCCGCGCGCGCCGCACGATGGCGCCGCGACGGAGCCGGACCGCGACAGCGTCACCGCGGCGCTCGCGCGCGCGCACGGCGTGGTGGCGCAGGCGGCGCAGGAACTGGGGCTGTCGCGCCAGGCCCTGTACCGGCGCATGGAACGCCTGGGCATCGCGCGCGGCTGATGGCCTACCGTCCCATGCGCCTCTCCCTGCTCACGCGCTGGACGGCGCTGATCGTCACCCTGCTGGTGCTGGGCATCGTCATCGCCCTGCTGCTCGCGCATTTTTTGCCGGGCCAGCCGCTGCTGGTGCTGGCCGGTACCCTGTTGTGCGTGCTGCCGGTGGCCGTCATTACCATCCGCGCGCAGCTGCAATCGATGCTGTCGCTGTTTCGCGCCTTGAGCGGCACGGTGACGAGCTACCAGGACGGCGACTTCGGCTTCAGCCTGCGCTGGCCGCAGAACGATGAACTGGCCGACCTGGTGGCGGCCCACAATGCGCTGGGCGACGTGCTGCGCAAGCAGCGCCTGGAGCTGGTGCAGCGCGAACTGCTGCTCGACACCATGGTGCAAAACACGCCGGTGGCCATGCTGCTGGTGGCCGAGGGCAGCGCCATCGTCTACGCCAACCTGGCCGCGCGCCAGCTGCTGCACCACGGCCGCCGGCTCGAAGGGCGCCACCTGGCCGATATCGTGCGCGAGGCATCACCGGCCCTGGCCGAAGCGCTGGCGCGCGCCAGCGATGGCTTGTTTACCAGCGGCGAGGGGGAGCAGGAAGAGGTGTATCACCTGGCGCGGCGCAGCTTCAGCCTGAACGGGCGCAAGCACGAACTGCTGCTGTTGCGCCAGCTGACCCTGGAACTGCGGCGCCAGGAAGTGCAGACCTGGAAAAAAGTCATCCGCGTCATCAGCCATGAGCTCAACAACTCGCTGGCGCCGCTGGCCTCGCTGGCCCATTCCGGCGCCGAGCTGGTACGCCGCGGCCAGACCGAACGCCTGCCGCAAATCCTCGCCACCATCGAGGAACGCACGCGCCACCTGGAAACCTTCATCCTCGGCTATGCGCGCTTTGCCAAGCTGCCCACGCCGCGCCTGGCGCCGTGCGAGTGGCAGCCGTTCCTCGACGGCCTGGCCTCGCAGGCGGCCTTCACGCTCGACTGCATACCACCCGCCCAGGAGGCCGTGTTCGATGCGGCGCAAATGCAGCAGGCGCTGCTGAACCTGCTCAAGAATGCACTGGAATCGGGCTCGCGTGAGGAGCACATCGGCCTGCACGTCAGCCTGGCGCAAGGGCAGCTGCGCATCGAAGTGCGCGACCGTGGCCCGGGCATGAGCGGCGCCGTGCTGGAAAACGCGCTGGTGCCGTTTTATTCCACCAAGCGCAGCGGCACGGGACTGGGCCTGGCCCTGGCGCGCGAAATCGCCGAAGCCCATGGCGGGCGCATCACCCTGGCCAACCGCGAGGGCGGCGGCCTGGCGGTGACCTTGATCCTTCCATTACTGACTGGAAATTAATTTC
The DNA here is from genome assembly GCF_013372745.1 of Janthinobacterium sp. BJB401. NCBI lineage: Bacteria > Pseudomonadati > Pseudomonadota > Betaproteobacteria > Burkholderiales > Oxalobacteraceae > Janthinobacterium > Janthinobacterium sp. BJB401. The sequence goes on along the minus strand of NZ_JABXFH010000002.1, from coordinate 114,591 downwards.
CCGTGCAACGAATTTTTGATCACATGCTCCGCAATTATTTTTCAGTATTATATTGACAATTAGAGTTTTTAATATTGCAACATCGCGAGCGCCATGCCCGTGTGTTAGAAATAAGCTATTTAAGTTTGCATAATGATATAAAAATAGCTCATTGACAATGAAATGTCCTGGCGATAATTTATCTGAGCGGCACGGTTTTTTTGAAACATCAATCGTTTTTTCGCGGGGATAAAAATGAAACTGAAATCACTCATCGCAGTGGCGCTCCTGAGCGCAGCTTCCATCGGCGTAGCGCAGGCGACAGCGTACAACGTGGACCTGAGCAACACCACCGGCAACCTGTGGACGGGCGGCTTCAACGCCACGCCCAATCCGCTCGGTGAATTTACCGACACCTTCACCTTCACTCCCGACGCGACTTTCGGCTCGACCGCGCAAGCCTTCCTGGCCAACCTGTCGGTCACGGGCAGCGATGCGGCCTCCATCAACTTCAGCGGCGCCGACCTGAACGGCATCGCCCTGACGGGTTTTGGCGGCCCCACCGTCTTCGGCTATGCCCAGGGCGAAGTGCTGGCGCAAACCAGCCTGCTGTTCAACGGTCCGATGGTCCTCACCGTCATGGGCAACAGCAATGGCGGCAGCTATGGCGGCACCTTCAACCTGAACCTGGCCCCCGTTCCCGAACCGGAAACGTATGGCATGCTGCTGGCCGGCCTGGGCGTACTGGGCTTCCTGGCACGGCGCCGCAAGCAATCTTGAGCTCCCCACCCAAAAGACGCTACGGCGTCTTTTTTTCGGCCGGCTGCTAAACTGGCGCCATGACGACCGACTTTACCTCCACCAGCCATACCGCTTTCAGCCACCCCGGCCACCCGCCGGCCACCACCACCGAACACCGTGGCATCCGCTATCTGCACCTGGGAACCAAATGGGTGCAGGGCGCCATGCGCCTGGACAAGCCCGACGCCATCGAGCTCGAATACGTGCAGATGATGATGATGTGGATGCTGTTCAAGACGCAGCCCAGACGCATCGTGCAGCTGGGCCTGGGCAGCGCCGCGCTGACCAAGTTCAGCTACCGCCGCTTCCCCGACGCCTCGGTCACGGCCATCGAACTCAATCCGAACGTGATCGCCATCTGCGGCGCCCAGTTCGCGCTGCCGCCGAACGACGCACGCCTCGATGTGCGTGAAATGAATGCGCTCGACTTCGTGCTCGATCCGGCCAATCACGGCACGGTCGACGCGCTGCAAGTGGACCTGTACGACGAGGACGCGCGCGGCCCCGTGCTCGACACGCCCGAGTTCTACCAGGCCTGCTTCGACTGCCTGACGGACGACGGCATCATGTGCACGAATGTCTTCGGCGACTTCCCCAACTACGACAAAAATTTGCAGGCGATGGAGCTGGTCTTCGACGCCGTCGTGTGGGTGCCGGAAGTGGAAGATGAAAACATCGTCGTACTGGCCTTCAAAAAATCGCCATCGCTCGACTTCAGCGAGCTATACGAACGCGCCGCCACCATCAAGAAGCAGTTCAACCTGCCCGCCAAGAACTGGGTCAACGGCTTGAAGCAGTGGATGCAGGATCAGCAATAACATAGCTGCATCACGCCGGCAGCAGCGCGCCCAGCCGACGCGCCAGGCCATCCATGTGTTCGGCCGGCACCTGCGCATAACCGAGCAGGAAACCGTTCCAGCCTGGCTCTTCTCCCGTCCCCTCGCCCGTGCCATGCGCGGACAGGGCCAGCGCCACGATGCCGTCCTGCGCGGCGCTGCTGCTCAGCGCCAGGTCATCCCATGCGCGATCGTGAAAACGCAGCGCCAGGTGCATGCCGGCCGTGCCGCCATGGATGGCCGCGCCGCCACACGCATGGCGCTGCAGGGCTTCGCTCAAGGCATCGCGGCGCTGGCGATACAGGCGGCGCATGCGGCGCACGTGGCGCGCAAACAGGCCGCTGCGCAGGAACTCGGCCAGCGCCAGCTGTTCGGCCACGCGTCCGCGCGCGGCGCCCTGCGCCTGCATCTGCGCGAAGGCCACGGCCAGAGCGGCCGGCACGACGATAAAGGCGATGCGCAAGGCGGGAAACATGGTCTTGCTGAAGGTACCCAGGTACACGACGGGGGCGTCTGCCACCAGTCCCTGCATGGCGGCCAGAGGCGGGCCGCCATGGCGAAACTCGCTGTCGTAATCGTCTTCGATGATCAGCGCGCCGGCCGCGCGGGCGCGTTCGAGCAGCGCCATGCGGCGCGCGGGACTGAGCACGCTGCCCGTCGGATACTGGTGCGACGGCGTCGTGTAGATCAGGCGCGGCGGCGTGTCGCGCCAGTCGTCATCCGTCGGCGCGATACCATCCATGTCAACGGCGATGCCAGCCACCTGCATGCCGGCGCCACGGCCCGCCGCCAGCGCGCCGCCATAGCCGGGATGCTCGATCCACAAGGTGTCGCCCTGGTCGGCAAAGGCGCGCAGGCAAACATCGAGGCTGCTCTGCGTGCCGTCCGTGATGAACACCTGGCCCGCATCGCAGACGACGCCGCGCGCGGCGCGCAAATGCTCGGCGATGGCCATGCGCAGTTGCGGCTCGCCGGCAGGGTCGCCGTAATTGAGCTGGCGCGGCGTCAGCGCGCGCCACGCGCGGTCCAGCATGCGGCGCCACTGCGCCAGCGGGAATTCGTCGAGCGCCGGCACGCCGGGCGCGAACGCCCCCATGGCGTCGGCGGGAAACACCAGCGCCGCGCTGGCATCCTGTCCCGACACGCCGCGCAAATGCCGGGCCCGGCGCGATAATCCATCATGGCCACCGCTCACCGACGATGCCACCGGCACCCCGGCGCTGCCAGCGACGACGGTGCCGCGCCGGTCCGGCAAGACAAACCCTTCGCTGGCCAATTGCTCGTAGGCGTACAGCACGGTATTGCGCGCCAACCCCAGTTCGGCGGCCAGCACGCGCGTGGCGGCCAGACGCGTGCCGGGCGCCAGCTGTCCCCCGCGGATCGCCGCGCGCAGGCATTCATGCAGCAGGCGCTGGCGCGGCCAGCCCCGCTCGCGGTGCGTGCACTCGAACGCGTTCAGCAGCAAAGCAAAATCCATGTGCCTCCTTACCTTGTGGCTCTAAATTATTTCTCACTTCTGGATCTTTTTTCAGGGCCAGATGCCGATTATAGTGCGGCCTTCCTCTTCAACCAACGGGACTTCCGCCATGACCGCTACCGCCCTGCCCCCCAGCCCCCGTACCCGCGTGCGCCGCGTCGCCGAACTGGCCAGCTACGAGCAAGCCACCCTGTACGCCATCCTCGACGCCTCCTACCTGTGCCATATCGCCTTCCACGACGAACACGGAAACCATTGCATCCCGACCGCCTGCTGGCGCATCGGCGGCCACCTGTACATCCATGGTTCGAACGGCAGCCGCATGCTCAAGCAGCTGCTGCGCGAAACCGGCGTATGCGTGACGGTGACCCATCTCGACGGCCTGGTATTGGCGCGCTCCGCCTTCAATCACACGATGAACTACCGCTCGGCGATGGTGTATGGGCAGTTTGAAAAAGTCAGCGACATCGGCCAGCAGCATGCGGCGATGGATGCGTTGATGGAGAAGCTGGCGCCGGGACGCCTGGCGCACGTGCGCGGCGGCAGCGCCAAGGAATACGCGGCCACCACCGTGCTGCGCATCGCGCTCGACGAATGCGCCGTCAAGCAGCGCAAGGGCGGACCGCTCGACGACGCGGACGACATGGCGCATGCCGCCTGGACGGGCGAACTGCCGTTTACGCACGGCCGTGGCGCGGCCATCGCCGATGCGCTCAACACCAGCGAGATGCCCGCGTATGCCGCCGCATGGGGGACGGAATCCGCTTGACCGGCCAGCGTGCTTGCCCGATGATCGGCGTTGATGGCGATCGCCACCAATTGACCAACCGATCCAATCACGCATGGAGCATATGATGATGAAGCGAGTATTCCTGGCCGCGGCCCTGACGGTCATGCTGGCCTGTGGCGGCAGCGGCGCGGCACTGGCCGCCGATGCGGGCGACACGGCCCTGAAAGCAGCCATCGCCGGCAGTGCGCGCACGCCGGCCAACGCGCTGCGCGACGGCGCCCGCCACCCGTATGAAACGCTGACGTTCTTCGGCATCAAGCCGACGATGACGGTGGTGGAACTGGCGCCTGGCGGCGGCTGGTATACGGAGATCCTGGCGCCCTACCTGCGCGACCACGGCAAGCTGATCGCCGCCGGCAACGATCCCCAATCCGCCAGCGAAGGCGCACGCCGTGGCGCGGCGCGCTTCCAGCAAAAACTCGACGCCAATCCAGCCGCCTTCGGCAAGGTGGAACTCGGTGCCTTCGCGCCACCGACCACCTACCGCATCGCGCCCAAGGGCACGGCCGACATGGTGCTCACCTTCCGCAATATCCACAACTGGATACCGATCGGCGAGGCGGGCATGCAGACCCTGTTCAAGGAAGTGTATGACAGCCTGAAACCAGGCGGCGTATTCGGCGTCGTCGAGCACCGCCTGCCGGTGAGCCAGGCGCAGGACGCCACGGCCAGCAGCGGCTACATGCATGAAGCGTATGTGATCAAGCTGGCCGAAGGCGCTGGCTTCAAACTGGCGGCCAAGTCGGACATCAACGCCAATCCGAAAGACAAGGCGGACCACCAGGGCGGCGTCTGGGCGCTGCCACCGACCTACGCCAACAAGGACGTGGATCGGGCCAAGTACACGGCCATCGGCGAGAGCGACCGCATGACCCTGAAGTTCGTCAAGCCATAGCAAAACAAACGGCGGCGCACCACTCCGGCGCGCCGCCCGACCACGGATTGGAATGCCGTCTTACAGGTAGATGCCGTACACGCCGCACAGGCGCTTGACCAGGGTGCAGGCATTGGCATCGCCATCCGTTACGCAGGCGGTGTAGGCTTCCTCGCAGGTTTCACGGGTTGGCAGGGCAAACGCGGAAGAACTGATGGCGCCGGCAAAACCAACGGCGGCGCAAAAGACAAATACGGCTTTTTTCACATTGATCATTTTTATCCCATTCCCAAAGAGTTGAGTCGTTATATAAACCACTGGAAGACAAAGACGTCAGCCGCCAGAAACCGCCTGTCGACAGACGAATTTCATGGCGCATGGAAATAGTACCACCTTAAAAAGTTAGTAAATACGCAAACAAGAAAACAAGATAACGTTTCTTTTTCATCCCATTTCATGGAATAAAAACCGGCTCGCCGCCCTCCTGCCGCGCATTTGCATGGAAACAGGCGAAAAAAACCGCAGACCAGGCTGCGGTTTTGGTATCGACCTTTTATTTCTTCGCCTCCTTCGGCTTCACCGGCACCAGGCTCAGGTCCTGGAAGTCGTAGCTGAAATCCGTCTCGGCCGACACGGGCGCCATTTTTACCCGGTCGATGCTGCCATCGGGATTGAGCGAGAACGTCACGTACGCATCGGCGTTGAAATTGCGCTCTTTCCAGCGCACGATGAAGGTGTCGTGCTGCCAGTGTTCCAGCTCGCCCGTCAGGTCCGGCGTGCGCGTGAAGCTGAGGATATGCTTTTTCCCCTCGGGCTTGATGATGACCTTGCCGTACCAGGCATCTTCATACTCGCCGTCGTACGCCGCCAGCGGCAGCGATGGCTGCGATTTCGCCGCGCGCGCGCTCGACGCCTTGCCCTGCTTTTTCACCTCTTCCGCATGCTGGTCCTGCTCCACCTTGGCCACCAGCGCCAGCCAGTCCGACGGCGCCGCCTGCAGGTAATGGTCGAGGATGCGCCATTGCAGCGCCGTCATGGAACCGCCATTTTCCGCATTGGTCAGAATGGCCACGCCCAGTTTCGCTTCCGGCACCATCACCACGCGCGAATAAAAGCCCTGCAGCGCGCCGCCGTGCATGGCCACTTTCATGCCCTTGTAGTCGCGCAGCTGGAAGCCCAGGCCATACGCGCTGAAATTCGGTTTCGTCGCGGCCAGCGCCGGCTTCGGTTCGGAAATCTTGATCGGCGTTTGCGCCGTCCACATTTCGCGGCCCTGCTTTTCGCTGAACAGGCGCGCGTCCTTGCCATCCTTGTCCTTCACGCCGGCGATCTTGCCGCCGTCGAGCAGCACCATCATCCACTTGGCGATATCTTCCGCATTCGTGTTGATGCCGACGGCGCCCACGGCATTCGGCACGGGCATCGATTTGACGGCGGCGATCTTGCCGTCGATCTTGCTGTGCGCACTGGCGACGTCGGGCTTGCCCGCATTTTCAGCCAGGCTGGTGGTGGTGCCCGTCATGCCCAGCGGCGCCAGGATGCGCTCATGCATGGCCTCGCCCCAGCTTTTCCCCGCCTTGTCGGCGATGATCTTGCCGGCCACGATATACAGCAGGTTATCGTAGGCATAGCTGTTGCGAAAACTCGTGGCCGGACGGATGTAGCGCAGCTTCTCGATGATCTCGTCGGTGCTGAACGTGGTGGTTGGCCACCACAGCAAGTCGCCCGCGCCCAGGCCCAGGCCGCTGCGGTGCGTCAGCAGGTCGCGGATGGTCATGGCGCCCGTCACGTAGGAATCGTACATCTGGAAGCCGGGCAGGTGCTTGGTGACAGGATCGTCCCAGGCCAGCTTGCCATCGTCGACCAGCATGGCCAGCGCGGCGGCCGTGAAGCCTTTCGAGTTCGACGCCACTTCAAACAGGGTCTGCGCATCGACGGCCGCCGGTTCGCCCAGTTTGCGCACGCCAAAGCCTTTGGCGGCGATGACTTTGCCATCCTTGACGATGGCGATCGCCATGCCGGGCACGTCGAACACTTTCAGGGCGGTGGCGACGTCGCGCTCAAGATCGAAGGCAGGCGCGGATGCGGGTGTGGGTGCGGCGGCAACGACGGGGGCCGCGTCAACAGCCAGCGCCGGCACGGCGATGCTGGAAAACGCCAGCACGATGGCGGCGGCGAGACGGTTCATGGTATGCATGGTCAAGATGTCCAAAGAAGGTTCAATGCGCTTGCGCGGCCATCAATTTATCGACGCTTTCCTGCGTCACCGGGTGGTAGCGTTCGCGCGCTTTCGCATACACGTCCTTGGCCCAGGCATGGCCCTGCGGCGTCTTCATCAAGGCGCTGTAAAGGGGCACGACGAACTTCTGGCGGCCCACGCTCATCAGGAACGTCTGCAAGGGCTGGTGCACGTCGTAGCCGGCGTTCACGGCGGCCAGGTAAAAGCGGTACGCGACTTCATTATTGCCGCTCTTGCCCACGCCGTAGGCCTGATCCAGCTCACGCAATTGCGCCGCGCTGGCCTTGTTGTTGATGTCGTTCAGGAAGTGCATCGATTCGATGGCGATCCACTTGTCCATGCCCAGGTCTTTCGTCGGCAATGTGCCTTTCAACCAGGCGTCGCGGTGCTGGTCGAGCAGCGCCAGGCGCGGCGAAACGACGCGCTGCGCGCTGGCCGGCACGCCCGTGCCATACAGCCATTCATCGAGTTCCGCTTCCGGCATCACGTCCGGATGCTGCGCCAGCAAATTCTTGCGCAGGTAGGCGATGAACTGCTCCGTCGTCACGCTCTGGAACGCGTGCTGGTCGAACCAGCCGCGCAGGAAGGGATCGAACACGGCGCGGCCGGCGCGACGCTCCATGGTGGCCAGGAACCAGGCGCCTTTCGGGTAGATGATGCCGTCGTCCGTGTACGTTTCGGCCGGGTTGGCGTCCGCATCGCGCGTGATCAGTGCCGTTTTCGCCGCCGGCAGTTCGCGGATCGCAGCGGCCAGTTCTTCCTGGTCGACCTGCACGCCCATCTGCGCCACGTCGCTGCCATACAGCTGCTCGACGATGCGCGTGGTGACGTAGGTGGTGAAGCCTTCGTTGAGCCACATGTGCTTCCACGACGCGTTGGTGACCAGGTTGCCCGACCACGAGTGGGCCAGTTCATGCGCGATCAGGTCGACCAGGCTGCGGTCGCCCGCGATCATGGTCGGCGTGAGGAAGGTCAGGCGCGGGTTTTCCATGCCGCCGTAGGGGAACGATGGCGGCAGCACGATCATGTCGTAACGCCCCCAGCCATACGGACCATACAGCGCTTCGGCTGCCTGTATCATCTTTTCCGTGTCGGCCAGCTCATATTCGGCCGCCTTGATGCGCGGCGGTTCCGCATACACGGCGGAGCGGGGACCGAGTTTACGCACTTCCAGTTCGCCGATGGCGATGGCCAGCAAATACGATGGGATCGGCTGCGGCATCCTGAATTTCCAGCCGCCCTTGCCCGTCGCCTTTTCATCGTTCTCGGCGCTCATCACGACGCGCATGCCCGCAGGCGCATCGATACGCGCGCTATACGTAAAACGCACGGCTGGCGTATCCTGCGACGGCACCCACGAGCGGGCGTTGATGCTTTGCGACTGGCTGAACATGAAAGGCAGCTTGCCCGACATGGTTTGCTGCGGCGTGAGCCACTGAAGCGCGATGGCGTTCGGCGCCGTGTGATAGTAGACGCGCACCTTGCCCGGCTGTCCCGTGGTGGTGATGCGCAGCGCCTGGCCCTTTTCCGGGTCGGCCTTGTCCAGCTGGTACGGCGCCATCTGCCATGCGCCGCGCTTGTCCTGTACCTGCACCTTGGCGATCGACAAATCGCGCGTATCGAGCACCAAAGTGCGCGCCGCCGGATCGATCCAGTTCAAGGACAGCTCGGCATAGCCGGACAGCGTCTTTTGCTTGAAATCCGCTTTCAGGTCCAGCTGCAGGTCGCGCGTGCGCACCTGGTCGTAGCGCGCATAGCTGAGGGGGTCGGCGTGCGCTGCCAGGGTTACCTGGCAAAGTAGCGCACAGCCCAGCGCGCGCAGAAAGGTCAAAGTTTGCATGGTCGTCTTTTGAATGATTTGCGAAAGCCCCGGTCCGTGTGCGCCGGGGCGTCGCGCAGAATAGCACTTCCGGCGCAGGCCGGCAGAAAAAAGCGCCGGACCGGCCGGCGCTGTTTCCCTATTTCGTATCTGACCGGACTTCGGGCTTGGCCTCGGGCGCCTTCAGCGGCGTATTAACATCCTTCATCAGGTTGTTCTTGTCGCGGTCCTGCTTGAACAACTCCAGGCGCGATGGCGTAATTTTCCTCGGCCAGCTATTGTTGCTGGTATCGATGTCGGCCGTCTCCCAGTATGGGTCCTGCACCAGGCCCACCATCGGCTCGTCCGTGACGATCACCTTGCTGATCTTGTGCGGCGCATAGCGCCACACTTCGGCCGGTACGCGCTCGATGATCTTCTTGCCGCTTTTCAGTTCGATTTCCAGGATCAGCGGCATCACCAGGCCGCCGATATTCGAAAAGTCGACCAGGTACAAATGCTTGCCCATGTTGCGCTGTTCCAGCAGCTTGCGCTCCCACGGCTCCAGCGTTTCCTGTTCTTCCGCATAGCTGTTGCGGTCCTTGTTGGTGACCGTGAAGTCATCATGCTGGTTGTAGAAATCCTTCAGCGCGGGATCGATGTCGACCTTCTTCGGCAGCGCCTTGTTGCGCTGGTCCGAGATCGATATTGGCTGCGCGGCCTTCTGCGCCTTCTTCCACGCTTTCTCGACTTCCGGGTTCTTCGTGCTCACGCCATATTCGCTGATGCCGTCGATGCTGATGTCGACCGCGTCGGTGGTATAGAACCAGCCGCGCCAGAACCAGTCTAGGTCCGTGCCGGAAGCGTCTTCCATGGTGCGGAAAAAGTCGGCCGGCGTCGGGCGCTTGAACTTCCAGCGCAAGGCGTACTGCTTGAAGGCGAAGTCGAACAGTTCGCGCCCGAGGATGGTCTCGCGCAGGATGTTGAGCGCCGTGGCCGGCTTGTCGTAGGCGTTCGCCGTAAACTGCAGCAGGGACTCGGAATTGGTCATGATCGGTACCTGGTTCTGGCTGCGCATGTAGTCGACGATCTTGCGCGGCTCGCCATTCCATGAGGGGAAATGCTCTTCCCACGCCTGCTCGGCCAGGTACTGCAGGAAGGAATTGAGGCCCTCGTCCATCCACGTCCACTGGCGCTCGTCGGAGTTGACGATCATGGGGAAATAATTGTGGCCCACCTCATGGATGATCACGCCGATCAGGTCATATTTGGCCGTCTTCGAGTACGTGAGCTCCCCCGTCTTCTTGTCCTTCACGGGGCGTCCGCCATTGAACGCAATCATCGGATACTCCATGCCGCCCACGGCGCCGTTGACGGAGATCGCATTCGGATACGGATAGTCGAAACTGTACTTGTTGTACTGCTCGATCGCGTGCACGACGGCGCGCGTGCTGTACTGCTGCCACAGCGGGTTGCCCTCGTTCGGGTAATACGACATGGCCATCACGCGCTTGCCGCCGCTATCGAGTCCCTGCGCATCCCAGATGAACTTGCGGCTCGACGCCCACGCCACGTCGCGCACATTGGCCGCCTTGAAGTGCCAGGTTTTCATGCCCGCCGCGCGGCCCTTTTCCGCCGCCAGCGCTTCCTGCGGCGTGATCACCAGCAGTGGCGTGTTGCTGTTTTTCGCGCGCGCCAGGCGCTCGCGCTGCGCCGCGCTGAGCACGCTAGCAGGATTTTGCAGCTCTCCCGTGGCGGCCACCACGTGATCGCCCGGCACCGTCAGATACATCTCGTAGTCGCCAAACTCCAGGGTGAATTCACCGGAGCCGAGGAACTGCTTGTGCTGCCAGCCGACGGCGTCGTAGTAGGCGGCCATGCGCGGGAACCACTGCGCGATCTGGAAGATCGTGTTCTTGTCGTCTTCAAAATACTCGTAGCCGGAGCGCTCGACCAGTACCTTCTGGTCATTGATCTGATACGACCAGTCGATATTGAACGTGATGCTCTGGCCGGGCGCCAGCGCCGCCGGCAAATCGATACGCAGCATGGTCTGGTTGACCACATGCGGCAGCGGCTTGCCGCTGGCCGCCTTCACGGCGGTGAGCTTGAAGCCGCCGTCAAATTCGCGGCCCGCATGGATGGCGCGCAAGTCCTCGAACTTCAGCGCCTCGTCCTCGCTGCCACTGAGCCAGGCCTGGCGCGATGGGGCGCTCAATACGCGGCGCTGATCGGCATCCTGGCGCAAGCCATTCTGGTCCAGCTGCAGCCACAGATACGCGAGGCTGTCGGGCGAGCGGTTGTGGTAGGTGATCTGTTCGCTGGCCGTGATGGCGCGGCGTTCCTCATCGAGCGTGGCGCGAATCACGTAATCGGCGCGCTGCTGCCAGTAGGCGTGGCCGGGTGCGCCGGACGCCGTGCGGTAGTTGTTCGGCGTGGGCAGCAGTTCTTCCAGCTGGCGGAACTTGTCGTCGAAGGGCGCCGCGGCGCACAGGCCGGACAAGGGAGCAAACAGGGTCAAACACAAGGCAAGCAAGCGGACAAGGACCGGCATGGCGCATTCCATCTGGGAGTCGTGGACAGAACTGCATTCTAAGTCGAGTCTGTTTTCAAATCGATCATTGTTGTCGAAGTCCCACACACCAGGTAGCACCGTGCCCTGGCAGCACTGGCGCCGGCGCAGGCATTGGCGTATGATGCGCCTCGAACATTGGGGAGTAGTCGTCCCGCGGTCACGCCGCGGGAACCTGTATCAACATGATTGGCCCGCAGGCCATGGTGCAGGTGGTTGAGAAACTTGACGAGACCATTGATCCAGGGCGGCCGCATGGGCCGGAGTCGCCCGTGGATCATTGGTTAATTCGTCCGGCCCGCGTACCTCTTGCAATCTCATGGAAGCATTCCTCATCTCCACCGGCATCGTCGGTCTCGCTGAAATCGGCGACAAAACCCAACTCCTGGCCTTTCTGCTGGCCGCCAAATTCCGCAAACCCTTGCCCATCGTGCTGGCCATTTTCGTCGCCACCATCGCCAATCACGCGTTTGCCGCCGTCGTCGGCGCCTGGATCACCAGCATGCTGGGGCCGGACGTGCTGCGCTGGGTGCTCGGCGTGTCCTTCCTCGCCATGGCCGCCTGGACCCTGATCCCCGACAGGCTCGATGAAGACGAGACGAAGCTGGCCAAGTACGGCGTCTTCCTGACCACCCTGATCGCCTTCTTCATGGCGGAAATGGGCGACAAGACGCAGGTGGCCACGGTGGCGCTGGCGGCGCGCTATCACGATATTGTCTCTGTCGTGCTGGGCACCACCTTCGGCATGATGCTGGCCAACGTGCCGGCCGTCTACCTGGGTGACAGGATCGCCAACCGCGTCCCGCTGCGCCTCGTGCACGGCATCGCGGCGCTGGTGTTTGCCGTGCTGGGCGTGGCGACCCTGCTCGGTGCGGGTGCGGCACTGGGGTTTTGACACAAGCACAGATAATTTCTCATTTACAATATTCATGTTCATAATTACAATGTCGTGGACATGAATACCGGCGCGCCGATTCCGAACGGTCGGCGCGCTTTCTTGAGGAATCTATGCAGTTAAATGGAAAAGTGGCGGCGCTGTGCCTGGCCGCCTGCGCAAGCCAGTGCCCCGCCGCCATGGCGACACCCGTGAGCTACCCCTCTCAGACGGCAACGCAGTCCGCACCCGAAGTGCGCACGCGCGACCTGTTACTGCTCGGCGCCGGCCTGATCCTGCTGCTTGGCCGGCGCCGGCCCGATGACGACACCTGGCAAGACTAGACCAGCAGCAGCACCGCATACTCGCGGCCCTCGTCGCGCAGGGCGATGCTGTTGCCCACTTGCGCCACGCCATCGAGCGACAAGCCCGCAGGCCGCCCCTGCGCCTGCTCCACCGTGATGGCATAGCTGCTGGCGCCGAAGCGGTAATGCAGCTTGAAACTGTCCCACTCGGCCGGCATGGTCGGCGCCATGCGCAGCACGTTCGCTTCGCGCGTCAGGCCCAGCAGGGATTCGACGATCAGCCGGTACAGCCAGCCCGACGATCCCGTGTACCAGCTCCAGCCGCCGCGTCCCACGTGCGGCGCGACGGCATACACGTCGGCCGTCACCACATACGGTTCCACCTTGTAGCGCGCCACCGCCTGCGCGTCAGCACCATGGCGCACGGGACTGATCATGCGCAGCAGTTCCCACGCCTTTTCGCCGTCGCCCATGCGGGCAAACGCCATCGCCGTCCAGATGGCCGCATGCGTGTACTGGCCGCCGTTCTCGCGCACGCCGGGCACATAGCCGCGGATGTAGCCGGGATTGAGGTCGGCCTTGTCGAACGGCGGATCGAGCAACTGGATCACGCCGGAATCACGGCGCACCAGGCGCGCATCGACCTGGCGCATGGCGCCGGCCACGCGCTCCTGGTTGGCGGCGCCCGACAGCACGCCCCAGCTTTGCGAAATCGAATCGATCTGGCATTCCTCGTTCGTGTGCGATCCCAGTGGCGTGCCGTCGTCGAAATACGCGCGCCGGTACCACTCGCCATCCCACGCATGTTCCTCGACGTTGGCGGCCAGTTTCACGGCTTCGTCGCGGCAGAACTGGGCGAACGCAGCGTCGCCGCGCAGCAGGGCCACTTCGGCAAAGCGCTGCAGCACTTCGTACAGGAAGAAGGCCAGCCACACGCTCTCGCCCTTGCCGTGTTCGCCCACCTTGTCCATGCCGTCATTCCAGTCGCAGGAACCCATCAACGGCAAACCGTGCACGCCCAGGCGCAGGCCATGGCGGATGGCGCGCACGCAGTGTTCGTACAGGTCGGCCGACTCGCCCGAACGCACGGGCAAGTCGTAATACGAATCCTCTTCCGGCTTGACGGCGCGCCCCTCGATGAAGGGCGCCACTTCCGACAGCACGTTGACGTCGCCCGTGGCGATCACATAACGGCAGGCGGCCAGCGGCAGCCACAGGTAATCATCGGAGCAGTGCGTGCGCACGCCCCGGTCCGACGGCGGATGCCACCAGTGCTGCACGTCGCCCTCGACAAACTGGTGCCCCGCGCACAGCAATAAATGCTTGCGCAGCAGCTGCGGCGCCGTGTGTATCATCGCCATCGCATCTTGCAGCTGGTCGCGGAAACCGTAGGCGCCGCCCGACTGGTAATAGCCGCTGCGCGCCCACAGACGGCAGGCGATGGTCTGGTACATCAGCCAGCCATTGGCGATCACGTCGAGCGACGGATCGGGCGTTTCGATGCGCACGGCGCCCAGAGTACTGTCCCAGTGCGCGCGCACGGCGTCGAGTGCCATGCGCGCCGCTTCCTTGCCCGCGTGGCGCTGCACCATGGTGCTGGCGTCGGCATTGCGGCGCCCGCCCACGCCGAGGATGAAGACGATGTCGCGCTCCTGTCCCGGCTGCAGTTCGAACGGCACCTGAATGGCGGCACACTGGTCCAGTCCCGTGCCCGCCTTGCCGGACAGGCGCACGCGGCGCAGCGCCGCCGGCTGCGCCAGGCTGCCATTGCGGCCGATGAATTCATTGCGGTCGCAGGTGATGGAGCGGATGCTCGCGTCGGTATTGAAAAAGCCGACGCGGCCCGAAAACTCCGTGTTGTAGTTATTGCGCGCAAACAGGGCGCCGCTGATCGTGTCGATCTCGGTGGCCACGTGCATGCCGGACTTGGCGCGCAAGTCGGCCATCACCCATTCCACGTAACCGGTGACGGACAGGCGGCGCGGCACGCCGCTGTCGTTGCGCACCTTGATCACCGAATATTTGACGGCCGCATCGAGCGCCACATAGGTGCACAATTCCGTGGCGATGCCGCCTTCGCTATGTTCAAACACGCTGTAGCCGAAGCCGTGGCGCGTGACGTAATCGCCGCTGCCGCGCGCGGGCAGCGACGAGGGCGACCAGAACTGGCCGCTTTGCTCGTCACGCACATAAAACGCTTCGCCGGACAGGTCGGACACAGGATCGTTCTGCCATGGCGTGAGGCGAAATTCATGTGCATTCTCGCTCCACGTATATGCCTGCCCCGCTTCCGATACCACCGTGCCGAATTGCGCATTGGCCAGCACGTTCGACCACGGTGCCGGCGTCTGCTTGCCTTCTGCCGTGGTGATCACGTATTCGCGCCCATCGGGCGTAAAACCGCCGAGGCCATTTTCCAGAATCAGCTCGCGCTCTGGCGCGCGGTGCGGCACGCCGCCCTGTTCGCGGGCCGGATCCTGCAGCAGCGGCGGCATGCGCAGCACGGGGCTCGGTGGACGCTTGACCTGCTCGGCCAGGGTGCCGCGCAAGTCGCTGATGATGGCGCGCGCCACCGATTGCAGCAAGATGCGGTCTTCGTTGGCGATCTGCTCGGCCAGGCGCACGAAAATGCCGCCCGGGCGGTCGATCGCTTGCGCGTCGATGCCCGAGGCGATCAGGCCCATGATCTGGTCGTGCAGCAGCTGGCGGTAGCCCGACTGTTCTTCGTACCAGATCACCAGGTCGACGATCAATCCCTTCAGGCGCCAGTAGGCGTGCGCCTGCACCATCTGGCGCGCCAGTTCGATATTGGCCGCGTCGCGTATCTGCAGCAGCACGATGGGCAGGTCGCCGGAAATGGCATACGCCCACAGGCCGGACTGGCCGCGCTGGTTTTTGATCAGGATGCTGGCCTCGGCGCGCAGGGCCGCATTCGGATAGATCACGGCATTGGCCAGGCGCGCATACAGCTGCGCGTCCGCTTCGCTGGCATTCAACTGGCGCAGCACCACCTGGCTGTGCGTCCAGGCCAGCTCGAACACGCGGTCGGCCAGATGGCGGTCCTGGTACTTGTCGATCAGGTGCAGGGCCGCCTCGCGCTGCTCCACCATGCCGGTCACGCTGTCGACCGTCACAGCTTGGTCGGGTTCGAGCGTGATGACGTAGCGGATGGCCACGATGGGGTCGAGCACGGAGCCGTGGCCGCCACTGAGCGGGCCACCTTCCTGCAGCGCCTGCGGCAGCTGCGCCGTGTTGCCGCGGCCGATGAAGCGCGCGCGGTCCGTTTCGAACGATACTTCATAGCGCTCGATATCGTGCACCGTCATTACATGCAGCAGCCACGGCATCTGCTCCTCTTTCGAGCGGGGCCGGCGCGTGCATAAAATCGCCTTTTCATGCGCGAGGATTTCCGTCTGCACGAACAGCTTGCTGAACGCAGGATGGGCCGCGTCGGCCGCCGCCGGCGCCATCACCACTTCGGCAAAGCTGGTGATCTCGATGCGCCGCTGGCGGTTCGAATTATTGCTGATGCGCGTGCGGCGGATTTCAATGTCGTCCTCGGGCGAGACGACGATTTCCGTGTACAGGTCGAGGCCATGGTCGGCGCGGCGGAACTCGGCCCGCCCTTCGGAAAAAATCACTTCGTATTTCTTCGGTTCGGCCAGGGTGGGCTGGTACATGGTGGACCAGACTGCGCCGTCATCGAGGTCGCGCAGGTAGCAGAAATTGCCCCAGTTATCGCGCGTGCTGTCTTCGCGCCAGCGCGTCACGGACAGGTCTTTCCAGCGGCTGTAACTGCCGCCCGCATTGCTCACCATGACGTGGTAGCGGCCATTCGACAGCAGCTGCGTTTCCGGCACGGCGCTGTTGGCTTGCGTAAGGATGCGCATCGGCATGGCCTGCTCGGGCGCGCCGCTGCGCAGCACCGCCAGTTCGGCCGTGTTCGAGTAAAACGCGCCGGCCTGCGGCGTGCGTTCCTGCAGCACCAGCAAGGCCGATTGCAGCAGCGGATCGGACTCGAAACGGCGCTGCATCGGGCGGTCGTGCAGCAAATAGCTGAGGGCCAGAAAACCCATGCCCTGGTGGTGCACCATGAAGGAGCGGATGATGGCGCTGCCCTGCCCGCGCGGCAGGCGCGCCGTGGTGAAATCGATGGCTTCAAAAAAGCCGTAGCGGCCCATGTAGCCGGCCGCCTGCATGCGCTGCAGGTTCTGGCATGACGCTTCCGGCTGCACCATCAGGCCCATCATGCTGGCATATGGCGCCACCACCAGGTCGTCGGCCAGGCCCCGCTTCAGGCCCAGCCCCGGCACGCCAAAGGCGCGATATTGATAGTTCAAACTGGCGTCGACCGTGTTGTAGCCGGACTCGGAAATCCCCCACGGCACATCGCGCTGGCGCCCGTAATCGATCTGCGCCTCGATGACGGAGTGGTAGGTCTGGTCGAGCAGGGTATTCGGGTAGTTCGGCATCACCAGCAGTGGCATCAGGTACTCGAACATCGAGCCGCTCCACGACAGCAGCACGGGCTGGCCAGCCACCATGCACAGCTGGCGGCCCAGGGCGAACCAGTGCTCCTGCGGCAGCTGGCCCTGGGCGATGGCGATGAAGCTGGCCAGGCGCACTTCGGAAGCCAATAAGTCGTAGTAGCTGGGGTCCAGGCGCCGTTCGCTGACGTTGTAGCCGATGGCCAGCAGTTTTGTCGCCGGGTTGTACAGGAAGCCATATTCGATCTGCGCGAAGTCGCGCGCCTGGCCCGCTGCGTGGGCGATGTCGCGCATGTGGCGGCCCGCCTGTTCGCGGCCCTGCGCCAGCAGCACCGCCAGTTCGGGCGGCGTGCCTTCCGGCGCTTCCAGGTTGGCCAGTTCGCGCAGGGTCGGCACGCGCATCAGCGTCGCATCGACGCCCGCGTGTGCCGCCCACGGCGCCAGTTGCAGCAACTCGGCCAGCGCCGCGCGGCACTGGCGCGCCAAGGCTCCCGCCCACATGGACAGGTCGCCATCCTCGCTTTGCAAGGTCAGCGACAGCAGCGCATCGGCCGCACCATTCGCGGCGGCGAGATAGGCATGCCATTCGGCCAGGCTGGCGGGCGCGGCCTGCGCCTGCAGCAGGGTCATGCTCTCGCGCATGGCCTTGCCCTCGCCTTCGGCGGCGATGAATTCCTGCAGCACCTGCGCCGTCGTGCGGATGCCCTGCACGATCTGCACGCCGATGATGGGAGTGTCGTACAGTTCCACCAGGCCCGGCTGCAAGGTCAGCAGATGGCCGGCCAGGTTGCCGCTGTCGACGGTCGAGATATACATCGGCTGCAGCGCCTTGAGCGTTTGCGTGTCGTACCAGTTATAGAAATGGCCCTGGAAGCGTTCCAGCTCGCCCATGCTGTGCAGGGTGGCGCGGCTGCGCTCGATCAGCTGGCCCAGGGTGAGATAGCCGAAATCGTAGGCCGTCAGGTTGGCCAGCAGCGCCAGGCCGATATTCGTCGGCGAGGTGCGGTGCGCCACCACCAAATTCGGATGCTCCTGCATGTTATCGGGCGGCAGCCAGTGGTCGTCCGGCCCGACGAAGGTATCGAAATACGCCCAGGTCTTGCGCGCCACGCCATGCAAAAAACGTCCCTGCTCGGCCGACAGGCGCGCCACGGCCCGTTCGATGGGGCGGCTGATCCACCAGGCGATGGCGGGGGCGGCCAGCCATAGCAGCAGCACCACGGCGGCGGCCGGCAAGGCCTCGGGGCGCCAGTGGAGCAAGGCGCCGAAGGTGGCCAGCGCCAGCGCGGGCGAGTACCACATGGCGCGCCAGCTGTCGGCCTGCGAACCTGACGATACATGCAGGTTCGAGGCGCGCCAGTCGAGCAAATGCTTGTGCGACACGCCCAGGCGCCACAGGGTGCGGACGATGGCGTCCAGGCTGATCCACGCTTCGTACGGCAGGAAGACGAGGGTCAGCATGGCGTGCGAAAACTGCACGCCGCAGCGCCGCTCGAAGGCGGCCAGGTGCTGGCGCCACAAGGTGTCGCGCGGTTTGCGCAGCAGATCGTACAGGGCCGAAAAAACGGGCGGCAGGAAGATGATGGCCAGCACGGCCGCGCTCCAGAAGGCCACGTGCGGCAAAAAGCCCCATACCAGCAGCAGCGACACAGTAGTGGCGGGCGCCACGACGCTGCGGCGCAGGTTGTCGAACAGCTTCCAGCGCGACAGCATCGACAAGGGATTGCGTTCGCGCTTGCCGGCGCGGCCCGGCACCCGGCCCAGCAGCCAGCCGACCAGCTGCCAGTCGCCGCGTATCCAGCGCTGGCGGCGGCTCACGTCGGCGTCGTAGCGGGCCGGATATTCCTCGTACAGCTGCGAGTCGCTCAAGAGGCCCGCGCGCAAATAACAGCCTTCCAGCAGATCGTGGCTGAGGATTTTATTGTCAGGCAGGCGCTGGCCCAGCACACGCTCGAACATGTCGAGATCGTAGATGCCCTTGCCGATGAACGAGCCTTCATAAAACACGTCCTGGTACAGGTCGGAGACGGTGCGCGTGTACGGGTCGATGCCCGGTTCGCCGCCGCACAGCAGCTCGTAGCGCGAGGCGTTTGCGCTGGGCAGCGCCACGGCCACGCGCGGCTGCAGGATGCCGTAGCCGGCCACCACGCGCGTGCCGGCAGCGTCCAGCACGGGGCGGTTCAGCGGGTGCATCATGGTGGCGATGAATTCGCGTGCCGCGTCGCGCGGCAGCTGCGTATCCGTGTCGAGCGTGATCACGTATTTGATCGTGCGCAGACCGCGCAACTCGCCTTCCACCAGCGAGAATTTGTCGCGCGCGCCGCCGCGCAAAAACGCGTGCAGGTCGGACAATTTGCCGCGCTTGCGCTCCTGCCCCATCCACGCATTCTGCTGCGAATTCCACAGGCGCGGACGGTGCAGCAGCAGGAACGGCCCCACATGGCCCAGCTCCTCGGGGTCGGCGGGGTCGCCGTTTTCCTTGAACTCGACGCCCTCCACGCGGTACTTCTCGTTCAGGGCGCGGATGGTCTCCTGCGCCTGGCGCAGCAGGGCTTCATCACCGGGCATCGTTTGCGCCTCGGCGTCGACGAAGTCCGTCAGCAGGCAGAAACGCAGGTTCGGGTCGCGGTTGGCGAGATAGCGCACTTCCAGCGCCTCGCACAGGGCCGCCACATTTTCCTGGCTGTAGATCAGGGTCGGCACGACGACGATGCCGCGCGCATCGGATGGAATGCCGGCCTGGTAATCCATGCGCGGCAGCGGATGCGGCGACGTCATCAGGGTCGCCAGCCAGTTCACCACGGCGACAGACAGCTGGCTGCTGCCCAGCAGCGCCAGCGCGCCCAGCGCCGCCAGGGGCCAGCCCTGCACGCCATGGCGCACGGCGCGCTCGAGCAGCAAGGCACTCGTCGCCAGGCTCAGGAAGCAGATGGCGCCCAGGTAGACGGCCAGCGGCGCGGCGCGCGCCGTATGCTGCAGCGCTTCGACGAACGGCAGCCTGGCGCCGGCCTGCTTTTCCAGCACCAGCACGCCGCGCCCCACCAGGTAAAAGCCGATGTGGCCGCGGCGCGCGTCATTGCCGTTGCCATGCGTGTGCGCCAGCTGCACCACCATCTCGGCCACCTCCACTTCGCTACGCGCGCTGCGTTTGGCGATGCGTTCGATGGCGTGGCGGTAGCTGTCGCGCGTGGCGAAATCCATCAAGCCATAGGTGCCGGCCGGGTCCAGGCGCAAGGTTTGCTCGACCACGCTCATGGTCTCGACGAATTCCTGCCAATCCATGGTGCCGAGAAAACGCAGGCTGCCGATGCTGTTGGCGATCGACACCTGGTCGGCCGCCTGCTGCCCGATCTCGGACTGGATCTGCTGCTCGATGGTGAGGCCCGACTCGGCCAGCTTGTGCGTCAGCCACGACAGCGCCAGGGTCAGCGAGGAACTTTGTCCCTGCAGGCGGCGCGACAATTCGGCCACGAAAGCGCTGGTCATCGGCGGATTCGAACGGGCCATGTCGGCCACCAGCAGGATCAAGCCGCTGGGATTGCGCTCGGCGATCTCCGTCATCTGGTCGGCCCAGGTATTGGCCAGGTCGCGCTGCATGCGGTCGTCGGCCACGCGCACGGCGACGCGGCGCAGGTTTTCGATCAGGGCCAGGCGCAGCATGATGGGCACGGCCCACAGCTCGCCCAGGGTCAGGGTGGCCACGTCCTGGTAAGCCTCGACGAAGTGGCACAGGTTTTCCAGGTCGACCCTGCCATCGCCATGCGAGATGATTTCCAGCGCAATTTTATACACGCGCGGACAGCCCGCATCCGCGCCGGAGGTCAGCCGTGGCAACTCCTTGCTGTAGTTCTTCGGCAAGTGGCGCCGCGTGGTGCGGATCTGCTCTTCGATCAGATAGAAATTATCGAGCAGCCATTCTGACGCGGGCGTGACCTGGCGTCCGCTTTTGACGGTCGCCGTCAGCTCGTTGACGGTGGCCGTGATGAGGGCCGCATTGTCGGCCAGGCGCGCCAGCAAGCGGTCGCGGCCGTGGTGCCGCCCTACCGCATGGCCGGCGGCCACGTGCTTGCCGTGGGCGGCCATCTGCATGGCGCTGAATAATTCGGAACGCAGGGGCAAGGCATCGTCGCGCGCGGCGTCGAAGGTGTCCGGTGCAAGGGAGTGGTCGCGGAAGATTTCTTTAACTTTGGAAATCTGTTCCTTGATCTGCTGCGTGACAACTGCTGTGTACTCTTTCAACTTGGGCCTCGCTAGGTGCGCGCAGGCAACCAGCGGCCACCGTCACGCTGGCCCAGTCTGGAAGAACACGATCGGACACTGGCGAAGACGGAAAGCGAAGCGCCGGAGCGTTGCGACGAATCTCAGGGTATAGGGAGATTTTCTGAACTTCATCGTAGGAGGGCGACGCAGGCAAGACCGTGCGCTAGCGTACATAGCTAGCGCTTTGGCAGCGTGTCGGCAAAGAAATTTGCAGACTGGACAGTGAAAAAATGCCGCAAGGAAACGAATAGCTTGCTCCGTGCCGGTGATGGCACGGAGCAATATTTCAAGGAGGAAATTTCAAGATGCTCAGGCCGCGATGGCCAGCGGGTGGCGCGTCGCTTCCGCCATCGCCATGCCGCCGTTCAGTTGCCATGCGGCGCCATGACCGAGGCGACGCAGGCAGGCGCTGGCGCGCGCGCTGCGGTTGCCGCTGCGGCAGAAAAAGACCAGCGGGCGCTGTGGCTGCTGCAGCCATGCGGCCACCTGTCCCGCCAGCCGGCTCAGCGGCACGCTGCGCACCTCGCAACCCTCGAATACCGTGCCGGCGCACGCCGCGTGTTCATACGCTTCGCGTACGTCGACGAGGATGGCGTCGGGATGCTGGCGCAGGAAGGCGGGCAAGGCGGCCGCATCGAGCTGGAATTCGGCGGACGGCACGCTACCGTCCTGCACGCTGTGCACGGTGCCGCAAATACTGCCGTCGTCGCCTGACACGCACAGCACGGTGTCTGGCGTCAGCAGCGCCGCATCCAGCAGGGGCGTCAAGGCGTCGGGCGCCAGGGTGCCGATGAAGGCGAAGCGCTGCTCCAGCAAATACACATGGTTATCACCGCATTCGATGCGGCGCAAACGCTGCTGGCCCAGTGCCAGTTCACCATCGATATCGACGTGACCGACTTGTTCGATCTCGAGTTCCTGCAGCAAGGCCAGGCGCGCCACGCCATGGTCGGCTGGCGCCGTCGTGTGCACGATGGCGCGCAAGGCCAGGTGCTGGCAGCGGATGAAGGCGGCCAGGCGCGGCACGAGCGCGGCGACAGGGTCGATGACGACGCAACTGGCGCTGGCAGCGTCGCTGAGCAGCCAGGTGCACTGGCCATCGACGCTCAACTGAATCACGCCATCCTGCGGCGATGGCGCCAGCGCCGACGGCAACAGGCAACTGCTGCGCAGCGCTTCACCGCAGCGCTCGATGCGCGCGCACGCGGCGGTAATGGTCGCCGCGTCAATCAGAGGGCCGAACGACAAACGGATGGCCGAGCTGGCGCGCCATTGCGGCACGTGCATCGCTTCCAGAACATAACTGGGGAGCGCTTTGGCGGCGGAACAGGCGCTGCCCGAGCTGACGCGCACGCGCGCCGCGTCGAACAGGTCCAGCAATTCTTTCGAGGACAGGCCCGGCACGGAAAAATTGAGCGTCGTCGACAACGACAAGTCGAACGGCATATTGAACACGATGCCGGGGAAAGCGCGTTCCAGGCTGGCCACCAGCTGCTCGCGGAACGCGGCCAGGTCGGCGTGGCTGCGGAAGGTCTTGCCATCGTCGAGCGCGGCCAGCACGGCGCCCAGGGCGGCGATGCCGGCCATGTTTTCCGTGCCCGAGCGCAAGCCCGCTTCCTGACCACCGCCCATCATCAAGGGCGTAAACGGCGCACCCGCGCGCACGTACAGCATGCCGATGCCCTTCGGCGCATACAGCTTGTGGCCGGAAAACGGCGCGTAATCAATGCGCGTGGCGGCCAGGTTCAGTTTCAGCTTGCCCAGCGCCTGCACGCAATCGACCATCCAGTAGGCATCCGCGCCGCGCTCCTGCAGCAGCTGGGCGATGGCGGACAAATCGCTGACGACGCCCGTTTCATTATTCGCCGCCATCGTGCACAGCATGGCGGCGTCGCCGATCAGCGCATCGAGCGCCTGCAGATCGTGGCGTCCCTGCGCATCGACGGGCAGCTTGCGCACTTCCAGGTTCAGGCCCAGCAAGCGGTTCCAGTGCGCCAGGCTTTCCGGCACGGCCTTGTGCTCGGTCGCGCCATACAGCAGCAGGCTGCCGATGCGCTTGCCCGCAGCGCGCCGTTCGCGCAGCGCGCACAGGGCCGACAGCACGGCCGTCTGGATGCCTTCGGTGGCGCCGCTGTTGAACATCAGGCGGCCGTCGCCCACGCCCAGCAAGCCGCTGGCGCGCCGGCGCACGCCATCCATCATGGCCTTGGCCTGCAATCCCGTCGCGTGGATGCTGCTGGGATTGCCATAGCCCTGCTCCATCGCTTGCCGGGCGGCGGCAACGGCGGCGGGCAGCACGCAAGTGGTGGCATTGCTGTCGAGGTAGATTTCTTTCATGATGGCAGTCTGAATATTCTATAAAAAAAGAGTGCAGCGCAGGCGGCTGGGACATATGGATAGTCTACCGGCCTGCCTCCGTGAAGATATGCCAAAAAATGCTGCAAACAAGGTACCATGCAGCATGTTTATGCCACAAAATACGGAATAACAAAATGAATTCACCAAGTACTCAGCTCGACAAATTCGACTGCGCCATCCTCGCCGCCCTGCAGCAGGACGGCACCTTGTCGATCGCCGCCCTCAGCGAGAAGATCGGCTTGTCCAGCACGCCGTGCTGGAAGCGGGTCAAGCGCCTGGAGGAAGAGGGCTATATCGAGAGCCGCGTGGCCATCGTCAACCGGCAAAAAGTGGGCTTGCCCGTGACCGTCTTCGTCAGCGTGCGCACGGGACAGCACGATGAAAAATGGCTGCGCCGCTTCGCCGCCGCCGTCATCGTCTTGCCCGAGGTACAGGAATTTCACCGCATGAGCGGCGACATCGACTACCTGCTGAAAGTCGTCACCACCGACATCAAGGGCTACGACACGTTTTATAAAAAGCTCATCAAGGCCGTGCAATTGACGGGCGTGTCGTCCGCCTTCTCCATGGAACAAATCAAGTGCAGCACGGAATTGCCGCTGGAATTGATCGCTCACGGCTTGCCTGCCTGAACGTTTTTCCGCGCAGTACGGATGCGCATGAAAGTTGCGCATGTTAATATCCTGCAATCGTTGCCGCACAGCAACGCTCATCAATTAAATACGGCATTCTCCCCATATCGCCACCCTATCGGTCGCTATACTGCGCACTTGCCTGTGCATGTCCGGCACCCTCTGCCAGGCGCGCGGGCCCATTCCCAGGGTCGTCCATGCATCTGCTTCGTCACCTCTCCATTCAGAAAAAATTGATGTTCAGCATGGGCTTATGCTTGCTGCTGTTCATGGGCATTTCCTCTTTCCTCAGCGTGCGCATGAGCAGCGACTATGTGCGCGAACGCGTCGTCGGCCAGGAACTGCCGGCCCAGGTGGGCGAGATCCGCAACGACGTGCTGCGCCAGATCAGCCAGCCGCTATCGGTGGTGCAGACGATGGCCAATGATGTCTTCCTGCAAGACTGGGAAGATGCGGACCTGGCGGAAAACGGCCTGGTCACGTTCCAGCGCTATGCCCGCATGCTCAAGGAAAAAAACAAGGCGGCCGTCGTCAGCTGGAGTTCACAAGCGGCGTCCAGGTACATGACCGATGCGGGCCTGATCCGTACGCTGGACAAGCAGCTGCCAGCCGATCACTGGTTCTTCAGCATGCTCGATGAAAACAAACAGCACACGATCAATCTGGACCGCGATCCGGCCTCGGGCAGTTTCATGCTGTTCCTGAACGCACGGGGCCAGACGGCCGGCGGCAAGGCCGTCATTGCCGGCATGGGCCTGAGCGTCGACGCCATGGCCGAGACCATCCGTAGCTACAAGGTCGGCCAGACGGGCCATGTTTACCTGGTACGCGCCGACGGCAACCTGCTGATCCACCGCGATCCCGCCCTGGCCGACGGCAAGCATCAATTGAAAGACTTGCCCGGTTTCAATGAAGCATTGAGCAAGACTCTGCTGACCGGCAACAAATACGCCTATGCCAGTTATGCGGCGCCGGCCGGCAAGCAGCTCGTGGCCGCCTCTTTCGTGCCGGAATTGAATCTGTATGTGATGGCCGAAGTGCCGGAAGCGGAAGTGTTGGGCAACGTCACGCGTTCGGCCCTGATCGCCGCCCTGATCGCCGGCCTCGTCGGTGGCGGCATCGCCCTGCTCATCATTTATGTCATCAGCCGCGCCATTGCCGGCCCCGTCGCGCGGGCGGCCGACATGCTCAGCGAAATCGCCAGCGGCAATGGCGACCTGAGCCGCCGCATGCCCGTTGAATCGGAAGACGAGGTCGGCGCGCTGGCTGCCGCCTTCAACCGCTTCGTCGCGTCGCTGAACGTGACGATACGCGAAGTTCGCGACAGTACGGGCTCCATTGCGAGCGCATCGAGCCAGATCGCGTCGGGCAACCTGGACTTGTCGGCGCGCACGGAAGCCCAGGCGTCGAGCCTGGAAGAGACGGCGGCGGCCATGGAAGAACTGACGTCGACCGTGAAACAGAACGCGGACAATGCGCGCCAGGCCAATCAGCTGGTGGTGTCAGCCTCGAGCCACGCCGTCAAGGGTGGTGAAGTGGTGGGACAAGTGGTGCAGACGATGGGCGCGATTACGGAAAGTTCACGCAAGATCGCCGATATTATCGGCGTGATCGACGGCATTGCCTTTCAAACCAATATCCTCGCCCTGAACGCTGCCGTCGAGGCGGCCCGCGCGGGCGAACAGGGCCGCGGCTTTGCCGTGGTGGCCACCGAGGTGCGCAATCTGGCACAGAGGTCAAGCCAGGCGGCCAAGGAAATCAAGGATTTGATCGTCGATTCGGGCAGCAAGGTGGAAGCGGGCAGCAAGCTGGTCGACTCGGCCGGTGCCACCATGCAGGACATCGTTGTCTCCGTGCAAAGAGTCGCCGATCTGATGGGAGAGATCGCTTCGGCCAGCCAGGAGCAAAGCCAGGGTATCGCGCAAGTCAATGCCACAGTGACGCAAATGGATGATGCCACCCAGCAAAACGCGGCCCTGGTGGAAGAAGCGGCGGCGGCGGCCCAGTCCTTGCAAGACCAGGCAGGCCGGCTGGCGCACGTGGTCAGCGTCTTCAAGCTGGAAGAATCCGGGCATGCGGCGCAGCCCCAGCCTCGGCAGCCGGCGCACCAGCCCAGACTGCCCACGCCATCGCGCCCGGCAGCGCCGGCCAGCGATGCGTGGGAAGAGTTTTAAAGGGGATTAAATCGCCGGCGCTTTCACGCTGGCCGCTTGTTTGAAGAAATCATAAATGCCGCTCTCGCTCATGCGGCGGGCATTCGCCAGTTCGCCGCCCTTGGTGGCGTACAGCACTTGATTATTATCGCTCGAGACGAGCACGGCAGCCGGGATGCCTTTCTTGAGCGGATTGCCATAGGCGTGCGCCACGTCCAGGTTATGGTCGAAGTTACCCACGTCGACCTTGACGACCTTGAACTGCTGCTGCATCAACTCGGCGTTCTTGCCTTCCTTCAATGCCTTGTCGAGCGCGCGGCAATCCTCGCACCAGTTGGCGCCAAAGATCAGCAAGACAGGCACGTGGGCCGCCTTCGCTTCGGCCAGCGCGCGGGCCACGTCGGCCTTGGCGTCGGCTGCCGCGTTGTACGGCAAATGCGGCGTGGCGACAGGGTTGCTCGGCGTTGGGGCAGCGGCAATGGCGGTGCCGGCAAGCAGCAGGCTGGCAAGGAAAATAGAAAAGCGCATGCGGGCTCCTGAGAGAAATCGTTGGGACCAGCTGAACAGCTGTCAGCTAGTGTGATTGTCTAGAATATGCGTACCTGTAGGAAATATCCACCATTTAATTGCACTGTGCTTATGCGGAAAACATATAAGCACGTATCAGCGCCAACAAGGAGTAGCCGCTTGAGCATGCCAGATACCCTGCCCCCGACCTTGTCCGGCGCCGCGCGCATGCTGCGCAGCGCCTATCCCGGCGGCATGCCAGACACGGCGTATTTCCCCGTGCTGGCCCTGCTGTACGAACACTTTTCCGACCGCAACCTGGCCGAGCTGATGGCCGCTGTCACGCACAAGGATGCGGCGACGGTCCTCAATGACATCTATGCCTGCGCCAGCAGCAAGCCGGCGCCGTCCGCCGTGGCAGCTGCCAGGAGCTTGCTGGAACAACACGGCCTGCATGCCGTCTGCGCCGAGGATTAATGCCCGCAGGCAGCGAAATGGAACGCATGGGATAATATTGGGCTCAGACTGAGCAACGCGGCCCGAACGCGCCCTCCCCCATGACGACTTCTTTCCTGGCACGCTGGCTGCCGCAACCGAACAACGGCAGCCGCCGCGAACAATTACGCGCCTGCGCGGGCGCCATCTGCGGCTTGCTGCTGACGGGCCTGATCTGCCATTTCCTGC
Source organism: Janthinobacterium sp. BJB401 (assembly GCF_013372745.1). Lineage (NCBI taxonomy): Bacteria > Pseudomonadati > Pseudomonadota > Betaproteobacteria > Burkholderiales > Oxalobacteraceae > Janthinobacterium > Janthinobacterium sp. BJB401. The sequence continues at coordinate 86,965 of NZ_JABXFH010000002.1, read as the reverse complement.
TGGCCCCCGACAGTGCCAGCGTCTACCTGATCGCGCCCATGGGCGCTTCGGCCGTGCTGCTGTTCTGCCTGCCGGCCAGCCCGCTGGCACAACCGTGGTCCGTGGTGGGCGGCAACGTCGTCTCCGGCCTGGTCGGCATGGCCTGCGTGAAATGGCTGGGATCGAGCGTGGGCGTGGCGGCGCTGGCCGCCTGCCTGGCCATCGGCGCCATGTTTGCCCTGCGCTGTTTGCATCCACCGGGCGGCGCCGTGGCGCTCACCACCGTCGTTGGCGGCGCCAGCGTGCATGCGGCCGGCTTTGAATTCGTCTTCATTACCGTGCTGTTCAATTCCGCCGTGCTGGTCGCTTGCGCCGTGCTGTACAACAACCTGACGGGACGCCGCTACCCGCACATCCAGCAGCTGGTGGCGCCGCATCCGCACGCCACCAAGGATGACGTGCCCAGCAACCGCCTGGGCTTTTCGCCGGACGACCTCGATGCCGTCCTGCGCCAGCACAGCGAAGTGCTCGACATCAGCCGCGATGATTTGCAAGCGATCTTCCTGCAAACGGAAATGCGCGCCTACCAGCGCCGCTTCGGCGTCGTCACCTGCGCCGACATCATGTCGAAAGACGTGCTCAGCGTGGAATTCGGCACGCCGCTCGATGTGGCCTGGCGCACCATGCGCGAGCACCAGGTGGGCGCCCTGCCCGTGCTGAACCGCGCGCGCCGCGTCATCGGCATCATCACGCAGACGGATTTCCTGCGCCATGGCGGCCTCGACGATTATCAAGGCATGCGCCAGCGCCTGCGCGGCCTGCTGCAGCGCAGCGGCCTGTCCCATAGCGACAAGCCGGAAGTGGTGGGCCAGCTGATGACGCCGTCGCCGCACACGGCCCGCCTGGGCACGCCCATCATCGATTTGGTCCCCCTGATGGCCGACGCCGGCTACCACCATATTCCCATCCTCGACGATGAAGAACGCCTGGCCGGCATCATCAGCCAATCCGACCTGATGGCGGCCCTGTACGAAAGCCGCTTTGCCGAGGCCGCCGCATGACGCCATTCCAGGCGCTGCTGACCGGCCCCGATGGCGGCCCGGCCGGCACGGCCGTCAGCGCGCATTTTTTCGGTGCGCAGTTGGCCATCGATGCGCCCGGCTATAACGTCGACGTGGCGCAGCTGGTCGTCAGCGTGGGCGGTGTCGACGGACCGGAACTGTTCCTGAACTGGCTCGACGACCAAGGCCGGCAAGCGTCGCTGAAACCGCTGACCGCGAGCGACATCGCCATCGTCTTGCGCGAAGCGCCGGCCGCGCTGCAGCCGCAACTGCAACGCCTGTGGGGCGAGCGCCAGCGCAACCGGCGACAAGTATCGGGCTGGCTGGCCGGCTTGACGGGCGCGACCGTCGTCGCGGCCGCCCTGCTGTGGTGGCAAGGCGGCCATGCCATCGGCGCGTTGGCAGGATTAATCCCTTTGTCGACGGAAAAACAGCTGGGCGAACTGGCCCTGTCGCAAGTGCGCGCGCAAGGCGGCATCAGCGAAAGCGGTGTGGCGCAGCAGACGGTGCAGGAGATCGGCCGCAAGCTGACGGCCGGTTCGCGCTACCAATACCGCTGGCTGATCAAGAACGACGACACGGTCAACGCGTTTGCCATGCCCGGCGGCATCATCGTCGTGCATACAGGCTTGCTGCGTCAGGCAGCCGATCCGAGCGAACTGGCCGGCGTGCTGGCGCATGAAGTGCAGCACGTGGAGCAGCGCCATTCGCTGCGGCAAATGATCAGCAGCCTGGGCTGGGGTGCCCTCGTGGGCGTGACCATCGGCGACATCAGCGCCGTGGCCGCCATGCTGGCGCACCAGGCCGGCACCCTGTATTTCAGCCGCGACATGGAAGAAGAGGCGGACCGCCGCGGTTTGCTCGCCTTGCAGCGCGCACACATCCGTCCCGATGGCATGCTCAGCTTTTTCCAGAAGCTCGATGACAAGGACAAGGCCAAGGTGCCCGACTGGATTTCTTCGCACCCGCAAACGGCGGCGCGCGCGCAGCAGATCCGCAGCCTGATCGCCGCCACGCCCTGCCCCGCCTGCCTGCCCTTGACCAGCAGCCACTGGCAAGCGATGAAAGCGGCCTTGCCGCCTACGGCAAAATAGCAACATTCCCCTCGTACAATTTATCCAAACGTACTGGGCAATGGCGTATGCTTACGCCCCGGCTGCTCCATCGCGACCGGCCACCCCGACCCACAACGCCTCCGTTCATACCCTCCTTACAAAGGACTTCGCGCATGAAGCATCGTTTTGCCGCCGGCACCCTCGGCACCCTGGCCATCTCTCTGTTGCTCGCCCATGCGCCCATGGCGCAAGCGGCCCAGTCCGCAGCCAAAAGCGTGGCCGTCAGCGCGCCGCAAGCCAAGCAGCGGTTGCAGGTCGTGGCCGATCAGTACTACGATGCGCTGGCCCGTTTCGAGCCGATCAACGCCACCGAGAGCGGCGACAACCGTTTTGACGACCAGCTCGGTTCAGCCATCGTGCCCGCCGCGCGCGCCAAACAGTTCGCGCTGTACCGCCAGTACCAGAAGACGCTGCGCAGCATTGCCCGCGCGCAGCTGTCGCACCAGGACCAGATCAACTACGATATCCTCGACTATGAACTGGCCACGGCGCTGAGCTTCGAGCGCTTCCCCGAATACCTGCTGCCCTTGAACCAGATGGACAGCATGCCCGTCACCCTGGCCAATTATGCGGGTGGCGAGGCATCGCAGCCTTTGACCACCGTCAAGGAGTATGACGCTTACCTGAGCCGTATCGGCCAGTTGCCGGGCTGGATAGACCAGGCCATCTCCAATATGCGCGTCGGCATGCAAAAAGGCATCGTGCTGCCGAAGGCGCTGACGGAATCGGCCCTGCCGCAATTCAAGAAACTCGTCAGCGCCACGCCGCAAGACAGCGTCTATTACACGCCCATCAAGAACTTGCCGGCCAGCTTTTCCGCCGCGGACAAGGCGCGCCTGACGCAAACCTACACCGTCATCATCGAAGCCAAGCTGATGCCTGCGCTGCAGCGCCTGTCCACCTTCATGGAACGCGATTACCTGCCAGCCAGCCGCGCGAGCAGCGGCTGGAGCGCCCTGCCCGATGGGGCTGCCTGGTACCAGGCGCGCGTGGCCAGCAGCACCACGACGGATCTGAAACCGGAGCAGATCCACGCCATCGGCCTGAAGGAAGTGGCGCGCATCCAGGAACAATATGCGATCGTGGGCCCGAAGATGGGCTACAACGGCCCGGCCGCCGGCCTGCCCGTGTGGGTGTCGCAGCAGGAAAAATTCCGCCCGTTCAAGACGGAACAGGAAGTGCTCGACGTCTATCGCAAGCTGAACGTGCTGCTGGACAGCAAATTGCCAGCCCTGTTCACCCTGGTGCCGAAGGCGCCGCTGGACTTGCGCCTGGAACCTGAACTGAGCCGCGACACGGCCGCCGACCACTACACGGCGCCGGCCGCCGATGGTTCGCGCCCCGGCGTATTCTGGTCCGTCGTCACGGATCCGAAACTGTATGGCGACACGGGCATGACCACCCTGTTCCTGCACGAAGGTAAACCGGGCCACCATTTCCATCTGGCGCTGGTGCAAGAGATGGACTTGCCGAACTTCCGCCGTTTCGGCGGCAACAATGCCTTCACGGAAGGCTGGGCCCTGTATGCGGAAACCCTGGGCAAGGAAATGGGCCTGTTCGAGGATCCGGCCCAGTATTTCGGCCACTTGAATGACGAGATGCTGCGCGCCGTGCGCTTGGTGGTCGACACGGGCTTGCACACCAAGGGCTGGACGCGCGAACAGACGATCAAGTACATGCGCGACACCCTCGGCTATGACGCCGTGGCGAAAAGCGAGACGGAACGCTACATGGCCTGGCCGGGCCAGGCGCTGGGCTACAAGATCGGTTCGCTGAAAATCGTCGAACTGCGCCAGCGCGCGCAGCAGGCGCTGGGCGACAAGTTCAGCCTGCCGAAGTTCCACGAAGTCGTGCTGAGCGACGGCACCCTGCCCCTGAAACTGCTGGAAGCCAAGGTCGACCGGTGGATCGCCCAGCAGAAGTAAATTAAGCCCCTCCCGCAATAGCGGCAGCGCCAGTCCGGGCTGCCGTTTTTTTCGTGCCGATATTTGATCTGGCGCAGTTCCAGCGCATCTCGCGCACGCCTGCCGGAACGCGTACCAGACCATGCTGCCTAATTCCCATACATAGAAGGGAGGCAGCATGCAAAACGAAGACATTAGCGATGGCGCCACGGCCAGGCCGCACGCATGGCAAGCGTCAATGGAGATACCCGATGATGCTGGCGCATCGGCCCATGGCCATGACGCCATTCTTCATTACACGAGCACGCGCGGCCAGGCCGATGGACGGCTGCAGCGGCACATTCCCGACGCTACCGCGCACGGCAACCATGCCATGATCAGGGCACTTGGCTGGCTCAGCATCGGCCTGGGCCTGGCCCAGTTAGTGGCGCCGCAGGGCCTGGCGCGGGCCAGCGGCTTGCGCGGCGTCTCGTCCTTCTGGATACGCGCCATCGGCTTGCGCGAAATGGCTTGCGGCGTGGCCTTGCTGCGCGGAGAAACCCGGCCGGCATGGCGCTGGTCGCGCATCGCCGGCGACGCCATGGACCTGTCGCTGCTGGGTGTGGCCATGGCCAGCCGGCGCAATGCGCGCACGCGGCTGGCGGCGACGGCAGCCGTGGTGGCGGGCGTGACGGCCATCGACTATATCGCCAGCGCACAACTGGCGCCGCGCAAGTTGAGCGAATTGCCCGCCCCCGGCGAAGCGGGACTGGCGCTGCAAAAGAGCGTCATCGTCAACCGTTCCGCCGACGATTGCTACCGCGCCTGGCGCGACCTGGAAAACTTGCCCCGCTTCATGCCGGGCCTGCAATCGGTGCAGGTAATCGATGCGCACCGCTCGCGCTGGAACAGCGTCGAAGGCGTATGGATAGGCGAACTGACGCAAGAGCGTCCAGGCCAGGGCATGCGCTGGCGCGCGGCGGAAAACCATGCGGAAACAGGAGCGCTGGAACTGTCGCCCGCACCCGACGGACGCGGCACCGTGGTGACCATGCAGCTGCACATGCAGCCGCCGGCCGGCAAGGTGGGCACTGCCGTGGCCGGCCTGTTCAGCCAGGCGCCCGCCTACCAGATCGAAACCACCTTGCGCCGCTTCAAGCAGTGGATGGAAACGGGCGAGGTCAGCACCACCGAGGGCCAGCCGTCGGGCAAGCGCAGTTTCAAGACGCGCTTGCTGCACAAGGCTGGCGGCACGGCACTGGCCCCTCGGCCGCAAGCAAACGGAGGTGTGTCATGAAAGCCAATTGCTGGCACGGCAAGCGCGACGTACGGATCGAACAGGTGCCCGATCCCGCCATCCTCAATCCCGGCGACGCCATCATCAAAGTCAGTTCCACGGCCATCTGCGGCTCCGACTTGCACCTCTACAATGGCGTCGTGCCCAGTATGGAGCAGGGCGACATCCTCGGCCATGAGTTCATGGGCGAAGTGGTGGAAACGGGCTCCGCGGTACGCAAGCTCAAGGTAGGAGATCGGGTAGTGGTGCCGTTTCCCATTGCCTGCGGACGCTGCTTCTTTTGCGAACAACAGCTGTACTCGGTGTGCGAGAATTCCAATCCCAATGCCTACATGGCAGAAAAGATGTGGGGCCACTCGGGCGCGGGCATCTTTGGTTATTCCCATTTGACGGGCGGCTACGCGGGCGGCCAGGCCGAATATGTGCGCGTGCCGTTTGCCGACGTCGGCCCCATCAAGGTGCCGGACGAGCTCAAGGATGAACAGGTGCTGTTCCTCTCGGACATACTGCCGACCGGCTACATGGCGGCCGAAGCCTGCGCCATCACGCCAGGACAGGTGGTGGCCGTGTGGGGTTGCGGCCCGGTGGGACAGTTCGCCATCCAGAGCGCTCTCCTGCTCGGTGCCGAACGCGTCATCGCCATCGACCATTACCCGGAACGCCTGCGCATGGCGCGCGAACTGTCCGGTGCGGAAACCCTGCATTTCGATGCGGTGGACGTGCCCGATGCCCTGCGTGAAATAACGGGAGGACGGGGACCCGATGCCTGTATCGATGCCGTCGGCATGGAAGCGCACGGTTCCGGCATCAGCTATATCTACGACCGCCTCAAGCAGACGATGAAACTGGAATCGGACCGTCCCACGGCCCTGCGCGAAGCCTTGATGGCATGCCGCAATGGCGGCGTCGTCTCGGTACCGGGCGCATATGGCGGCTTCAGCGACAAGATCCCGTTTGGCTCCATCATGAACCGTTCATTGACCATCAAGACGGGGCAGACACACGTGCAGCGCTACATGCAGCCGCTGCTGGAACGGATACAACGGGGCGAACTCGATCCCGGCGCCATCATTTCCCACCACTTGACCCTGGACGAAGCGCCGCATGGCTACGAGATCTTCCAGAAGAAACAGGAGCAATGCATCAAGGTGGTGCTGCATCCCGGCCCCTGATCGGCGCTGGCAGACACGCTGGCAGGCAACGCGGCCGGGGCAGACGAGCAATGCGCTGATCTCAGACGAGCTCAGACGAGCAGCGCGGCGCTCATCGAACGCACTTCCTCGTTTGACTCGGCCAGGATGCTTTGCAGGGTTTCGTTATCGATAATGAAATCGATGACGGAATCGGAGGGTGTGAGCATTTCCACGTACGTCACCTGCAAGGGCGACTGCACGGGCGACAGTTGTTTGGCCAACAATAAGGTGTCGAGCAGGGAGTCGGGCGGGATCGATAGCAAGCCATCGCGCAAGCCTTCGATGGCTTCGCTGACGGCTCGCGGGATCAAGAGCTTCTTCATGACTTCGCGGGAAATGATTTCTTCGGCCGATTCCATCCAGTGATCGGCATCGTCGTCGAGCAGGCCGGGGAATTCATCGGCGCGCGACAGCAGGTAAAAGCCGCCCACCTCATGCACGATGCCGGCGAACAGCGCCGTGTCGGCATCGACGTGCGTCACGCGGCGGGCCAGCACGTGCGCCAGCGCCGCCACATGGGCCGTGTGCTCCCACAACTGGGTCGCCTTCTGGCGCAAGACGGGATCGATGATCTTGCTGCCGAACTGGCGCACCACCATGGCCGCCACCAGCGCGTACAGATTGCGGTAACCCATGCGCATGACGGCGGCGCGCACGCTGGTCACAGGCGCCGCATCGCCGCGGCTGTACACGGCCGAGTTGGCCAGCGCGACCGTGCGCGCCGCCAGCAAGGGCTCGGCCAATACCAGCTTGATCGCATGGTCGATATGGCAGTCCGGTTCAGCCAGGGCCAATTGCAATTGCAATGCGGAATTAACACTCGTGGGAAATGTTAATTCTCCGCGCACCGCCTGGGAAACAATTAAACCGAAAGCCTGTAGTTTATTCATCATACGATCAATCCGCCTCAGATATTATTCTGGCCAACAATTTCATGCATCGGAAATTGAATGCCAGGCCCGGCCTTTAGAATACAGATGGCATGTCATTCGCTTGTAATGAAGAATCAGGCAATGCCAGCGCATGCAATAGCGTTTCATCGCCGATCACAAACAACTTCGGCTGCTGTAATACCTGCAGCAGAAATGGCTGGCCTTCGCGCAGCCGCCGGCGATAATCGGCCAGCGTATATAGGTTGGGATTGATTTTACGCCTTAAGGTTCGCTCGGCCGGGGCCAATCCCGTCAACAGATCGCCATAATTGGCTTCTTCGCCCACCAGCAGCAAATCGATGGCACTGCCAGGCATGTCCTGCCCCTTCGCCGTGGCGCCCGACACGAATGCCAGGTGCAACTGCGCACGCAAGGGAGCCAGGGTCATGCTGAGCACGCCGACGATGCCGAAGGTTTTCTGCACCAGTCCGCTCAATTCCGGATACACGAGGCTTTCCTTGTTGGGCCAGAAGCGCCGCACATTGCCGATCCGCTCCGACGTGATCAGCCCGGAATCATGCAGGCGACGCAATTCGCGCTGCGCCGACGCGCTGCCCAATCCCGTCAAGCGCATGATCTCGTTCAAGTGAAAACCTTCATTCACGCGGACAAAGAGCAGTCCCAGCAGTTTCTGCTGGGCGGGAGTAAACAGGGCTTGGGCAATCATGTGCCAGATATTAGCATGAGCACGCCGAAAATTGGCGTGGCATGCGTGCTTTTGCTATGCGACAACAGAGTGTGCCGGCAGGACGGCATCGTGCATAATCGCCATGGTTGCGCACTGCCGATCGATCGGAAAACGGCGTGCCCTCTCACACTCGCAGTTGCCAATGAACCATACTTTCAGGGGAACACTTGTATGTCATCAACCACCAGCAGCGTGGTCGGGTTTGTCGGAGGACAGCTTGATACGGCGGCCTTTGAACACCTTTTATATGAAGACGCAGAAACAGAGCGCCTGTTGTCGGCGCAGCCGGCGCCCAGGTATGCGCATGCGGGGCACACGCTGTATCACTATCTGATATCGCTCGACCTGCACAATCCGGCGGATGTGCTGAACGCGCAGGGCGCCCTGGCCGAGTTTTTGCACGCCGCCGGCATTCCGCTATGCGTCTCGGAAAAGCCTGGCCAGCTGCACGCGCTTTTGCTGGCGGCGCAACCGAAGTGGCTGGATGTGGATCTGGCCTATGTGGCGGCACTGCTGGACAAGGCACCGCCGCATGCGAAAAAAAGTGAACGGACGCAGTGGCTGCGGGCGCAATTGCTCGCGTTATTTCGCTATGCGAAGAAGCCGCCCCGCTGGCTGCAAGCGCCGAGCTGGCCCATCGAGGCGGACGGTCCGCTGGTATTTCTGGGGCAACTCCCGGTGGACGGCTGTTTTCATGACGACGCCGCCGTCTATGTGTTTTACGATGCCAGCAAAAAAGAGTGCCGGTCAATACTGCAGACTTGCTGACGCCATAGCGTCCCTGGGTGCGGCGTCCTGTTTGCGTGTGCGCTGGAAGGCCGCAGTCATGGACATAAAAGAACGGCACCAGGAATTTCTCCCTGGTGCCGTTCTTATCAGCGAACAGCGCAGATGCATATATTTAATAAGTTAAATAATTAATGAATGACCGTTGAATGGCATACGCAATAAATCTTTTCTATTACCTGAAATTTCCATCAATTAAATGATTAAAAATTCCCAGGAAAATAAAGCGGACGACATCCATGCGATTGCAATTAACTATAAATTGTACGCTGCTTGATAAAGATGACGCTTCGTCGTGTGTTGCCGGGTTTCGATAGCCAAAAGATCGTCGGTAGTTTCCCCGGCCAGGGTGGCTTTATCAGTCAGCAGCAGTGCTTGACGCTCTTCCACTTCCCACGCTTCTTTTCTTTGCGTGCGCGGTGGAAGGCCGCAGTAACGGACATAAAAAAACGGCACCCGAAAGTGCCGTTTTTTGTCAGCTAGCAGCGTAGATTACGCTTCGTCGCCGTGGTGTTGCTGGGTTTCGATGGCCAGCAGGTCGTCGGTGGTTTCACCGGCCAGAGTGGCTTTATCGGTCAGCAGCAGTGCTTGACGCTCTTCCACTTCCCACGCTTCTTTCTCTTTGCGTGCGCGGTGGAAGGCCGCAGTAACGGACATAAAAAAAACGGCACCCGAAGGTGCCGTTCTTGTCAGCTAGCAGCGTAGATTACGCTTCGTCGCCGTGGTGTTGCTGGGTTTCGATGTCCTGCAGCGCTTCGGCAGCTTCGCCAGCCATCGAGGCTTTCTCGGCCAGCAGCAGTGCTTGACGCTCTTCCACTTCCCACGCTTCTTTCTCTTTGCGTGCGCGGTGGAAGGCCAGGCCCGTACCGCCAGGAATCAGACGGCCGACGATGACGTTCTCTTTCAGGCCGCGCAGACCATCGCGCTTGCCCATGATCGCCGCTTCGGTCAGCACGCGGGTGGTTTCCTGGAACGATGCGGCCGAGATGAACGAATCGGTCGACAGCGATGCCTTGGTAATACCCAACAAGACGTTTTCGTAGGTCGCTGGAATCTTGTTCTCAACGGCCATGCGATCGTTCTCGTCCAGCAGTTCCGAACGCTCTACCTGCTCGCCAACGATGTAGTTGGTGTCGCCGGCATTGACGATCTGAACACGGCGCAGCATCTGACGCACGATCACTTCGATGTGCTTGTCATTGATCTTCACGCCTTGCAGACGGTACACGTCTTGCACTTCGTCAACGATGTAACGTGCCAGCGCTTCGATACCCAGCAGGCGCAGGATGTCTTGCGGATCGGCCGGGCCGTCCACGATCATCTCGCCCTTGTTCACGACTTGGCCGTCATGCACCAGCACTTGTTTGTCCTTGGTGATCAAGAACTCATGCTTGTTGCCGTCCATGTCCGTGATTTCCAGACGCTGCTTGCCCTTGGTTTCTTTACCGAACGCAACCGTACCCGTGACTTCCGCCAGCATACCGGCATCTTTCGGCGAGCGCGCTTCGAACAGTTCCGCAACGCGCGGCAGACCACCGGTAATATCGCGCGTTTTTTGCGATTCGGTAGGAATACGTGCCAGCACTTCACCAACCGATACCTGTTGACCGTCCTTGACCATGATCAGCGCGCCGACCTGGAAGCCGATCGCCACCGAGTGTTCGGTGCCGGCGATCTTGACTTCTTCGTTCGCGTCGTTGATCAGCTTGACTTGCGGACGCAACGTTTTCGTCAACGAACCGCGACGTTTCGCATCGATCGCCACCAGGGTGGACAGACCGGTCACTTCATCGACCTGACGGGCAACGGTGACGCCTTCTTCGACGTTCTCGAAACGCACTTGACCGGCGTATTCGGTAATGATCGGACGGGTCAGCGGATCCCACGTTGCCAGGGCCGTACCGGCCTTGATGACCATGCCGTCCTTGACGATCAGGGTCGCACCGTACGGTACTTTATGACGCTCACGCTCACGGCCATGGTCATCGGTGATCAGCACTTCGCCGGAACGGGAAATGACGATTTGCGCGCCCTTGCCGTTCGTCACGTAACGCATGGTTGCCGTGAAGCGGATGGTACCGTTCGACTTGGCTTCCACCGACGATGCCACTGCTGCACGCGATGCCGCACCACCAATGTGGAACGTACGCATGGTCAGCTGGGTACCAGGCTCACCAATCGACTGCGCTGCCACCACACCGACGGCTTCGCCGGCGTTGACCAGCATGCCGCGGCCCAGATCGCGGCCATAGCACTTGGCGCACAGGCCGAAGCGCGTGTCGCAAGTCAGTGGCGTGCGGACCTTGACTTCATCGATGGACAGACGCTCGATCTCTTCGACCATGTCTTCGTCCATCAGGGTGCCGGCTTCGTACAGCGTTTCCTGGGTTTCAGGATTGACGACGTCATGCACCACCACGCGGCCGAGGATACGGTCACGCAACGGTTCGATGACTTCACCACCTTCGACCAGTGCCTTCATGACGGCGCCGTTCATGGTGCCGCAATCGTCCTCGATCACCACCAAGTCTTGCGTCACGTCAACCAGACGACGCGTCAGGTAACCGGAGTTAGCCGTTTTCAGCGCCGTATCGGCCAGACCTTTACGAGCGCCGTGGGTCGAAATGAAGTACTGCAAAACGTTCAGACCTTCGCGGAAGTTCGCGGTAATCGGCGTTTCGATAATCGAGCCATCCGGTTTGGCCATCAGACCACGCATACCGGCCAACTGGCGAATCTGGGCTGCGGAACCGCGCGCGCCGGAGTCGGCCATCATGTAAATGGCGTTGAACGATTCTTGCGTCGACTTGGTGCCGTCGCGGCGGATCACGTCTTCGACTTTGAGCTGGTCCATCATGGCCTTGCCGACTTCATCCGAGGTTTTGCCCCAGATATCGACTACCTTGTTGTAACGCTCGCCGGCGGTCACGAGACCCGAGGCGTATTGCTGTTCGATCTGCTTGACTTCCGATTCGGCCGTCGCGATCAGGGTCACTTTTTGCGGCGGTACCAGCATGTCGTCGACGCAGATCGAGATACCGGCGCGTGTCGCCAGGCGGAAACCCGATTGCATCAGTTTGTCTGCGAACACCACGGTGGCGCGCAGGCCGCACTTGCGGAACGACGTGTTGATCAGCTTGGAAATTTCTTTCTTTTTCAGCGCGCGGTTCAGGACGGAGAACGGCAGGCCTTTCGGCAGAATTTCCGACAGGATCGCACGGCCAATCGTCGTTTCGTAGCGGGTAACCGTTTTCTCGAATTCGCCCGTTTCGGCGTTTTTCGGGTATTCGGTAATACGCACGGTAACGCGGGTCGTCAGTTCGACTTCCTTGTTGTCGTAGGCGCGGATCACTTCCGACACGTCAGGGAACATCATCCCTTCGTTCTTCGCATTGATCGCTTCGCGGGTCGCGTAGTACAGACCCAGCACGATATCCTGGGAAGGAACGATCGATGGTTCGCCGTTCGATGGGAACAGGATGTTGTTCGATGCCAGCATCAGGGTGCGTGCTTCCATCTGCGCTTCGATCGACAGAGGAACGTGGACCGCCATTTGGTCACCGTCAAAGTCGGCGTTGAATGCGGCGCAGACGAGCGGGTGCAGCTGGATGGCCTTGCCTTCAATCAGGACTGGCTCGAACGCCTGGATACCCAGACGGTGCAGCGTAGGTGCGCGGTTCAACATGATCGGATGTTCACGGATCACGTCTTCCAGGATGTCCCACACGACCGGCTCTTGAATCTCGACCAGCTTTTTCGCGGCCTTGATCGTGGTAGCCAGACCCATCAGTTCCAGTTTATTGAAAATGAATGGTTTGAACAGTTCCAGCGCCATCAGTTTCGGCAAGCCGCACTGATGCAGTTTCAATTGCGGGCCCACGACGATGACCGAACGACCGGAGTAATCGACGCGTTTGCCCAGCAAGTTTTGACGGAAACGGCCGCCTTTACCTTTGATCATCTCTGCCAGCGACTTCAGCGGACGCTTGTTGGCGCCGGTCATCGCTTTGCCGCGACGGCCATTGTCCAGCAGCGAATCGACCGCTTCTTGCAGCATGCGCTTTTCGTTGCGCGTGATGATCTCTGGAGCGCGCAGCTCCATCAGGCGTTTCAGACGGTTGTTACGGTTGATGACGCGGCGATACAGATCGTTCAGATCCGAGGTCGCGAAACGGCCACCGTCCAGCGGTACCAGCGGACGCAGTTCTGGCGGCAGCACTGGCAGCACTTCCATGATCATCCAGTCAGGCTTGATGCCCGAACGCTGGAACGCTTCCAGCACTTTCAGGCGCTTGGCGTATTTCTTGATCTTGGCTTCGGATTTCGATTCCTTCAGTTCCACGCGCAGGGTTTCGGCATCGCGGTGGATGTCGATCGAGCGCAGCAGTTCACGGATACCTTCGGCGCCCATGAAGGCGGTGAAGTCGTCGCCGTACTCTTCGTACTTGGCGGCGTAGTCGTCTTCCGACATGATCTGGCACTTCTTCAGCGGGGTCATGCCTGGATCGGTCACGACGTATGCTTCAAAGTACAGCACGCGTTCGATGTCCCGCAGGGTCATGTCCAGGACCATGCCCAGACGCGACGGCAGCGACTTCAGGAACCAGATGTGCGCGGTAGGCGAGGCCAGCTCGATGTGGCCCATGCGCTCGCGGCGCACTTTGGCCAAGGTGACTTCGACGCCGCACTTTTCGCATATCACGCCGCGGTGTTTCAGGCGCTTGTACTTGCCGCACAGGCATTCGTAATCCTTGATCGGGCCAAAGATCTTGGCGCAGAACAGGCCGTCGCGCTCAGGCTTGAAGGTACGGTAGTTGATGGTTTCCGGCTTCTTGACTTCGCCGTAGGACCACGAACGGATTTTCTCAGGCGAAGCGAGACCGATCTTGATTGCATCGAAGGTCTCGTTGGTCTGTACTTGCTTGAATAGATCGAGCAGTGCTTTCATGTATCACTCCAGAGGTGATTAAATTTCTATATTCCTGAGACTACATTGCCCGGCGTGGTTTCCCAGCCGGGCTTTGTGTTTCCCAAACCAAATGACAGGGTGCTGTCGTTTAGTTGCGTTCGAGGTCGATATCGATACCCAGCGAACGGATTTCCTTGACCAGCACGTTGAACGATTCCGGCATGCCGGCGTCGATCACGTGGTCGCCCTTGACGAGGTTCTCGTACACTTTGGTACGGCCATTCACGTCATCGGACTTGACGGTCAACATCTCTTGCAAGACATACGACGCGCCATACGCTTCCAGTGCCCAGACTTCCATCTCACCGAAACGCTGACCACCGAACTGGGCTTTACCGCCCAGTGGCTGTTGCGTCACCAGCGAGTAAGGACCGGTCGAACGCGCATGCATCTTGTCATCGACCAAGTGATGCAGTTTCAGCATGTGCATGACGCCGACAGTGACCTTGCGCTCGAACGCTTCACCGGTGCGACCGTCATACATGGTCACCTGGTTTTTCGAAGCGGTCATGCCCAGGTTCTTGGCGATGTCGTCCGGATACGCCAGGTCCAGCATGCGGCGGATCTCTTCTTCATTGGCGCCGTCGAACACTGGCGTGGCGAATGGAACACCTTTTTTCAGGTTTTCCGCCAGCTTCATGATCTCTTCGTCGTCGAAGTTATCCAGATCTTCCGCGCGGCCATTGTCGTTGTAGATCGTCGTCAGGTACTTGCGCACTTGTTCGACCTTGGTTTGCGCCTTCAGCATTTCGCCGATGCGGATACCCAGACCCTTGGCAGCCCAGCCCAAGTGCGTCTCGAGAATCTGACCAACGTTCATCCGCGAAGGAACGCCCAGCGGGTTCAGCACAACGTCGGCTGGCGTGCCGTCGGCCATGTATGGCATGTCTTCCACAGGAACAATACGGGAAACCACACCCTTGTTACCGTGGCGACCTGCCATCTTGTCGCCCGACTGCAGGCGGCGTTTCACGGCCAGGTACACCTTGACCATTTTTTGCACGCCTGGTTGCAGCTCATCGCCTTGCGTCAGTTTCTTGCGCTTCTCTTCGAAGGCCAGATCGAACTGGTGACGCTTCTCGTTGATCGATTCCTTGATCGCTTCCAGCGCTACCGCTGCATCGTCGTCCGCAGGGCGGATGTCGAACCAGTGGTATTTGTCCAGATCGGCCAGGTAATCCTTGGTGATCTTGGCGCCTTTGGCCAGCTTTTTAGGGCCGCCGTTGACAACTTTGCCGATCAGCATTTTTTCCAGACGCTGGAAGGCATCGCCTTCAACGATACGCATCTGGTCGTTCAGATCCAGACGGAAGCGTTTCAGTTCGTCATCGATAATTTGCTGGGCACGCTTGTCGCGCACGATGCCTTCACGGGTGAAGACTTGCACGTCGATCACGGTACCGATCATGCCCGAAGGCACGCGCAGCGACGTGTCTTTCACGTCCGAAGCTTTTTCGCCGAAAATCGCGCGCAGCAGCTTCTCTTCCGGGGTCAGCTGGGTTTCGCCTTTCGGCGTCACTTTACCAACCAGGGTGTCGCCGGCTTGTACTTCCGCGCCGATGTAGACGATACCGGATTCATCCAGACGAGCCAGCTGGTTTTCAGCCAGGTTCGAGATGTCGCGCGTAATTTCTTCCGCGCCCAGTTTCGTGTCACGAGCAACAACCGACAACTCTTCGATGTGAATCGAGGTGTAGCGGTCGTCCTTGACGACGTTTTCCGAGATCAGGATCGAATCTTCGAAGTTCAGACCATTCCATGGCATGAAGGCCACGGTCATGTTCTGGCCCAGCGCCAATTCACCCAGGTCGGTCGATGCGCCGTCGGCGATCACGTCGCGCTTGGCAACACGGTCGCCCACTTGCACGATAGGACGCTGATTGATGTTGGTGTTCTGGTTCGAACGGGTGTACTTGATCAGGTTGTAGATGTCGACGCCCACTTCACCAGCGGTCGCTTCGTCATCGTTGACGCGAATCACAACACGGCCCGCATCGATGTAATCGACGATACCGCCACGCAGCGCTTGCACGGTGGTGCCCGAGTCGACCGCAACGGTGCGTTCGATACCGGTACCGACCAGCGCTTTTTCCGGACGCAAGCAAGGCACAGCCTGGCGTTGCATGTTGGCGCCCATCAATGCACGGTTTGCATCATCGTGTTCGAGGAACGGAATCAGCGAGGCAGCGACGGAAACGATCTGACCAGGCGCCACGTCCATGTACTGGATGCGCTCTGGGGAGACCAGGATGGTTTCGCCGGCTTCACGGGCCGAGACCAGTTCATCGGACAGCATGCCTTCGTCGTTGATGGTCGCATTCGCCTGAGCGATGATGTAGCGGCCTTCTTCGATGGCGGACAGGTAGTCGATCTGATCGGTAATCTTGGAGCCTTCGACCTTGCGGTACGGGGTTTCCAGGAAGCCGTATTCATTCAGGCGGGCATACAGAGCCAGCGAGTTGATCAGACCAATGTTCGGACCTTCCGGTGTCTCGATCGGGCAGACGCGGCCGTAGTGGGTCGGATGCACGTCGCGCACTTCAAAGCCGGCGCGTTCGCGTGTCAGACCGCCGGGTCCCAGAGCCGATACGCGGCGCTTGTGGGTAATTTCCGACAGAGGATTGGTTTGGTCCATAAACTGCGACAGCTGGGACGAACCGAAGAACTCGCGAATCGCGGCCGAAATCGGCTTCGAGTTGATCAGGTCGTGCGGCATCAGGTTGTCCGCTTCGGCTTGGCCGAGGCGTTCCTTGACGGCGCGCTCAACACGCACCAGGCCGGCGCGGAATTGATTTTCGGCCAGTTCGCCCACGCAACGTACGCGACGGTTACCCAGGTGATCGATATCGTCGACTTCGCCGCGGCCATTGCGCAGTTCCACCAGGATCTTGATCACGGCCAACACGTCTTCGTTCGACAGGGTCATGGCGCCGGTCAGTTCATCGCGGCCAATGCGGCGGTTGAACTTCATGCGGCCCACGGCCGACAGGTCGTAGCGGTCCGAGTTGTAGAACAGGCCATTGAACAGCGCTTCAACGGAGTCTTCCGTTGGCGGTTCGCCTGGACGCATCATGCGGTAGATCGCCACTTTCGCAGCCATCTGATCGGCGGTGTCGTCGATACGCAGGGTTTGCGAGATGTAGGCGCCCTGATCCAGGTCGTTCGTGTACAAAGTCTGGATTTCGGAAATGTTGGCGTCGCGCAGGCGGCCCAACAGATCTTCGGTCAGCTCATCGTTCGCGGAAGCGACGACTTCACCGGTATCGCCATCGACGATGTTCTTCGCCAATACGCGGCCCAGCAGGTAGTCTTCCGGTACGGAAATGTGCTTGATGCCGGCAGCTTCGATATCACGCACGTGTTTCGCGTTGATACGCTTGTCTTTCAGCACCAGGGTCTTGCCCGACTTGTCGACGATGTCGAAACGCGCCACTTCGCCGCGCAGACGCTCGGAGACGAATTCCATTTCCGCGCCTTCGGAGCGCAGGTTGAAATTGTCGAAGACGAAGAAGTTCGCCAGGATTTGCTCATGCGACATGCCGATGGCTTTGAGCAGGATCGTTACTGGCATCTTGCGGCGGCGGTCGACGCGGAAGAACAGGATGTCTTTCGGGTCGAACTCGAAGTCCAGCCACGAACCGCGGTAAGGAATGATACGCGCGGAGAACAGCAGTTTACCGGACGAGTGGGTCTTGCCGCGGTCGTGCTCGAAGAACACGCCAGGCGAACGGTGCAGCTGGGAAACGATAACCCGCTCCGTGCCGTTGATAACAAACGAACCGGTGGTCGTCATGAGCGGCAATTCGCCCATGTAGACTTCCTGTTCCTTCATCTCTTTGACGACGGGCTTGGTTGGCGATTCCTTGTCCAGGATCACCAGGCGCACTTTCGCGCGCAGCGGCGACGCGAACGTCAGGCCACGTTGTTGACATTCTTTGACGTCAAAGGCAGGATCGCCCAGAACGTACGACAAGAATTCGAGACGCGCAAAACCATTGTGCGACACGATAGGGAAAATCGAAGTGAAAGCCGACTGCAGGCCATCATTCTTGCGGCCGGACGGTGCTATGTCCTCTTGCAAGAAGCTATGATAAGACTCGAGCTGGGTCGCCAGCAGGAACGGAACGTGGTGAACGTTGGCGCGCTTCGCGAATGATTTGCGAATGCGTTTCTTCTCAGTAAATGAGTAGTGCATGGACACTCCGTGAGTGACAGAAAGGATAGAAAATTCAGGTTTTGCAAGTGTTCGTTTGCACCGCTGCGTGTGACACAGACGAAACCTCAAGGCTCTGCTTTCCGGCTTGAATCGAATAAAAACTGCTGCTACAACTACATGACAAATACGATGCAGACGACAAAGGAGCCAAAGTCGGATTTCCCCCCTTGCGAGGGGAAACCTCAGACTTTGACTCGGGCGCTAACTGCCGCCGGTACAGATATTACTTGATCGAAGCGGTTGCGCCGGCTTCTACCAGTTTCTTCTGTGCTGCTTCAGCGTCAGCTTTCGACACTGCTTCTTTCACAGTTTTTGGTGCGCCATCGACCAGGTCTTTAGCTTCTTTCAAGCCCAGGCCGGTGATTTCGCGAACTGCTTTAATAACGCCAACTTTGTTTGCGCCGAAGGTGTCAAGGATGACGTTGAATTCGGTTTGTTCTTCAGCAGCTGCTGCTGGGCCTGCTGCAGGACCGGCCGAAGCCATTGCTGCTGCGGACACGCCGAATTTTTCTTCGAATGCTTTAACCAGGTCGTTCAGGTCCATTACGGACATGGCGCTAACTGCTTCCAGGATATCGTCTTTGCTAATTGCCATTTTGAAACTCCTAAATTTATTACGTTAGTTACATCAGATTGGTACTGAGAGAAAAAAGCGCGCGCAATTAAGCGGCTGCTGGGGCTTCTTCTGCTGCTGCTTCTGCAGGAGCTTCGGCGCCTTCGCCTTTTTTCGCTGCCAGGGCAGCCAGACCACGTGCAAAGCCCGAAACCGGAGCCAGCATAACGCCCAACAACTGCGAAATGAGGACTTCACGGCTAGGAATGCTCGCCAACGCGGTGACAGCAGCTGTATCCAGCGGCTTGCCTGCGTAGTTACCTGCTTTGATGACCAGTTTGTCGTTGGTTTTAGCGAAGTCAGCGATGACTTTAGCTGCTGCAACGGCATCGGCCGAGATCGAGTAGATCAACGGGCCGGTCATGGCATCTGCCAGGCTGGCGAATGCGGTACCTTCAACGGAGCGACGAGCCAGAGTGTTTTTCAACACACGCAGGTACACGCCTTGGGCACGCGCTTTAGCACGCAGTTGCGTCAAGTGACCAACCTGGATGCCACGATATTCGGCCACGACGATCGTTTGCGCATTTGCTACTTGTGCGGAAACTTCGGCGACGACGGCCTTTTTGTCATTCAGATTGAGACTCACGGTCAACCTCCTTAAATGATGTTCGGCAATCACAACCGAGTGGTTGAGCGCCTTGCATCGGTTCGAACACGGCGTCCGAAGTCAAGAAGTACTAAACTGAGCGGATGGATTCACGCAGCATGAGGACTACAAAACTTGTTCGGGTACACCATCTGCGTTGGGCACTTGCCGTTGCCGGCAAGCCTATTAACCTTCTGCATGTGCGATCACAGTCGGCCCAACGGTCTTTGATTGTCTGCCTGCCTGGTGCGAACACCGGACAGACAGCCCAAAGATGCGCCCGCAGCGCCCGAAGGCGCTACAGGACTTGATTCTGTTACTTAAGCTGCCAGGCTAGCCTGATCAACACGGACGCCAGCGCCCATGGTCGACGACAGCGAAACTTTGCGCAGGTACACGCCTTTGCTCGATGCTGGCTTGGCTTTGTTCAGTGCGTCGATCAGTGCGACCAGATTCGACTTCAGATCTGCGTCAGCGAACGATTTACGGCCGATGGTAGCGTGGATGATACCGGATTTGTCGGTACGGTACTGAACTTGACCAGCTTTCGCGTTTTTCACGGCGGTAGCGACGTCAGGAGTAACAGTGCCAACTTTCGGGTTAGGCATCATGCCGCGTGGGCCCAGGATCTGACCCAGGGTACCAACGATACGCATGGTATCTGGCGAAGCGATAACGATGTCGAAAGGCATGTCGCCGGCTTTGATCTGCTCAGCCAGGTCTTCCATACCAACGATGTCGGCGCCAGCTGCTTTGGCCGCTTCCGCTTTTTCGCCCGACGCGAATACAGCCACGCGTACGGTTTTGCCGGTACCAGCTGGCAGCACGACGGAGCCGCGCACCACTTGGTCGGATTTCTTAGGATCAACACCCAGTTGTACCGATACGTCGATCGATTCATTGAACTTGGCCGTTGCGCACTCTTTGATCAGAGCGACAGCGTTGTCGAAAGCGTACACTTTGGTACGGTCGACTTTGGCTTTCAAAGCCTTGATACGTTTGGATAACTTAGCCATTATACAACACCTTCCACCGTGATACCAATCGAACGAGCGGAACCAGCGATGGTGCGTACAGCAGCATCCATGTCGGCAGCGGTCAGATCAGGGGTTTTCAATTTAGCGATTTCTTCAGCTTGTGCGCGGGTCAGCGTACCGACTTTGTCGGTATGTGGCTTCGGCGAACCTTTGGTGATCGCAGCAGCTTTTTTGATCAGGTAGGTTGCTGGAGGCGTCTTCATCACGAAGGTGAAGGACTTGTCAGCGAACGCGGTGATCACGACTGGAATCGGCATGCCTGGCTCCAGACCTTGGGTCTGTGCATTGAAGGCCTTGCAGAATTCCATGATGTTCAGACCACGTTGACCCAGAGCTGGACCGATTGGTGGGGATGGGTTTGCTTTACCAGCTGGCACTTGCAGCTTGATAAAACCAATGATTTTCTTTGCCATGATGGCTCCTATCTTGGATTGAGTAGTAGCGCCCCGCCGATCCTACCCTGGCGGGGCTCCTCTGACCGGATTTCGCTGAGACTGCCGCGACGCTCCTGGTGGCGCTGATACAACTTAAACTTTTTCGACCTGGCCGAATTCGAGCTCTACCGGAGTAGCGCGGCCGAAAATGGTGACCGAGACGCGTACTTTGGATTTCTCGTAGTTGACTTCTTCGACATTGCCGTTGAAGTCGGTGAACGGACCATCCTTGATGCGGACTTGCTCGCCCACTTCGTACAAGGTTTTTGGACGGGGCTTTTCAACACCTTCCTGCATCTGCTTCATGATGCCGTCGATTTCGCGCGCGGAGATCGGCGTCGGCTTGTTCGACTTGCCACCAATGAAACCGGTAACCTTGCTGGTGTTCTTGACCAAGTGCCAGCTCTCGTCCGTCATTTCCATTTCAACCAGCACATAGCCAGGATAGAAACGACGTTCGGTGACGGACTTCACACCATTTTTGACTTCGACAACTTCTTCGATCGGCACCAGGATCTGGCCGAACTGGTCTTGCATGCCCGCGCGCTCGATGCGCTCGGTCAGTGCGCGCATGACGCTTTTTTCCATGCCGGAATAAGCATGCACGACATACCAGCGCTTGCTGCTGACTGGCACGCTCAGCGCTGCACCAGTGTCCGCTACCGGAGCGTCGCCCGGAACGGACTCGTCCGCCGCTTCATCATGCACATTTTCGCTCATTATTTTTTCCAACCCAGAATTACGTCATACAACAAAAACTCGAGCAATTTATCCGTGCCCCACAGGAAAATCGCCATGACCAGCACAAAGGCAAACACGATCGCAGTAATCTGCGTGGCTTCTTTGCGGGTAGGCCAAACGACTTTCTTGGTTTCGCGCACAGCTTCTTTGGCGAAATTGAGAAATTCACGGCCGGTCGTCGAGATATACAAGAGCGCAACAGCAATAACCAAACCAGCCACAAGCGCGCTTGCACGCACCAGAGCTGGTTGGCCTGCCAGGTAATAAAACCCGACTACTCCTGCAATCGCAGCCACTATTGCCAGCGCGACTTTTATCTTGTCACTCGACGTGCTAACGGTTTGCACGGATTGATTTGACATTTTTCTACTTTCGGTGCCCTGCACCTTGACGGTGGCAGGGACGGAGGGCATCGAACCCCCAACCTTCGGTTTTGGAGACCGACGCTCTGCCAATTGAGCTACGTCCCTACGTAAAACTTTCGAGGAGTGCTATTCTACCACCCAGGACGCCCCGGGTGGAAGCATAACATTTCCTTATGCGAGGATTTTTGCAACCACGCCGGCGCCGACGGTACGGCCGCCTTCACGGATAGCGAAGCGCAGACCTTCTTCCATCGCGATCGGGTTGATCAGCTTGACGGTGATCGACACGTTATCGCCTGGCATGACCATTTCTTTGTCTGCTGGCAACTCGATCGAACCAGTTACGTCCGTCGTGCGGAAGTAGAACTGTGGACGATAGTTGTTGAAGAATGGCGTATGACGGCCGCCTTCGTCTTTCGACAGAACATAGATCTCACCGGTGAAGTGTGCATGCGGCTTGATCGAGCCTGGCTTGGCCAGAACTTGACCACGTTGCACGTCTTCACGCTTGGTGCCGCGCAGCAGCAGACCAACGTTGTCGCCTGCTTGACCTTGGTCCAGCAGTTTGCGGAACATTTCCACGCCGGTGCAAGTCGTTTTGACGGTATCGGTGATACCAACGATTTCGATCTCTTCGCCGACTTTAACAATGCCGCGCTCGATACGACCGGTCACAACGGTACCGCGACCCGAGATCGAGAACACGTCTTCCACTGGCATCAGGAAAGCACCGTCAACAGCGCGCTCTGGCGTTGGGATGTAAGCATCCAGCGCATCGGCCAGACGCAGAACCGCGTCAACGCCCATTTCGCCTTCTTTGCCTTCCAGCGCCATACGTGCCGAACCTTTGATGATAGGCAGGTCGTCGCCTGGGAATTCGTACTTCGACAACAGCTCGCGCACTTCCATTTCAACCAGTTCCAGCAGCTCTGCGTCGTCGACCAGGTCGCACTTGTTCAGGAACACGATGATGTATGGAACGCCAACTTGGCGGGCCAGCAGGATGTGTTCGCGGGTCTGTGGCATTGGGCCGTCAGCTGCGGAGCACACCAGGATCGCGCCGTCCATCTGGGCAGCACCGGTAATCATGTTTTTGATGTAATCGGCGTGGCCTGGGCAGTCAACGTGCGCGTAGTGACGCGTTTCCGTTTCGTACTCGACGTGAGCGGTGTTAATCGTGATACCGCGCGCTTTTTCTTCTGGTGCTGCATCGATCTGGTCGTATGCTTTAGCTTCGCCGCCGAATTTCTTCGACAGAACCGTTGCGATTGCAGCGGTCAGCGTGGTTTTACCGTGGTCGACGTGGCCGATGGTGCCGACGTTGACGTGCGGCTTGGTCCGTTCGAATTTACCTTTTGCCATTTTGAACTCCTAATGATTTGATTAGATTGCTCAGGCACACGCCCGACGGTCTGGTTTGAATTGCTTCTGTGCTGCCTGCTGCGAATTCTGGTGCCCTTGACGTGGATCGAACACGTGGCCTCTCCCTTACCAAGGGAGTGCTCTACCACTGAGCTACAAGGGCTGTAATTTGTTGCATGCGATGCATCAAGCATCTGAACGGAAACTGGAGCGGGTGAAGGGAATCGAACCCTCGTCGTAAGCTTGGAAGGCTTCTGCTCTACCATTGAGCTACACCCGCGAGGTATCGTTCACTTTATCTTCACTTGCTTTTTGCTACTACCCAGTTTTCCTTGCAAAAACTTGGTGGAGGGGGCTGGATTCGAACCAGCGTACTCATAGAGAACAGATTTACAGTCTGTCGCCTTTAACCACTCGGCCACCCCTCCGCGGGAACCGCAGAGTATGAAGCATCTACTCACAACTGTCAACCTTATTTACTGATGCCTGACTGCTGCATTTGCGTATAAAGAAGAAGTTGGCTGCTTCGGGGCGTGATTATAAGCTCCCGATTTGAGAATGTGCAAGGGTTGGCGAGAAAAAGTCTTCTTTTTTTGGATTTTTTTTATCGCCCCTGCCGGGAAGCCGCATTTTTCCGTCATTCGCCCCGCATTTCCCCCTTTAGCGGGCATCAGGCGGATGCATCCAGGAGATGCCCAAAGGCTTATATTTGCGCAACAACTGCTGATGCAGGCCCGACAGCACGGGCAATTTGGGATTGCGCGGGTCCAGGCGGCGCACGCCGGCGATAAACGTCAGCGCCTGCTGTCCCATGCGTTCATCCCATCCCTCGTGCTCCAGGCATTTCAGCACGGCCACGGCCGCATTGAAGACCACTTGCGGATTATCGGGCAAGCGCGTGACGGCTTCGCCCATCAGGTCGACGGCGCCGCGGAAATCGCCCTCTCCCGCCCTGGCTGCGCCTGCCGCCACCATGGCGGCCACTTCCTGGCGGCTTTGCCGCGCCAGCGCCTTGGCCAGCTCTTCGCGTCCCGCCTGTTCAAACACGGCCATGGCGCGCGTCATGGCGGCGCTGTCGGGCGCGTTGCGCATGACTTCGCGCATCACCTCGGCCGCCCCATCCTCGCGCCCATGCGCCAGGCAATGGCGCGCCAGTTCCGTTTTCAGCATGGTCGAGCCGCCCACGCTGTGGCGGTTGGCGGCCAGCGCCGCGTCCAGCGATTGCTGCAGGCGCTCCTCGTTGCCCGTATGCGCATGCAGCATGGCGCTGCACAGGGCGCTGCACAGTTCCGCATTCTTTTGTCCGCCCATCGACTTGTCGAGGTCGCGGATCACGGCGCCCGCCTGCAGCGGGTCGCCCTTGCGCACCAGGGTCTGCACCAGGCGCACATGGTCTTCCGGGTCGCGGAATTCCGAATACTTGGCCTTGCTGACCACCAATTTGAGGGATTTTTCCGCCATCTCGATATCGTCGGCCGCCAGGGCCGCCTCACCCAGACGGCGCAAGCGGCGCACGGCATGCGGCGACAGGGCCACCGCTACACTCAGGGCCTCCTGCGCCAGGTCCGGCTTGCCTTGCGCCAGATGCGTGCGCGCCAGCCAGTCATACGCGTCGAGAAAACGCTTGTTGTTTTCCAGCAGCCCTTCCAGCGTGCCCTGCGCCGCTTCGTATTCCCCCAGCAGGAACTGCGTCTTGGCCTGCCCCAGACGCGCCCAGCCGATGGACTTGGCCTGGTACAGGCCCGCGTAGATCGGTTCGGCGTCGGCCGCCTCGCCCAGCAGCAAATGCAGTTCCGCGCGCAGGCGCAGGAAATCGGTGGCATAACGGGGATACAGGCTGGCGCCCTCGGCGCAGGCGGCAATCGCCGCGCGCTCATTGCCCACGTCGATCAGTTCATACACGGGCACGAAGGCATTGCGCTTGTCCAGCGCGCGGCCGATGCGCTCGAGCATGTTGTCAGCGGTAAAAGGTTTGAGGATGTAATCGGTGGGCAGCAGTTCGACGGCGCTGACCACCTTGGCGAAGCTGCCTTCGCCCGTGACCATGAAGAACATGGTCGAGGCATGCATCAATTTGTGGTGGCGCAAGTCTTCCAGCATCTGCTGGCCATCCTGCCCGCCGTCGAGATCGTATTCGCACAGGATCAGATCATACGATTTGCTGCCCAGCATGCGGATCGCCTGGCCGGAACTGGCCGCGTCATCGATCTTCGCCAGGCCGCACAGGTTGAGCATATTGTGCAGGCTGGCGCGCATGCCCGGATGCGGCTCGATGATCAGCGCGCTGAGGCCCTTGAGTTCTTTCATGTCGTGATGTCCGAAAACTCCGCGGCGCGCCACACTGGTGCGTGGCGCCAGCCAGCATGAGGCTGCCGAGTATATGACGGCGCCGCGCGCAAGGGAATGGCGGCGTGCCGAAAAATGCCAACGAAGTGGCGGCTCAAGCGCTGGCGTGCTCCGGATGCCACAGTTGCGGCTCGTGGTCGATCAGCTCCAGCAGCGCCGTCACCACTTCCGGATCGAACTGGCTGCCGCTGCGCTGCTCGATGTATTCGCGCACCTGCGGATACGGCCACGGCTCCTTGTACGGCCGCTCGTGCAGCAAGGCGTCAAAAACATCGACCACGGCAACGATGCGCGCGGCCACGGGAATGTCGCGCCCTTTCAGGCCGTTCGGATAACCGGCGCCATCGAAGTGTTCGTGGTGGCCGCCGGCGATCTGCGCGCCATACGTCAGGTAGCTGACGCCGTCGACCATGTTGGCGGCCCGTTCCAATATGCTGCGACCGACGCCGGCGTGCAGCTGCATCTGCGCCCGTTCCTCATCCGTATGCTTGCCCGGCTTGAGCAGCACGGCATCCGGCGTGGCCACCTTGCCCACGTCGTGCAGAATGCTGGCCAGGCCGATCATGTCGAGCAGCTGCGGGCTGAGCTCGTCGGCGTACACGCCGCGCTGCTGCATGCGCCGGGCGATGGCGTCGGACAACAGCTGCACGCGCCGCACGTGGCCGCCCGTGTCGCTGTCGCGGAACTCGGCCAGGTCGGCCAGCGCCACCACGGTCGCTTCCTGCGCCTTGCGCAGCTGGCCGAACATGTACAGGTTGTCGAAGGCGGCGGCGATGCGCTGGCAAAACACTTCCAGCAGATCGCGCTGGATCTGCGCCAGCGGCCACGGCGGCGTAACGGAAATGGCCAGCTCGCGGTTGCCTTCCGTATGAATGAACAGCACATTGGCCGGATGCTCGAACTGGCTGCGCTTTTCCGCGAACGCCTTGGCGATGGTGGGCGTGAGGGCATGGTCGGCCGGCAAGGCTTCCGCTTCGGCCAGCACGGCATACGTGCCCGTGGCGGCGACCACCTCGGGCCGCCCGGCGCCGCCCTGCATCAGGCACAGCACGCCGTCGGCGCCTACGTCGAGGATGGCGCTGACCTGGTTCAGCACGCCGGAAGCGAATTCGCGCAGGGAATGGATCTGGTACAGATTGGTGGCGCCGGCGAGGATCTTGCCCAGGCCGATGCGGCTGCGTTCGAGCATCATCAGGCTCTCGTAGGCGCGCAGGGCCGAAATGACGGTGGTAAACAGCTTTTGCGTCGTCAGTTCCGTCTTGGCCTTGTAATCGTTGATGTCGTATTCGATGATGACGCGCTGCTCGGGCGCCTGGCCCGGCTGGCCCGTGCGCAGCACGACGCGCACGATGGAGTTGTTCAGGTCGGCGCGGATGCGCTTGGCGAGGATCAGGCCCGCATCATCCGTTTCCATCACCACGTCGAGCAGCACCAGCGCGATATCGGGCGTGTCGCGCAGGATCTCGTACCCTTCACGGCCGCTGTAGGCGGAAAACAGTTCCAGTTCACGCCCCTTGAAACTGACATTGCGCAGCGCCAGCCGCGTGACCGCATGCACATCGACGTCGTCATCGACGATCAGGACACGCCACAGGCGCTGGTCGGGCGCGGCCAGCCCGGCAGGACTGGCCACCGGCTCATCTTCGTCGAGCAGCCAGTTATCATCTGCATCGGCTTTGAGGTCGGTCATGAATACTCCTAATGGATAAGTTCGATGTGGACGCTGCGTTGACGCCTATCAAGCATAATCAGATTAGATGCTGCTTACAACAGGATTCTGCGTACCGCCTTCGCTGGCGGACGGCGACGAGGCCGAGGCGCCGCTGCGCGTGGCGCCGCCGCAATTGTCCTGGCCTGGCCCGACGGCCTGGTAGCGCACTTCATACTTGCCCGCGCTGAGCTGCTCCACCAGCAGCTTGTCGTACGCGAGGATATACAGGTAGCGCACGTTCGAGCGCCGCTCCGTGTCATACAGCTTGACGAACACGGGCGCGGCATTGCCGCTGTTGTCGATGCTCACGGCCAGTTCATCCCCCTTGTTACCAATCGGGAAACCATCGACATAGCCGGAATGGGCCGGCCAGGGTTCGCCATTCGGCGCCACCAGCGATGGGGACTCGGCTTTGCCGGCCCCATCACAGGCGGGCGGGACGCCTTTCAGGCTCAGCTGGGACACGGCCAGCACGCGGATCTCGGGCGTCTTCGCTTGCGGGGGTTCGGGCGCATACGGCTTGCCCACGGCCCAGCTATCGACGGCCACGGCCTCGCCTTTCGATGGCGACGAGGCGGCACTGGCCGCAGACGTGGCTGTTTCCGCATGGGGCTGGGCGCCGTCGCGGGCCAGGCCGCTCCAGGCCGACGCCAGCGCGGCAGGCACGGGCTGCGACGTATCGAGCATCAGCAAGGCGCCCAGCCAGCCCAGCAGCAGGCAGACTAGCAAACTCAGCCACCAGCGCCAGTTGCGCCAGACGGGTTGCAAGCCGCGCCGCGCCTTGCCCTTCGGCGGCGGCACATCCTGCGCCCACGTGTGTTCATGCGGCTGGGCATGGCCTTTCGCGCGGCCATCGCGGCTCTTGCCTTCTTCCTGGTGGGTGCTTTCCAGCCATTCGATTTCCCACTCCTCGGCGGCGATCCACTCGTCGTGTTCCTTGCGGCGCTGGGGATCGGACAAGGTGCCATAGGCGCTGTTGAGGATCGCCATGATGCGGGCGGCCTTTTCGTCGCCGGGATTCTTGTCCGGGTGGTATTTCTGGCTGAGGGCTTTGTACGCGGCACGTATGACTTCCTGCGGCGCCAGGCGCGCCACTTTCAGGTTGTCATAGTGTGTGTGTATCTTTCCCATCGTTCTATCTTGAAATCGGTGCGCGGCGACGGGTTCTTGCAGGATGGAACCGTGCTGTGTCGGTCATCATATACGATATGACAAGATAATAACCACTGGCGGACAGGAAATTGCAGGGCGGCACTGCCCTGCCTTGATATTGCGGGCGCTTACAGGCGGTGACTGCGGTCGCTGGACAACAGCGCTTCCGGCAACGCCACCTGGTGCCCCACCACCAGCACCTTGAACAATTCACCCATCTCGGCCGGCGACACCAGCTTTTGCACGGCGCTGGCTTGCGGCAAATAAGTCTTGACCTGCTGCGGATCGGTGCGCAGCAGCAAATCGCCGAGGCCCGCGCCCAGCAGGAAGGACGCCTGGTTCATATAGGCGAGCACGTCAAGGCCGGCATCCTGCGCCGCCACCGCCATGGCCGTAAAGTCGACGTGGGCCGTGATGTCCTGCAAACCGGGCAGATAAAACGGTTCCGCGTGGGCATGATGGCGGTAATGGCACATCAGGGTGCCCGTGGCGCGCAAGTCCAGGTAATACTCGTGCGCAGGAAAACCGTAATCGAACAGCACGGCCGCGCCGCCCTTGCCATTGGTCAGCATGCGCGCCAGCGAGCGCATGAAGCCGCAGGCCACGCCATGAATTTCCGTGACATAGCCGACCGGCAAGGCATCGGCGTCCGGCACCTGGGCGGCGATCTGCGCGGCCACGTCATCGCCGGCAAGCCGTTCGACAAACACGAACTGGCCGTCGGCAATGCTGACGTCGAGTTCGCACCAGCCGGCAGGCGTCTTGCTGATCAGGTTGACGGGCATGGCGTCGAGCACTTCATTGCCGAACACGGCGCCCTCGAAACTGTCGGGGAAACCGTCGAGCCACACCACTTGCGGGAAGCCGGCCAGCGCCAGCTCCTGGCGCGCGCGCAATTCGCCGGACAATTCGACGATCGCATACTGTTCAATGGCGATGCCGGCCTGCGCCGCTTCCGTCAGGATATCGCAGGCCAGCTTGCCCGTGCCGGCGCCGAATTCGAGGATGCGGGGGGCCGTTTGCGCCATAATAGCGGCTGCCACATGGGCCAGGGTGGCGCCGAACAGGGGCGAAATCTCCGGCGCGGTTGTAAAATCGCCATCTTTGCCCAGCTTGGCGGCGCCGCCGCTGTAATAGCCGAGGTCAGGCGCATACAGCGCCAGCTCCATGAAGCGGACAAAGGGAATGGCGCCGTCATTGCGCGCGATTTCGGCGGCAATCTGGTGCTGCAAGGCATGGGACGCGGCCAGCGCGTCGCTATCGGGTGCGGGAAGAGACATTCCCGCATTGTAGCGAATCGGCGGCGCATGCCGCCAGTGTGGCGTCCACCGAATATCTCAACCATAGCAAAGACATGACAGAAGCAACGACAACGCCATTCGACAGCACTCCCCGCGTCGCCCTCGTCACGGGCGCCGCGCGCCGGCTCGGCCGCGCCATCGCCCTGGGCCTGGCGCGCGACGGCTGGGATATCGCCGTGCATTACCGCGACTCGCGCGAGGAAGCGCTCAGTCTGGTGGCGGAAATCGCCGCGCTGGGCCGCCGCGCGCACGCGTTCCCCTGCGACCTGGCGCAGGAAGACGCCGTGCGCCAGCTGTTGCCGCAGGCGCAGGCGGCGCTGGGGCCCGTTACTTGTGTGGTCAACAACGCATCGTTGTTTGAATACGACAATGCGGGCGATTTTTCCTTCACCGCGCTCGACGCCCACATGCACGCCAACCTGGCCGCCCCCATCCTGCTGGCGCAGGCGCTGTACCAGGCCACCCCGGCAGGCGGGCAAGCCGTGGTCATCAACTTGCTGGATCAAAAACTGTACAATCTCAATCCTGATTTTTTGTCGTACACCCTGTCCAAGGCGGCGCTGTTGTCGGCGACCACCATGCTGGCCCAGGCGCTGGCGCCGAAAGTGCGCGTGGTGGGCATCGCCCCCGGCATCACCATGGTTTCCGGCGAGCAGACGCAAGCGAACTTTGCCAAGGCGCATGAAAACACGCCGCTGGGACGCTCCAGCACGCCAGAAGATGTGGCCGACAGCGTCTGTTACGTGGCCGGCGCGCGCGCGCTGACGGGCACGACCCTGCTGGTCGATGGCGGCCAGCATTTGATCGGTTTGCCGCGCGACGTCATGTTTTTGACCAAATAATCAGCAGCCACACCAAACAACCAGCATTCCAGCATTCCAGCATTCCCTAAAAGGTAAAACTATGTCGTCCGCCCTGTTCCACCCTCGCCTGGCCGATTGCCGCCGCCTGTTCCTGCGCAATTACGAAGTCCTCATCAACATCGGCGTCTACGACTTCGAGAAAAAGGGCGAGCAGCGCGTCCTCATCAACGTCGACCTGTACATTCCCCTGGCCCTGTCGACGCCCAAGGATGACCAGCTGGAAGAAGTGGTCGATTACGACTTCATGCGCGAAACCATCGCCAAACGCATGGCGCAAGGCCACGTGCAGCTGCAGGAAAGCCTGGTCGACGACGTGCTGGCCGCCATGCTGGCGCACCCGCGCGTGCGCGCCGCGCGCGTATCAAGCATGAAACCGGACGTGTATCCCGACTGCGAAGGCGTGGGCGTGGAAGTATTCAAGATCAAGGATGAAGCATGAGCAATATGAACGACACCGCAGTCATGGAAACGACGACAACGGCCGTGGAATTCCCGGCCAACGTGGAAGCGCAGAAACTGGCGCGCAAGAAGGCGGAAAAGATCGCCCTGGAAAACAACAAGCTGCACAAGCGTTTGTGCCGCCTGGTGGGGCAAGCCATCGGCGATTTTAATATGATCGAAGACGGCGACAAGGTGATGGTCTGCCTGTCCGGCGGCAAGGATAGCTACGCGCTGCTGGACATTTTGATGACCTTGCGCGAACGCGCGCCGATTCACTTCGACATCGTCGCCGTCAACCTGGACCAGAAACAGCCGAACTTCCCGCCGGAAATCCTGCCCGCCTACCTGACGGAACTGGGCGTGGCCTTCCACATCGAAAACCAGGATACCTACAGCATCGTCAAGCGTTTGATCCCGGAAGGCAAAACCACCTGCTCACTGTGCTCGCGCCTGCGCCGCGGCATCCTGTACCGCGTGGCCGACGAGCTGGGCGCCAACAAGATCGCCCTGGGCCACCACCGCGATGACATCCTGGAAACGTTCTTCCTGAACATGTTCTTCGGTGGCAAACTGAAAGGCATGCCGGCCAAGCTGCAATCGGACGACGGCAAGCACATCGTCATCCGCCCGATGGCCTACGTGAAGGAAGAAGACACGCAGCGCTATGCGGAAGTCAAAGGCTTCCCCATCATTCCATGCGACCTGTGCGGTTCGCAGGAAAATCTGCAGCGCAAGCAGATCAAGGGCCTGATGCGCGAATGGGACAAGAAATTCCCCGGCCGCGTGGAAAGCATCTTCTCGGCCCTGTCGAACGTGGCGCCATCGCACTTGATGGATCCGAAACTGTTCGGCTTCAAGGATTTGCAAGCGGACGGCGTGGCCAGCCCCATGGGCGACATCGCCTTCGATGAAGAGCCGTGCTCGACGCCGACCACGTTCGGCACCATCGCGCTGCAACAAGCCTGACCGTGCGCACGCCGCGCGACTACTGGATCGCGCAGTGCGCCGGCTGGGGCGCGCTGGCGGCGCTGGGCGTGTACGCCTCCTGGGGCGGCGGCTACACAGACCAGGTGCTGTGGTTCTCGGTGGCCAAGGTCTTTTGCGCGCTGACGGGCCTGGGCCTGTCGCACGGCTGGCGCAACCACCTGCGGCGCCATGGCTGGATCAAGGGAGCGCAAGACAGATTGCCGCTGGCGCGCATCGGCGCCGGCCTGCTGCTGCTCAGCGTGCTGCAAACGGGCGCCGTGCTGCTGGCCGAGCTGCTGTTCCGCAACGGCGCCCTGCTGCAGGACCGCGCCGAACTGCCGGCCACCGTGGCGATCCTGACGGTGATCTGGTATATCGTGTTCGCGCTGTGGACGCTGCTGTACACCCTGGCGCTGGCGCGCCGCCACGCCACGCGGCTGGCGTTCGACAAGCTGCAGCTGGAAATCCATGTCAAGGACGCCGAATTGCGCGCCTTGCAGGCGCAAGTCAATCCCCACTTTTTCTTCAACAGCATGAACAGCATCCGCGCGCTGATGTTCCAGGACGTGCAGGCGGCCGCGCGCGCCATGAACCAGCTGGCCGCCATGATGCGCCACAATCTGCAGACGGGCTTGTCCGGCACGGTACGGCTCGACGCCGAGCTGGCCGCGCTGCAAGCCTATCTCGGCATGGAAAAGCTGCGCTTTGAAGAGCGGCTGCAACTGAGCCAGGATATCGACCCCGGCCTCGAGGCCGTGGCACTGCCGCCGATGCTGCTGCAAACCCTGGTCGAAAACGCCATCAAGCATGGCGTCGAGCGCAGCACCGGCCCCTGCGCCGTGCGCATCGAGGCGCGCCGCGCCGATGACACGGTGCTGCTGCGCGTGGCGAACCAGGGCAAGCTGGCAGCCGACAGCGGCTCGACGCGCGTGGGCCTGGCCAATGCCGGCCAGCGCCTGCATCTGCTGTTTGGCGCGGGCGCCACCTGCCGCCTGGCCGAACACGATGGCTGGGTCATCGCCACCGTCACACTACCCCGGGAGAAGACATGCGCGTGATGATCATCGACGATGAACGGCTGGCGCGCGACGAGTTGCGCCGCCTGCTGCTCGAGCATCCATGGGTCAGCGTGGTCGGCGAAGCGGCCAATGTGCAGGAAGGCTTGCAGCAGATCGCGGCGCTGGCGCCGGAGCTGGTGTTCCTCGACGTGCACATGCCCGATGGCAGCGGCTTCGATCTGCTGGCGGCGCTCGCGCAAGCGCCGGCCGTGATCTTCACCACGGCCTACGACCGCTATGCGCTGCGCGCCTTTGACGTCAGCGCCCTCGACTACCTGCTCAAACCCATCGATCCGCCACGCCTGGCGCAAGCGCTCGAAAAGCGCCGGCCCGCGCCCCAGGACGCCGGGGCGGTGGCCGCCGATGGCAAGGTCTTCATCAAGGATGGGGAGCGCTGCTGGTTCGTGGCGCTCGACGATATCGCGCTGTTCGAATCGGAAGGCAATTACACGCGCGTGTATTTCGATAATCACCGTCCGCTGCTGCTGCGCTCACTGGTGCAGCTTGAAGCGCGGCTGGACGCGGCGAAATTCATGCGCGTCAGCCGCAGCCGCATCGTCAACCTCGCCAGCGTGACGGGCATCGCGCCGGCGCCCGCAGGCGGCATGACGCTCACCCTGCACGGCGACCTGCGCGTGGGCATGTCGCGCCGGCGCGCCCTCGTCTTCAGGCAACTCAACCGCCTGTAAGCTGTACGCGCCGGCGGTTGTCCACCGCATTGCGTTCGATCAGCAGCTGCTCCGGGTCCAGCACCGCTTCGCCCGGTGGCGCATCGACCGTCACCGTCACCGCCGCCGATGACGCCCCGCCGGGCAAGCGGTGCTTGCCCCGGTACAGCAGGCGCTGTGGTGCGCCATCGGCATATACCGCCACATCGACCGGTTCATCGTAGACGCGCGGCGTGTCGCGTCCCTTGCCGTCGGCTTCCAGCTTGGCCAGCTGCACTTGCAAGGTCACGTCCCAGCGGCCGTCGGCGCGGCGCAGCGCGCTGGCGCCGGCCAGGCAGTTGTCGTACAGGACGACGCGCTCGAACAGGTCGGTGACCAGCTGCTGTTGCGCCGCCGGCGTTTCGGCGCGGATAAAGGACAGCAGGTCGCGGCTGGTCGCATAGGGCGCGCTGCGATAGCGATGCTGCGTCAGGAAGGCTTTCAGGGCGCGGTTCAAGGCCGCTTCGCCGATTTCGACGCGCAGGCGGTAGAACGCCAGGCTGCCTTTGCGGTACTCGATATACGCCTGGCCCTCGCTGCGAAACAGGGGCAGTTCGCGGCCCTGCTCCCGGCCACGGCCGGCCAGGTAGGCATCGAGGTCGAAGCGCAGGATGCGCCGCACCTTCTCGGCGCCGTAGCGCTGCTCCACCGCCATCAGCGCCGAATACTCGGCCAGCGATTCGGTCAGCATGCCGCTGCCCTGCACGTTGGCGGCGATCAGCTGGTCGCCCCACCACTGGTGCGCCACTTCATGCGCCGTGACATAGAACACATGGTCGACGCCATCGGGGTCGCGCAGGTCGCTGATGAAGCCGAGCGACTCCGAAAACGGAATCAGGCCCGGAAAGCTGCGCGCATACTGCTGGTACAGGGGAAACTCGACGATGCGCAAGTGCCGCTGCGGGTAGGGGCCGAAGTGCGCCGTGTTGTAGGCCAGCGCCTGCTGCGCGCCGGCGATCATGCTGCCGGTATTCCACGCGTGCTTCGCATCGTGATGCACCTCGATCGCCACATCCTGCCATTGCGCGCGCCGCACCTGCCAGCGGCCGGACTGGAAGGCAAAGAAAGGCAGCGCCGGCTGCGCCATGCGGTAACTGAAATAGCGGCGGCCATCCTTTTCCCAGCTGCGCTCCAGCGTGCCCGGCGCGATCGCCACCTGGTCCGCGCTGGTGGAAATGGTGGTCTGGAAGTCGACCAGGTCGCCATAGATGCCCCACTGCTTCCAGTAATTGCTGTAGCGCGCCTGCAGGTCGTCGAGCTTGGGCATGCCATGCGGCGCGCCCAGGCCGCGCTGCCGGCGTTCGCCGCTGTCCGCGATCTCCTGCGACGCGTTGTAGCCCAGGTGCGGGAAATACTGCTCGATGGTGAAATAGCTGCCGTTGTGCTGCACGCCCTCGGGCTGGCCGCTGGCCGTAAAGCCCTGCTGGCGCACGTTGACGAGAAACGCGAGATCGAGCGTCGCGCCCGGCGCCAGCGCCTGCGCCAGTTCGATGATGCGCACGCCATGGCGCGCATCGTCGACCAGCACGCGGTGCGCGGGCAGTGCCTGCCAGGTGGTCTGCGCCGCCGTATCCATCTGCAGGTACAGCGTGCGCAGCGGCGTCGCGCCACGATTCTTCACGCGATAGCGGCCACGTATCGCCGCGCTGCGCTGCGCCGGATACAGGTCGACATTGGCCGCAATGGCCGTGATGCCGGGCTGCGGCAGCGCCAGATACTGGCGGTAGCGCCGCTCATGGTCGGCGCGCGCATCGAGCTGCTGCGCGCCGGACTGATAGTGGTTCAGCACGTGCAGGTTGTAGGCGATCCAGCTGCCGCTGACGGCAAAGCCAGCCAGGCTCAGGGCCAGGGCCCAGCCGCTGGCGCCGTGCAGGCGCCGCACGCCTTGCGACCAGCGCACGCGCCAGCGGGCCGCGCGCCCCGACGGGCGAAAAGCCTGCGCCACCAGCAGCAGCGCCACCGTGCCCAGCGTCCAGTACAGCGCGAACCACAGCCAGCCGGCCAGCAGGCCGCCATAGCCGTTCAAATCCGAGTACACCAGTTCCGGCAGCGAGGCAAAGCGGTACAGCGGATGCTCGAAGCCCAGCGCGGTCAGCAGCGGCTTGAGCATCACCAGCAACAGCGAGAGCGCATACGCGACATATTTCTGGTTGACGATGACCTGCAGCGCCAGCATGGCCAGCGCCATCAGCACGAACCAGGCGGTGTTCATCAGCGTGCCTTGCAGGTACAGCAGCGGTTCCGGGCGCACGCCGCCCTGCAGCAGTTGCACCGCCAGCGCCGCCAGCACGCCGGCGCCCAGGAACACGGCCACCACGGCGGTCAAGGCGCCGCACCTGGCCAGCAGCGGCAGCCAGCCCGGCACGGGCAGGGCATCCGTCAGGTCGGCGATCTTCGCCTGCCGGTCGCGCCATACGAGTTCACCACTGTAGAACATCACGACGATGGCCAGCACAACATTCAGGCTGTCGGCCAGCTCGACCAGCATCAGGCGCGTCAGCGGATACGGCACGCTGTCAAAGCGCAAGCCGCCGACGCTGACATTGGCGATGAAGTTGGCCAGCGCGAGCAACAGCATGACGAGGAAAGGCACGCTTTTCAGCACGCCCAAGGTGTCGAAGCGCAGCACATGCCAGAACTGCCGCCATGCCGTGGCCATGCCAAACTGCGGCGTGACGGGGCGCAGCGCGGGGCCGGTCGCGGCGATGGCAACAGGTGCCGGCTGCGCGCGGGCGGCGCGCCGGAACCAGCTGCGGGCAGCGCCGGCGCGCTGCGGCTTGAACAGCCAGATGGTGGCCGCCAGCAGCGACAGCGACAGCACGCTCCACAGCAGGCGGTTGGCCAGCAGCAGGCCGGCCAGCGGCGGCAGCGCCGTATTCATTTCCGCGCTGGTGAAGTAGCGCGTGGCCAGCGCCAGGGCGCGCACGCCGAACGGGTCCAGCAAGGCCGCCGTCATGGCCAGCGCGGGACGCCCGGCCAGCAGGCCGGAAGCCGCCCACAGCACGAAAAACGCCAGCACGCCCACGTACACGAGCAGCATCGAGCGCCCGGCCACGGCCAGCAGCATCAGCAGCGCGGCGACAAACAGCACATTGGGCACGATAAAGACGGCAAAGCTCCACAGATAGGGCAGCGGCGTGACGGGGTTGAGCCGCTCGGGATCGGCAGCGGAAGTGAGCGAACCGAGCATCATCGCCAGCAGCACCAGCACGAAGACCAGCAGGCAGGCCGCCAGGCCGGCCAGGAAGCGCCCGCCCAGGTAGTCGCGCTTGCGCATCGGCGTGGCGTACAGCAGGTCGGCGATGCCGGCGTCGCTGTCGCGCAGCACGGCGCCGGCGATGAACACGGGCACGAGGAACATGGCGAGCATGCTCAGTACGCCAAGCTGGTTGGCGATCACGGCCGGCGCGTTCAGGTGCACATTGCCGATGCCGCCGCCGAGGCGGAAGGTCGGGCTGCCAGCCGTCAAAAAGGCGCCGGCCATCAGAGGCACCGTCATCAGCCACAGCAAGGGCTGGCGCAACTGGTAGCGCAAATCGAAGCGAAAAAATTCCTGCCACATGGTGTTCTCCTCAGGCAGCGCGCAGTTGCAGAAAGTAGACGTCTTCCAGGTCCGGTTCGACGCGTCGGAAACCGTCATCGGGCTGGCTGTCCGCATACACGTTGATCTGCGTGCGGCCCGCCACCAGTCGGCTCGACAGCACCGTGCAGTGCCGCTGGTACTGCGCCAGTTCGGCATCGCTGACACTGCGGCGCCAGACGCGGTCCTGCAAGGTGGCGATCGCCGCCTGCGGCGCGCCGTCGATCAGCACGCGCCCCTTGGCGATCATGGCCATGCGGGGACACAGATTGGTCACGTCTTCGACGATGTGGGTCGACAGGATCACCACCACGTTGTCGCCGATGCGCGCCAGCAGGTTCAGGAAGCGCTGGCGTTCATCGGGATCCAGGCCGGCGGTCGGTTCGTCGACGATCACCAGGCGCGGCGCGCCCAGCAGCGCCTGGGCGATGCCGAAGCGCTGGCGCATGCCGCCCGAATAGCTGGCGACGGCGCGCTTGCGCACCTCCCACAGATTGGTCAGCTGCAGCAGCGCCTCGACCGCCTCGCGCCGCTCGCCCCGCTGATGCAGTCCCTTCAGGATGGCAAAGTGATTGAGCAGCTCGACCGCGCTGACCCGGGGATAGACGCCAAAATCCTGCGGCAGGTAGCCGAGCTGGCGCCGCAGCGCCGCCTTGTCGCTGGCGACGTCGACGCCATTGAACCGCATGCTGCCGCTGTCGGGATCCTGCAGGGTGGCGATGGTGCGCATCAGCGAGGACTTGCCGGCGCCATTCGGCCCGAGCAGGCCAAACAGACCGGCGGGAATTTCCAGGCTGACGTTATTGATGGCGTGAACGCCGTTGTCGTAGGTTTTGTCGAGCGCTTTGAGCGATAGCATGGCGGGACTCCGGAGTAGAAAGAAGTCCAGCGTAGCGGCGCGCCGCCGGCCACGCCAGCGGCGCCACACGAACGGCGCAATGTGCCAGGCGAACGGTCGAAAAGCGTGACGAACGGCGCGCCAGTGCGTTCCTTCACCGCGACTATTACGCCATCTATGCGCCGCTGGCCGACGGCAAGCGGATGATGACACCACCACCTACGCCAACACTGTGTCGGATTACGCGGCTCCGCCGCTAATCCGGCCTACCGTCTTCCACCTTCTCTGCCGCAAACGCCGCCGCATCGCTCTCGAACATGTCTTCCAGCTCCTCGCGCGCCTGGCGCGTGAGGGACATGACTTTTTGCTGGTCCTGGAAGTGCGGCGCCACTTCCAGCAGGGTTTTCAGGTTATGCCGGCCAAAGATGCCGGCCGCGCGCTGCGCCCGCTCCGCGCTGAAGCCCACCTGCTGCAAGGTCTGCTCGCCCAGCAGCAGGGCCGCCGCGAACGTCTCGCGCTCGATCAGGGTCACACCGCGCTTCATCAATTCATAGTAATGCGTGACGTTGCGCGCGCGCGCCAGTATCGTCAATTCGGGCAGGCGCAGGCGCACCGCGTCGACCAGGGCCAGGCTGTCTTCCACGTTGTCGATGGCGATCACCAGCGCCCTGGCCTTTTCGATGCCGGCCGCCACCAGCAAGTCCACGCGCGTGGCGTCGCCATAAAACACTTTAAAGCCGAACTTGCGCAGCAGGTCGATCTGGTCCGGGTCGTGATCGAGCACCGTCACGCCGATCTTGTTGGCCGCCAGCAGGCGGCCGATGATCTGGCCGAAACGGCCGAAGCCGGCAATGACGATGGGGTTGTCCTGCGCCTCGATATGGTCGTCGGGGCGGCGCTTCTTGTCGCTCTGCAGGCGCGGCGCGACGAATTTGTCGTGCGCCAGCAGCAGCAAGGGCGTGGCCACCATCGACAGGGTCACCACCACGACCAGCAGCGCGGCCGTCTCCGGCGCAAACACGTGCGCGGCCTCGGCGGCGGCAAACACGACGAAGGCGAATTCGCCGCCCTGCGACAGCAGCAGCGCAAAGAACAGCTGCTGGCCGCGGGGAATGTCGACAAACTTCGACAGCACGTACAGCAAGGCGATTTTCACCGCCAGCAGCCCCGCCACCAGGCCCAGGATCAGCAGCGGCTGGGCGCGCAGCACGCCGAAATCGACGGACATGCCGACGGCGATGAAGAACAGGCCCAATAACAGGCCCTTGAACGGCTCCAGGTCGGAAATGAGCTCATGGCGGTATTCGGAATCGGCCAGCAGCACACCCGCCATGAAGGTGCCCAGCGCCATCGACAGGCCCACCGATTCCATCAGCACGCAGATGGCGATCACCAGCAGCAGGGCGAAGGCCGTGAAGATTTCGCGCAAATCCGTCCTGGCGATGAAGCGCAGAATGGGGTTCACAAGGAAGCGCCCGCCGATCACCAGCGCCGCCAGCACGGCGGCCAGCTTGGCCACGCGCAGCCAGCCCGGTTCGCCGCTGTGCGTGACGAGGCCGCCCAAGAGCGGCACCAGCGCGATCATGGGAATGGCGGCGATATCCTGGAACAGCAAAATGGAAAAGCCGGCGGAACCGGCCGGCGTAGTCATCAGCTTGCGTTCGCCCAAGGTGGCCAGCACGATGGCCGTCGACGACAGCGACAGTCCCAGCGCACCGACCAGCGCCGTGCGCCAGTCCACGCCAAAGGCCATGGCCACGGCGCACAAGCCCGCGCTGACGACGCCCACCTGCGCCCCGCCCCAGCCGAAAATCGGCCGGCGCAGCAGCCACAAGCGTTTCGGTTCGAGTTCCAGCCCGATCAGGAACAACAGCAGCACCACGCCGAATTCGGAAAAGCTGAGGATCACCTCGACATTCTTGATCAGGCCCAGGCCCCACGGTCCGATGACGACGCCAGCCACCAGGTAGCCCAGCACGGCGCCCATGCCCAGACGCTTGGCCAGCGGCACCATGATGATGGCGGCGACCAGGTAAAACAGTATGTTGATGAGAAAGCTGTGGTGTTCCATGCGGAGTCCGGTAAAACGTGATTGGAATCGCAATCATGCCTGATTCGCCCCCGGCATGTCCAAATCCATGCCTGAAAGCAGGTTGGCACAGACAGCCAGACGATTGATCTGGCACAGATGGCGCACGTCAAATAGGCGAAAAATCAAGCATGGCAGCCTGAGTGTCCCGGATACCCGGCCGGCCAATCGAGGAGCGGCCATCATGAGAGAACAGTCAGACGGCAACACCGAGTCCAGGTCGGCGCTGGTGGAAGAACGGCCAGCGATGCCTGCCCCGGGCAGCGAGCTATTGGCATTGCTGCGCCAGGCCCACGCGCTGGCCACAATGAAAGATCCGCCGTCACGTTCGATCACCACCAGCCTGATGCTGTTCACCCTGGCCAGGGCCGATGACCTTGTACAGCCATCAATACAGGCGCCGCCCGACGCGCTCTTTTTTAGCCGCGCACTCAAGGAACTGGCCGGTGAGAGCTTGCAGGCGACATGGTCCGGATATTTTTCGTTCCAATACAGCAGTATCAGCGCCCCCTTGGCCAGCGAGACCAGTAAGGACGAGCTTACCTATTCGCTGAATGCCGAAAAATGGCTGAGCAATGCGGCTGTCGCGGCACGCCAGGCCGGTCGCGACAGCGTCACGGTGGGCGACTTGATCAGCGCGCTATGGTCCTTAAAGGAAGGCAAATTCATGTCCTTGCTGCACCAGATGGGCATCGACATGGCACAGCTGCAAGCCGCCTACGAACGGCACCCGCTGGCCAAGGTGGCCCAGCAATCACCCGAAAACGTACTCGACATTCTGGCGCATGACCACCCTTCATTGCTGGACTACATGGAATTTGCGCAATACGCGATCGCGATCGTGGCTTTCCTCACCAGCGACCAAACCCGCGGCTCCATCAGTATCAGCATCCAGGCGCCATGGGGCGCCGGCAAATCTTCGCTGATGCGCCAGATCCAGCATCAGCTCGATCCTCCGAGGCCCGCCGAGCCAGAAAGCGGCACGTTCAAGACGCGCGATGTGCTGCGCTTTCTCGACCGGAAATCCGGGCCCGACAAGCAAGTATTCGTCGACGAAAGCAAGCGCTGGACCGTCTGGTTCAATGCCTGGAAATACGAAAGTTCCGAGCAAGTCTGGGCCGGCCTGGTGGACGCCATCGTCAGTCAGGTCAGCGACCGGCTGAGCCCTGTCGAACGCGAGCTATTCCTGTTGCGCCTGAATCTGTCGCGCATAGACGATGGCGTGGTGCGCAGAAAAATCTATGACCGGGTCGGCACTTTCTGGTGGATCAAGGTGCGCCGCTGGCTGCTGGGCGCCATGGGCCT
The DNA here is from genome assembly GCF_013372745.1 of Janthinobacterium sp. BJB401. Lineage (NCBI taxonomy): Bacteria > Pseudomonadati > Pseudomonadota > Betaproteobacteria > Burkholderiales > Oxalobacteraceae > Janthinobacterium > Janthinobacterium sp. BJB401. Next base: position 45,348 of record NZ_JABXFH010000002.1, on the reverse strand, counting down.
GATCATCAGTCTGGTGAGCGTGTCGCTCATTCCGCCCGATAGTCTGCCTGCGGCGATCAGGACATGGCTCGATGCCGCTGCCGTGGCCATTCCGACAGCCATCGGCACGCAAATTGCGATTACCGTGTATGCGGTACAGGCCTTCTTCAGCAGTAGAAAAAAGGTAGCGGACGAGCCTGCCAAATTCAGTCTGGCGGAATATGTCCGCGTGCCCGACTATGCCAGGACGGTCGGCATCATGCACCAGATTCACCAGGATTTGCGACGCGTGATGCACTCTCTGCCCCAGCGTCGCACGCAACATGGCGATGGCGCGTCCGTCATCGCGCCCCTGGTCATCTTCATCGATGACCTCGACCGTTGCTCGCCCGGCAAAATTGCCAGCGTCGTCGAGGGTATCAACACGTTCCTGGCAGGCGACCAATCCGAATTCCTGTTTGTGATCGGCATGGATCCGCAGATCGTGGCGGCGGCGCTCGAGCACGCGCACAGGGACATCAAGAAGCAATTGCCCTCCTATGAAAAACTGGTGCCGCTGGGATGGCGCTTCATGGACAAATTCATCCAGCTGGCGTTTACCATTCCGCCCAGCCGGCATTTGAAAAATGGCAAATTTATCGATTATCTGATCGGCTCGGAATCGCAGGCCGGCGCTACCGCGTCGGCAGGATCCGGGGCACAACAGGCTTCCCATGCCGGCGCAGCGGAAGCGCAAACGCATGCCCGGACGAAAAGCGAGGCGCCACAGGACGCCAGTGAGCGGCAGCGCCGCGCCAGCTCGCAATTCATGCGGGATGGCAAAGACGTGCAGACCGTCCTGCGCGGCATCAGCAAAGAGTATGCGTGCGGGCCACGGGAAATCAAGCGCACGCTCAATTTCGTGCGCTTTGTGCTGCTGCTGCGCATTGCACGGATAAGCCATGGCTTGCCGGTGCCGTCGCTGGCGCAATACCAGCGCTGGATCGTGCTATGCATACGCTGGCCGGACATGGCCCTGTGGCTGCAATGGGGTGGCTCGATGCCGCCCCATGCCAGCACCACGCCCAGCATGGATGATGTGGTCTCCAGGCGCTTGTGCTGTCTCGAGGAATGCAGCGCCTTGCCCGACAATGACCGTGAAAAATGGAGCACCAGCGCCGCTATCCGGCTAGGCCTGCCTTCCGGCCAAGTGAGCTGGCTGGAAGATCCCGAGATCTACCATTTTTTTTCGCATGAAACATCGCTGCCAAGGGAAGAGCGCCTGTCCAGCGGCGCGGTGATCGGGTTTTATTAATGTGTCGCGAATGCGCGGTCAGTGCCGGCGATGGGAGGCAGTCACGCCTCTCCAGCAGCATGGCTCAGGGAGCCTTTCCGTCAATCTGCGCGCGCAGTGCCGCCACGTCGACGCGCTTGAGGTAGCTTTCGATGTTCTTCCATACGGCGTGATAGCCGTACCCGCCATTTTTCAGCTCGTCGATCGCCTTCTCGCGCGGCCAGTCCTGGTACAGCATGCGGTACATGGCTGCCATCATGCCCGTGCGGTCGGCGCCGTGCAGGCAATGCAGCAGCACGGGTCCCTGCTGTGCTGCGGCGCGGATGGCGCGCATGGTGTCGATCACGTGCTTGTCGCGGATGGCCCAGGTATTGATGGGAATGCGTACGGCACGGATGCCGCTGCCATCGAGCACCTGCGTATCTGAGTGAAAGGAGCGCAGGCTGATCACCGTCTTCACGCCCAGCGCCTGCAGCTGGGCCACGTCGCTGCTATCGAGCCTGGCGCTGCGGTACAGGACGGGCGTGACCTGGTGCAGGTTCGACACCTGCGGCAGCGGCGTGGCCCACTCGGCATTGCGCTGCGACGGCAGGGGCGCCTGCGCGCCGGCGGAACCGGCCGCCAGGGCCAGGGACAACAGCAGGAGATACGACGAGGGTGGCAAGGTCATGACTTCCTCTTGTATGAAAACCACAGCAGTACGCCGGCCAGCAGCAGCGACACCCAGTAGTCGGTCGGCGCCCACCACAGCCAGTGCTTGTGCCAGGCGATGTGGGCCGGATTGAAGTGCGCCACGCCATAGGCGGGATTGAGCACGAACCACAGATAATCCTCGATGATCCAGAACAGCATGATGCAGCCGATGGCGCGACATTCAAGACGCAGCGACCATTGCGCCAGGAAGATCATGGGGAAATGGAAAAACAGGGCGATAAAGGGAAAGACCCAGGCATGGTAGCCCGTCATCGGACGCCCGCCCCAGAAGATATCGAGCAGCCAATGGCTTTCGATGCGCCAGGTGGGCAGGTTCGCGGCCCAGCCGGCCGCGCCTTCGATCTGGATTTCCACCTGCGCAAAAAATAATCCCAGCAGCGCCACCCAGGCCAGCGTCAGGGCGATCTGCCAGGGTTTTGCTACGGCGCCCGTCATGCCACGCTCTGCGCCAGCACCTGCGTCAACACGTCACAGGCGGCGCGCGGACGGCCCAGGGCCAGCGCCTTTGCGCGCATGGCTTGCAACTGTTCAGGATGTTCAAGCAACAGGCGCACGCGGTATTCCAGGGTGACGGCATCGAATGCCTTCAAGGCCACGCCCTGCTCCAGCAGATAGTCGGCATTGCGCTCTTCCTGGCCGGGTATCGGCGAGTTGACGATCATGGGCAAGCCCAGCGCCAGGCATTCGGACGTGGTCAGGCCGCCCGGCTTGGTGATCACCAGGTCGGCGCACGCCATCAGGCGCTCGACTTCGCTGGTGAAGCCTTGCGCCAGCAGCCGGCCCGGATACTGGCCGGCCAGTGTCTGCAGCGCCACCAGCGCGGCGGCGTTTTTCCCCGCCAGCACGATCAGCTGGAAGTCGCCTGGCAGCGCCAGCAGGCGCGCGGCGACCGTTTCCAGGCTGCCCAGTCCCGCTCCGCCGCCCATCAGCAGGATCGTCGTGCGCCGCGGATCGAGGCCAAACGCCTGCGCGCACTGCACGCGATCGGGCGCCTGCGCGAACGCGGGCATGATGGGGATGCCCGTCACGTGGATGCGCTCGGCGGGGATGCCTTCGTGGCGCATGCGGAACGCCACTTCGTCGGTGGCGGCGAAATAGCCCTGCATCTGCTCGTGCACCCACATGCGGTGCAAGTCGAAATCCGTGACCTGCACCCACACGGGGCAAGCCAGCTGCTGCTGGCGCAGTGCGCGCGACAGCAGTTCGGCCGGCAGGAAATGCGTGCAGAGGATGGCGTCGGGCTGGAAGGCGGCGATCTGCGTCATCAGCGCGCGCGTATTGAGGCGCTCGACGCCGCGGCGCAAGCGCTGCATCGAACTGTCGCGCGGCGCGTCGTGGGTGGCGTGATACAGATAGCCCCACAGCGCGGGCGCCTTGTTGACCAGCTTGATATAGAAATCCGTGTACAGCTTGCGGAAGGCGGGCGTGACGAAATCCATCACGTCGAGATGCAGGGCCAGCGCCGCAGGGCCACCACCGTGGCCATCGCGCGCCGCATATGCCTCGATGGCCTGCGCCGCGCGCATGTGGCCGGCGCCGGCCGAAACGCTCAGGAGTAGAATTTTTTGTGTCATGGAAAACCAATCCGGGGAACAGGTGAGCGCGGACGCGGAAAATTTATTGGCAGGATAACATTGCTGCAAGCTGGCCGGCTTGATCTGGCCATGCGCGCGTGCAGGCCGGCGCTAGCCAATGACGGGGATGGGCAAGGCCGACACTTTCCAGCTGCCTTTGAGCTTGCGCTCCATCAAGGCCGGCAAGGCGCTGGCGTCGGGCGCGCCTTTCTTCGTGAACGTCACCGGCACCAGCAGATAGATGGTGACCTTGTCATCGTCGGCGATGTCTTCTTCCTCCGGCGCCGGATTCCAGCGCTTGTCGATGGCCAGCATCGCATCGACGCCGTCCGGCCAGGCCAGGTCCGCCAGGTGCGGATCGTCGCGCCGCAGCAGCTCGCCCGCCGCCAGGCTGGCCTGGTCGAGCGTGCGCCGTCCCAGGCGTGCCAGCAGCGCCACGGGAAAGCGCCAGGGGCTGTGCTCCGCGAAGCCGTGCACGGTCAGCGGCCAGCGGGCCGGCAGGCACACAGCCAGCTCCGTCATCGGGGATTGCTGGAACAGGCCAACCGTAAACAACAGCTTGAAATCGCGCTTGCCGCCGATGCAGCTGATGCCCAGCGAAAAGCGCGCGTCGCCACTGTCCGGGCTGAACACGGCCGGCAGCACCCAGCCGGCGCTGTTGTGCATGAAGGTGCGGATCGCCTCCTGCGGCGACGCGGCCGCTTGCTGCGGCACGTCGAGTATGCTCACGCCGCCGGCGGCAGCGAGCAATCGGGCGATGGCGGGAAAGCCCCAGCCGGTGGCGATATCGACGGGCGCCTGGTTCCAGCGCGTATGCAGGCGGTTCGGATTGGCGCCCCGCTGCAGCAGCAATGCGACCACGTCCTGGTGGCCGCCAACGCAGGCGCTGTCCAGCGGCGAGAGTATATTGTCCGGCAGGCCATCGACGGCGGCGCCCTGCTCAAGCAGCCAGCGGCAGGTATCGAGGTGGCCATGGCTGGCCGCCGCATCCAGCGGCGTCAGGTTGCGGTAACCGGGCAGGGGCAGATCGACGTCCATGCCCAGCGATACGAGCAGGGCGCAGACCTCGCGGCTGCCGCCGGCCGCGGCCAGGTGCAGCAGCGATTCGCCGTCATCCATGTTGTAGCGGCGCAAGGTCAACAGCAGCGGTGTAGCCTCCAGCAGGCTGCGCACCTGTTCCACCTGATTCTCACCGACGGCGTCGCACAGGCGAAAAAACGCTTCGCGGTGCTGGTTATAGAGTGTTTTGTCGACCATGCCTGTTCCCTGCTCGTGGTGGCGGCGCCATCATCGAGCGGAGAATAGCATTTTCTTTCGATTAATCTGCGCGATGTGACAACTTCGGTGTGCGCGTCGGCGGCAATGCCAGGCCGGCCGGCGCGGCATCCGTGCGCAGCACCGGATACAGGTTCAGGCGCTCATCCCAGGAAGCGTGGCGGCGGGCGAAGAACTCCAGGCGCGCGGCCGGGCTCTTGGCAAATACAGGATCGCTGGCCAGCTTTGCGTGGAACTGCGCCGCCAGCGCCGGGTCGGCCGCCAGCTGCGCGCGCGCCACGTCTTCGGCCACGTATTCTTCCATGTATTCCTTGCGCTCGAAGGCCGTATTGAAACTGCCCCAGGCCAGCAGGGAATCGGGCGCGCGCGGCTCGAACAGGGCCACGACCAGGCGCGCCTTGGCCTGGTTGACGGGCACGTACAGCGCGCCCGCAGCGATCACGCGCTCCTCTTTCTGCCACTCGCCCTGCACGGCCGCCGTCTGGCGTCCCTCGAACGACTGCGCCCCGAATTTGACGGCCGTGGCGCGGAAGGTTTCGACCGGCAGCTTGCCCGGCGCGCCGGCGAGCACCTGGTACGACACGCCGTGCTGGCGCAGCTTGGCCGCCACCATCTGCGCCTGCGCGGCGGGCACCAGATAGCCGGCTTTCGGCGCAGCCTGCTGCAGGTCGGGCACGATCTCGTCGCGCAGGGGTACGTTCCAGATCTGCGGCGTCGTTTCGTCGTAGCGCGTCATCAGCGTGCCCGATACTTCGGATGGCGTGCGCGTGTAGGCGTAGCCGCGAAACGCGATCATGCGGCTCTTGTCCGTGGTTTTATACGTGAGCGGCAAGGTCGTGCCGGCCAGCTGCGCGGCGCGCGCGTCCGCCTCGAGCGCCGTCTGCCGCCACTGCGCGCCATGCTGCGCCACTTGCGACAGCAGCGAGACGATGGTGTTGCGCGTGATGCGCACGCGGGTCGGATAATCCTTCCACGAATGGGTTTCCACCAGCATGCCGAAGCGGTTGCGCAGCTGGAAATAGCCGTGCGAGAAGCGCGGGTTCGGCGCCGAATCGACAAAACCCGATTGCGGATTGTCGTTCTCGGCAAACGAAATATAGAACGGCTTCGGGTCCGAGCCCTGCTTGGCCAGATCGGCCAGGACATTGTCGCGCAAGGCCGTGCCGGCCACGCGCAGGGCAGCATCGCCTGCATGTACGGGTTCGACCTGGATCGAGATATCGGGTTCGAACTGGGCGCCATCGGTGACGTGCAGGTCGACATACGCCAGCGGATCCCAGGCATTGACCAGCGCCAGCATGTGCTGCATCTCGGGCGTATCGGCCTTCATGTATTCGCGGTTCAGATTGTAGTTTTGCGCCGTGCTGCGCCAGCCCATTTCCACGGGGCCGCGCTGGTTCGGACGGTTCCACTGGCCGAAGCGCTCATGGCCATCGACATTGAAGACGGGCACGAACAGCAGCACCTGTTTATCGAGCGCGCCGGGCGCCGCCTTGCCCTCCAATACTTCGCGCAAGGCCAAGAAGCCCGCATCCTTGCCGTCGATTTCCCCCGCATGGATACCACCCTGCACCAGCAGTACCGGTATCTTGCGCAGCTTGGCCGCGTCCGGCGTCAGCGCGCCCGTGTTGGAAACGGCCAGCGCCAGCATGGGGCGGTTTTCCGGCGTGCGGCCAAATTCCACACAGCGCACCTGCTTTGGATAGCGCGCCTGGAACTGGCGGCACAAGACTTCCACCTCAGCGTAGCGGCCCGTATTTAAAAAGCCCGAGCGCTCGGCCACCGTGGTCAACGGCGAAGCGGCAGATACAGGGGCAGAAAACAGAGACAACAAGGCGGCGGACAACACGGCGTGGCGTAGCATGGGTCAAACTCCATCGAGAGAGGACAAGCGGGCAATTATAGAGTGGCGGTGAGATAAAAACGCCGTGGCAAATAAAAAAGCCGGAACAGCGTCAGCTGCTCCGGCCTTGCTCTGGCAAGCGTGAATTACGAGCCAAAGTGGTAGTTGAATTCGACCCATCCCTGGCGGCCTTGCGGGCTGTAGTTGCCGATCGGGTAGTACGGCCAGCCGTTGCTGGTGTCGCGCTTGATCTTGTCGAAGACGTTGTTGACGATCAGCGACACGGTGGCGCGGTCGTTGATGCGGTACACGGTGCTGATGTTGGCCAGCGCCGTCGGCGTCAGGTAGCCCTTGCCGGCAGAGTCAGGCACCTTGCCGTAGCGGCTGACCAGCAAGGTATTCGACCAGTCGCCTGCGCCCCAGTTGACGCTCAGGTTCAGCTTGTCGGGCCAGTCCCTGTTGGTCATCGATTTGGTTTCATCGGTCTCTGCGTCACCGGCGAATTGCTGCGATTTCTTGCTCAGCACCCGGGCGTAGTTGGCCTTGAAGGCGAAGCGGCCATAGTCTGCCGTGCGCAGCAAATACTTCAGGCTGACGTCGATGCCGCTGCTGCTTTGCTTGGCCGCGTTGATCGGGTTGACGGTGATGGTCTTGATCTCGCCCGCCTTGTTCAAGGCATTGGCCGCGTAACGCTCGATGCGGCCCACGGTATCGATACAGGTCGGCGAGCCGATGTCGGCCTTGCCCAGGCGGCAATCGGATTCGTCGCGCAGCAGCTTGTCGGCGTCCAGGTTCGTCACCAGGTCGTCGATCTTGATGTTCCAGTAGTCGACCGAGACGTCGAAATTGGCACTTGGCGACCAGACGGCGCCCACGCCAAAGGACTTGCCCTTTTCCGACTGCAGCTCGCGGCTGCCGTTCTGCACGTAATCGGCGCCAGGCGATTTATTCGCGTACTCGCAGCCGTCGATGGCTTGTCCGGCGGCGTCGCAACGGTAGTAGTCGGTGGTGCTCGCATAATAGCCTTTGCCGCGGGCCTGGTAGATGTAGTTCATGTCCGGCGCGCGGAAGCTGGTGGCGTAGTTGGCGCGGAACAGCAGCTCCGGCGCCGGGCGCAGTTCCAGCCCGCCGTTGTAGGTGAACTTGCCTTCCTTGCGGCCGGCAAAGCTGTAGCGGTCATAACGGCCAGCCACGGTACCGGTCAGCTTCTCATGCAGCGGCACATTCAATTCCGCGCCCAGCGCATAGCGCGAACGGGTGCCGGCCGTGGTGCCCGAACCGGTGGCGATATTGAAATAGCCCTGGTCGATGCGCGCATCGGGTTCGTTGCTGAAGCCCTGCTTGCTCGCCTCGGCAATCGTGGCGATTTTCACCGTGCCGGCAGGCAGCTGGAACAGGTCGCCATTCGTGGCCAGGCTCAGGGTATTCGTCCAGGCCTTGTCACGGCTGTCGCTGTAGCCGGTGATGCCGTCGAATTCGGCAGCCGTCAGGCGGCGCGACAGGCGCGCCGCATCCGGCGCGTAAATGGCCACGCCCTTGGCGTCCGTGCCCAGCTTGGGCCCCAGGAAGAAGCTGTCGATGTTCGACAACATGCGCGGCGTGTGGCCTTCGCTCTTGTAGATGGAAGCGTTGTAGTTGGCTTCATACTGCCAGGCGGTGCCGGGAATGCGGCCCTTGGCGCCCAGCGAGATGGCCGTGGCCACATCCTCCCAACTGCGCTTGTAGCGCTGCACGCCGCCGATTTCCTCGGGCGCCATGAAGCGGGTCCACTCTTCGTAGGCGCCGGTGTTCTGGTTCAGGAAAGAGCCGCCGTTCAGCGAGGCAGAGGTCCACGACGGGCCGCGCGTCGTGTTGACGGTCTTGTTCTTGCCAAGCAGGAAATCGGCAAACAGCGTGGTCTCCGCATCGAGCTCGTAATTGGCGCTGCCGAACACGTTCTGGCTGCTGTTCTTGGTCTGCGTGGTCCAGTAGGTCGGACGGGCTTTCGGGCTGGCGCAATAGCTGCCATTCTTCGCCTGGTATTTGACGACGCTGCCGCCGAACATGTCGCCGAACTGGTTGCAGGTGTCGCCCAGGTCGACATAGCTGCCGGACGTGCCGGAGGCCTGGGTGCGGCGCGAAGCAATCGTGGTCGGCACGCCGGAGCGGCTGGTCATGAAGTCGCGGTCCATGCTCCACAGCGGGTCGCGTTCACTCAGTTCCACACTAAACAGGGTATGCAGCTTGTCGACATTGCCGCCGCCCGTCAATTGCACGCGCTGGTTGCCGGCGCCGCCGCGCGAGGTACCGCCAACCTTGACGTTGATATCGAAGCCTTCCGCCTGCTTTTTCAGGATCACGTTGACCACGCCGGCGATGGCGTCGGAACCATAGATGGCCGAGGCGCCGCCGTTGAGGATTTCGATGCGGTCGACAATGCTAGCCGGGATGTTCGCCAGATTGGTGAAGTTGACGGCGCCGTCATAGGCGATGGGGAAGTCGGCCAGGCGGCGGCCGTTCAGCAGGATCAGGGTATGGTTTGGACCGAGGCCGCGCAGGCTGATGGTATTGGCCGACGGCGTGAAGGTATTGCCGTAGTCCTCGCCCTGCGTAAAGCCGCTGTTCTGCACCTGGCTGGTCAGCGCGTCGAAGACGTTCTTGTAGCCTTGCTTGGTGATTTCATCGCCGGTCAGGATGGTGACGGAAGACGGGCCTTCCAGGCTGGCGCGGGGAATGCGCGAACCGGTGACCACGACGGCTGGCGGGGTGGCCGCTGGCTGCTGATCCGCTGCGGGCGCTTGCGTTTGCGCGTGCGCCTGCCATGCGGTGCCGCCCAGGATGGCCAGTACGCCAAGGCTGAGCGGGGTTAACTTGAACTGTTTCGACATCGTTGCGCTTCTCAAGGTGGGAGAAAAGCGGGAAGATAGCAAAATGCCAGTCATTCCAGAACGAATGGATTCATCTTTCTATATATCAAAATTGTTATATAGAAAGATTCATGAGCAGGAAATCGTTACGCGCTGACCCTGGCGCATGGCAGGAATATACGCTTTAGCGGCGCATGATGGCAATTTCCTTGTGCAGTGGCCGCAACAGGCGCGTGGCCGTGTCGGCCGGACTCTCGATCGAACTCAACAGCCTGATGGCGCCCGTGGCCGGCGTGCAGCTGCCGCTGCTGCGGTAGCGCAGCGCCGCCGCCAGCATGCCTTCGGCCGGATCGCCCAGCTGGTGCTGGTAATCATCGGCCACGTCGCAGGTCGGCGCCATGCCGTCGGCAAAGTCGCCAAAGCCCTTGGCGTTGACGCCCTGGAACTGCACGGCAAAATACGTGGTGCCGCAATTGGGCGTGGGATAGAAACCGTAGGGCTTGCCGCACGTCGTGCCGCCGATCAGGTTCACTTGCACGTCCACGCCGCGCAAGCCGTTGATGATGGCTTCGCTGGCCGAGCAGGTATTACCCGTTGTCAGCAAGGTCACGCGCTTGAGACCCAGCGTGGGCAGCGCCGTCCCCTTGGACAGGGGATTGGGCGCGGGAAAGCCCTGGCTTTGCGCATGGAATGGCACGGGTGCTTCCGGCCGCGTCTTGTCATTGAAGAGCACCTGTTCGAAGGTCTTGCCGGTGGTCACTTGCGGGCCGGCAATCATGTAAGCGAGTTCGCTGGCCACATCGAGGTAACCGCCGCCGTTGTAGCGCACGTCGAGCACCAGGTCGCTGATGCCGGCCGCCTGGAAGCGGCCCATGGTCTCGGCCAGCTGGCGTTCGGCCACGTTGTTGTGGGTGTTGAAGGTCAGGTAGCCCACCTTGCCCGTCGGCGTGTCGATGATGCGCTCGTTCTGCACGGCGCTGGTGCTCACGTCCAGCGCCGTCAGGCTCACGGACAGGGGCGCGCCGTTGCGGCTGAAGCCCAGCGCGTGCGTGCCTTGCGCCTTGGGGAACAGGCCGGCGTTAAGGATACCCACACTGGCAGCGTCGGGGGCATGGACGAAATCGACGCCATCGACGGTTTGCAGCACGTCGCCGCGCCGCAAGCCCGCCCGGTCGGCCGGCGAGCCTGGCTCGACGATCGAGATCACCGCCGTGCGCGGCGGCGTGGTGCGCGTCAACGCCAGCAGCATGCCGTAACCGAGTTCCACGCCGTTGAGCGAGTCTTCCCACTCTGCCGTCGGCAAGGTGAAATGAAACTGGTCCTTCGGCTTGCCGGACGCCGTCGTGGCCGTCGTTTTCAGCACATCAAAATACGCCTTGGCCGTGGTGAAGCTTTGCGGCTGGTAGGTGGTCGGCACTTCGCGGTACCACAGATACGTTTCATCGATCCAGCTGCGCACCCACGTCTGCTCATCGAGCAAGCTGCCAGACTTGTCGATGCTGCTGCCGCTGCGCGGTGCCTCGCAGCGGTTTGCGACCGTCGAGGACGCGACCAACGCCGTCGGGCCCACCGGCGTCAAGGGTGGCACGACGGGCGCGCTATCGCTGCCGCCTCCTCCGCCTCCGCCGCAGGCACTCAACAACAATACGAGAGGAACGGCCAGGGACGAGAGGCGCAGGGAATGCATGACAAACTTTCTGAAAAGAAATTATCTAAAAATTATAATGCGTTTTGCCAGCAGACGTTGTTTTCTTTGATACAAAAAAATGGCGCCCGCAGGCGCCATTGCTACTGTGTTTCGCTCACCCCATCACGCCACAGTGGCCGCCACGGGTGCTGCCACGACGGGCGGCAGCGGCGTCGGTGCATTGAAGGCGATCAGCAGACTGGCTTCCTTCTCTTTCGCCGCCTTCAAATGACGCTCCTTCACGTGGCCATAGCCGCGGATGTCTTCCGGGATGCTGGCGATGGCCACGGCTTGCGCCAGCTTGGCCGTCGTCAGTTTCGGCAGCAAGCCGCCCACCGTCGCGCGGTACTCAAGAATCAGCGCGCGCTCCATCTTGCGCTCGGCCGTGTGGCCGAAGATGTCAAACGCCGTGCCGCGCAAACCCTTGAACCTGGCCAGCACGCCGAACGCCTTCATCATCCACGGGCCGAATTCCTTCTTCACCAGATGGCCCTGGGCGTCGGTCTTGGCCATGATCGGGGGCGCCAGGTGGAACTTGAGCTTGATGTCGCCTTCGAACATGGCGGCGATCTTCGCCTGGAAGGCGCCGTCCGTGTACAGGCGCGCCACTTCGTACTCGTCCTTGTACGCCATCAGCTTGTAGAAGTAGCGGGCCACGGCTTCCGTCAGACGCAAATGCGGGCCATTCAAGGCGCTTTCGGCGGCACGTACCTGTTTGATGAAATCCAGGTACTGCTGCGCATACGCGCGGTCCTGGTAGGCCGTCAGCAGGGCGACCCGTTTTTCGATCAGGTCGTCGAGCGTTTCGATGCGCTTGAATTCCACCACCTTGGCTGGCGTTGTCATGCGCACCAGACTGGCCGCGTCGTGGGCACCGGCGCGGCCCCAGTTGAAGGCGGCCTTGTTGAACGCCACCGAGACGTTGTTCAAATCGATGGCTTTCATGATGGCCGCTTCGCTCAATGGCACTTTGCCCTTTTGCCAGGCGTAGCCCAGCATGAACATGTTCGTCGCGATCGAGTCGCCCATCAGCACCGTGGCGATCTGGCCCGCGTCGATGAAGTCCACGTGGTCGCTGCCGCAGGCCTTTTCAATTTCCATGCGCGCGGAAGCACCGGGGAATTGCCAGTCCGGGTTCTTCACGAAGGCGGCCGTCGACGAGCTGGTCGAGTTGATCATGGCCCAGCTGCGCCCTTCCCCCATGCGCGACAGCGCGTCACGGCTGGCCGTGACGATCAGGTCGCAGCCGATCACGAGATCAGCCGCACCCGTGCCGACGCGCGTCGAGTGGATGTCTTCCTGGCGGTCCGCCAGGCGCACGTGCGACATGACAGGGCCGCCCTTTTGCGCCAGGCCGCTCATGTCCAGCACGGAACAGCCCTTGCCTTCCACGTGGGCCGCCATGGCCAGGATCTGGCCGACGGTGACGACGCCCGTGCCGCCGATGCCGGTGACCAGGATGCCGAACGGCTCGGCCGTCGAGGGAATCGTCGGTGTCGGCAAGGCCGGCGCGGCTGGCGCATCCTTGTCGGCGGCAGCAGCTTTTTTCGGCTTTTTCAAGCCGCCGCCTTCTACCGTCACGAAGCTGGGGCAGAAACCCGTCGTGCACGAAAAATCCTTGTTGCAGGACGACTGGTTGATCTGGCGCTTGCGCCCCAGTTCCGTTTCCAGCGGTTCCACCGACAGGCAGTTCGATTGCACGGAGCAGTCGCCGCAGCCTTCGCAGACGGCTTCATTGATGACGGCGCGCTTGGCCGGGTCCGGGTATTCATTGCGTTTGCGGCGGCGGCGTTTTTCCGAGGCGCAGGTCTGGTCGTAGATCATGGCCGACACGCCCGGCATGTCGCGCAGTTCGCGCTGCACGTCCATCAATTCCGAACGGTGGCGCACGGTGACGCCTTCGGCCCAGGCGTAATCGTCCGGGTATTTTTCCGGTTCGTCCGTGACGACGATGATCGGGCCCACGCCTTCGGCGGCGATCTGGCGCGAAATGATGGCCGGAGATAATGGCCCGTCGAATTCCTGGCCGCCCGTCATGGCTACCGCATCGTTGAACAGGATTTTGTAGGTGATATTCACCTTGGCCGAGACGGCGGCGCGGATAGCCAGGATGCCCGAGTGGAAATACGTGCCGTCACCAAGGTTGGTAAACACGTGCTTTTCATTCGTGAACGGCGCCTGCCCCACCCAGGTGACGCCTTCGGCGCCCATGTGGGTAAACGTCGACGTTTCGCGGTCCATCCACAGCACCATGTAGTGGCAGCCGATGCCAGCCAGCGCGCGCGAGCCTTCCGGCACTTTCGTGGAACTGTTGTGCGGGCAGCCGGAGCAGAAGAACGGCGTGCGGTCCTTTTGCGGATCGGGTTTCACGCTGATCGCTTTGAGCACATTCTCTTTGGCTTCCAGGTAGGCGATGCGCTCCTTCACGCGCTGCTCGACCGGGTGGCCCGCGTAGTAGCGCGAAATGCGGCTGGCAATCGCGCGGGCGATCATGGCCGGGTTCAGTTCATACGTGGCCGGCAGCAGCCAGTCGCCGTGACCGGTACCTTTCTGGTTGCTCCATTCGCCCGTGTCGTCGAACTTGCCGACCACGCGCGGACGCTCGCCATCCTTCAGGTTGTAGAGCTCTTCCTTCAGCGCGTATTCGAGGATTTGCCGCTTTTCTTCCACCACGAGGATTTCATCGAGGCCCTTGGCAAATTCGTGCACGCCGTCCGCTTCCAGCGGCCAGGTCATGCCGATCTTGTACAGGCGGATGCCGATGTCGGACGCCGTCTGCTCGTCGATGCCGAGGTCCGCCAGCGCCTGGCGCGTGTCCAGATACGATTTGCCGGCCGTGATGATGCCGATGCGCGCCTTCGGGCTGTCCCAGATGATTTTATTGAGCTTGTTGGCACGCGCATAGGCCAGCGCCGCATACCATTTGTAGCTGTTCATGCGTACTTCTTGTTCCAGCACCGTGTCGGGCCAGCGGATGTTCAGGCCACCGGCCGGCATCTCGAAGTCCGTCGGCAGGGTGATCTGCACGCGGTCCGGGTCGAAATCGACGGCGGCGCCCGACTCGATGATGTCGGTCACGCATTTCATCGACACCCATAGCCCCGTGTAGCGGCTCATGGCCCACGCATGCAAGCCGTAATCGATGTATTCCTGCACCGACGACGGATACAGCACGGGAATGCCGCAGGCGTTCAGGATATGGTCGGACTGGTGCGCCGTGGACGAGGATTTGGCCGCATGGTCGTCGCCGGCCAGCACCAGCACGCCGCCATGCTTGGCGGAACCGGCGTTGTTCGCGTGTTTGAACACGTCGCCGCAGCGGTCGACGCCGGGGCCCTTGCCATACCACATGCCGAACACGCCGTCGTATTTCGCGTCTTCGAACAGATTCGTTTGCTGCGTGCCCCACACCGCCGTGGCGGCCAGGTCTTCGTTCAGGCCCGGATGGAATTTGACGTGGTGTTCATCGAGATATTTTTTTGCCTTGATCGCCGTCATGTCGACGGACGTCACAGGCGAACCGCGGTAACCGGTGATGTAGCCGGCCGTATTCAGGCCAGCCTTCAGGTCGCGCTCGCGCTGCAGCATGGGCAGGCGGATCAGCGCTTGCGTGCCCGTCATGAAGGCGCGGCCACGCTCCAAGGTGTATTTGTCGTTTAGCGAAATTTCGGACGCGTGCGCGCCCGGCTCAAGACTCGAGCCCTTGATTGGTGCATTCATTACTTGTCTCCATTATTCTCTGTGCTACGCGTGCAAAGTCGGTTGAACTCACACGTACCGGCCGCGCTTTGTGAGCATGCCGGTGCGGAAAAATGACTTGTTTGTCGTAGACTACCACAGGAAGGCGCGCAGTTCTTTTGCTGCACTGCACTCCTGCGTTCGTACCTTTTGCTGCTTTTTAGTGCTTCTTTTTGCAGGCACCACCAGCTTACGCCGCGCTCGTATCTTTCAGCACACCGCGCTTGATCTGGTCCAGCTCGATCGATTCGAACAGGGCGCGGAAATTGCCTTCGCCGAAGCCCTGGTCGCCCTTGCGCTGGATGATCTCGAAGAAAATCGGGCCGATCACCGTCTGCGTGAAGATTTGCAGCAGCAGTTCGCGTTCCGTTTCCGTGCTGTGGCCATCGATCAGGATGCGCAAACGGCGCAGTTCTTCCAGCTGCTCGCCGTGGTTCGGCAGGCGGCGGTTGACCAGCTCATAGTACGTTTCAATCGTATCCTGGAAATCGATACCCGTATCGCGCATGCCTTGCACGGAGCCATAGATATCATCGGTACCCAGCGCGATATGCTGGATGCCTTCGCCGTGGTACTGATCCAGGTATTCGGCGATCTGCGACTTGTCATCCGACGATTCGTTGATCGGAATGCGGATCTTGCCGCATGGCGAAGTCATGGCCTTCGACTTCAGACCCGTATGCTTGCCTTCGATATCGAAATAGCGCACTTCGCGGAAGTTGAACAGGTTTTCATAGAAACCGGCCCATTCCTTCATGCGGCCACGGTGCACATTGTGCGTCAGGTGGTCGATATAGGTCAGGCCATGGCCGACGGGGTTGGCAACGGCGCCGGGAATGGCGACGAAGTCGACGTCATAGATGCTGATGTCGCCGATGCCGCCTGGCGCCGCTGCGTTTTCCTTGTCGGCGCCCTTGCCGCGCCAGCGGTCGACGAAGTAGAGCAGCGAATCGCCCACGCCCTTGATGGCGGGGATATTCAGTTCCATCGGACCGGTTTTATTGTCGAAACCCCAGGCGCCCAGTTCCAGCGCGCGGCGGTAGACGAAGGCCGCGTCGTCGACGCGGATGGCGATGGCGCACACGGACGGGCCGTGATGGCGCGCAAAACGCTGCGCGAACGAATCTTGTTCGGCATTGATGATGAAATTGATGTCACCCTGGCGGTACAGGGTCACATCCTTGTGGCGGTGGCGCGCGATGGCCGTGAAGCCCATGTTCTCGAACAGCTTGCCCAATGCTTTTGGGTCTGGTGCTGCATACTCGACGAACTCGAAACCATCGGTACCCATCGGGTTATCCCAAGGCTGAAATTGCATGATGTCTCCTCCAAGAAGTAGCGCACAGTATAGGCGCGGTCTGTGGGCATTAAATGCCAAAGATCTCCCGAACAATCATGATTTGCGCAATAATATTGCGTGAAACACGAACCACCGGAGGAAGCATGAGCAAAATTACGCTGGATAAAACGGATCGCAAGATCCTCGCCGTCCTGCAGGCCGATGGCCGCCTGTCGAACCAGGACGTGGCCGAGCAGGTCAGCCTGTCGCCGTCGCCATGCTTGCGCCGCGTCAAACGGCTGGAAGAAGCGGGCGTGATCCGCCAGTACGTGGCCCTGCTGGACCCGGAAAAGATCGGCTTGGGGCTATTGGCCTACGTCAACGTGCGGCTGGAAAAGCACAGCGACGCCTCCGCCCATGCCCACAGCACGGCAAGAGTGCTGGCGCCGAATCTGGTGACGAACACCTCGCCGCGCGCCGACTTCGCCGTGGCCGTGGCGCAATGGCCGGAAGTGGTGGCCTGCTACGCGATGACGGGTGAAATGGATTATCTGTTGCGCGTGCACGTGGAAGACATGGAGCACTTTTCGCGCTTCATGATGGCGACCCTGCTGCGCCACCCGGCCGTGCTGGACGTCAAATCGAGCTTTGCCTTGCAGCGCATCAAGGATACGACGGCCCTGCCCTTATTGTGACGACGGTGACGGCGGTGACGGCGGTCCGGGCTTCTTCTTGCGCCCCGGCAAACGATCCCACAGTTTGAACGCGGCGCGCGCGTTGGCCTTGAACGTGTAGTCGAACATGGCGAACTGCTCCTGCACGGCTTCCTGCAGCATGCTGCTCGGGTTCGGCGGCAACAGCTTCAGGTAGGCATCGGCTTCGCCATAGTCGCGCTGGATTTCCATGCCCGCTTTCTTGGCGATATGCATCATCGTCTTGTTCGACGACAGACAATGCATGTACAGCGTATCGACGTCGTTGTTACGGCAGTGAATCGCCGCCCGCTCGAACAGTTTTGAACCGACCCCCATGCCGCGCATGGATTTCGACACGGACACGCCAAACTCGGCCACCTGCTCCTTGTCCGTCACGATACTTTTCGCCGGCGACGTGTCCTTCGGCGCGAACGCCAGATGCCCCACGCCCACCAGCTTGAACAAGCTGTTGTAGACGCCATAAATCATGTCACGCGAGAAATCCATCTTTTGCACGTACTGGGCCACGAGCTCATCGGGCAAGGCGCTGCCAAAGCGCAGCAGGCGGTCGCTTTTCTCCAGAGAAAGAAAATGCTTCATCATGCGGCGCCGGTCGCGCTCATGCAACTGCTTGACGAGCACGCTCGGACGCCCGCCGCCGCTACGGCTGAGCCAGCGGCGAAACGGGTTCTGGAACAATTTGGGCAGGGTCATGGCAGCTCCGTGCTGCTGATCGCGTTCGTGACGGCCTCCACGCGCGCCGCATGGATGACGGCCGGAATGCGTTTCGGTTCCTGTGCGCAAGCTTGTGCCAGCGCGCCCGCATCCACGCCGCGCACGGCCGCCAGCATGGCTTGCAGCCAGGCGGACTGCGGAAATACAGGATCCTGTGCATGCACATCGCAGGCGATGGCGTCCAGCATCTGCACGAAACGCTGCGGCTTGCGCAGTCCGTCGCAGCGTTCGCACAGACTGACGATCGCTTCGGCGCTCAGCGCCAGCGCGCCGTTGATATTGTCCAGCTCGCGCGCCGCCATGACGGCCAGTTCGCGGCACTCGTTGGGCACGCGCAGGCGCTCGCTCAGTTGTTCGATGGCATCCTTGCTCATATGCAGCATCAAGACGGCAAAGCGCACGGGCAAGTCATGACCTTGCGCGGCGGCATGGTCGACCACTTGCAGCAAGCGTTCGCTGATGCTGATTTCGCCCATGACGCGCGCCAGCGCGCCGCACTCGTGCAGCACCGTCAGCATGCGCGACGGCCGCGCTTCCATCAATCCTTTTGCCACTTCCTGCCACACGCGCTCGGCCACCAGGGCGTCGACTTCGCCGTCCTGCACCATCCGGCGCATCAGTTCCATGGTGGCCGGGGCGACAGTGAAAGTATGAAAACGGGCGGCAAAGCGGGCCAGGCGCAAGATGCGCACGGGATCTTCACCGAACGCATCGGAAACGTGGCGGAAGATTTTGTTCTCGATATCATGAATACCGCCGAACGGGTCGGTCAACGTCCCGTCCTCAGCCTGGGCGATGGCGTTGATGGTCAGGTCGCGCCGCACCAGGTCGTCTTCGAGCGTGACGTCGGGCGCCGTGTGGAAGACGAAGCCCCGGTAGCCGGGGGCCGTCTTGCGCTCCGTGCGGGCCAAGGCGTATTCTTCCTGCGTCTTCGGGTGCAGGAAGACGGGAAAATCCTTGCCGACGGGCCGGAAGCCCCGGCGCAGCATGTCTTCCGGCGTGGCGCCGACGACCACGTGGTCGTGGTCTTTCACGGGCAAGCCCAGCAGTTGGTCGCGCACCGCGCCACCGACCGTGTATATCTTCATAACACTCTTTTCTTAATCAGGCAGTTCCGCGTCGTGCTTGGCAGCCACTTCCGTCTCCGCCAGCGCTTCCGTGATCCAGCGGGCCACGGCCGGGTGCGCCTGCACGCGCTCGCAATACGCGTTCAGCGCCGGCGCCAGGCTCACGCCATACGTGCGAAAGCGCATGACGACGGGGGCGAAATACGCATCGGCGATGGAAAAGTCGCCAAACAGGAACTGGTGGTGGCCAAAGCGCGATAAACACTCTTCCCAGATTTCGCTGATGCGGCCGATGTCCGCCTGCGCGGCGGCCGTGCGGCCCCGTCCCGGCAACTTGGCCTTGATATTCATCGACATATCCGTGCGCAAGCCCGTGAAGCCCGAGTGCATTTCCGCGCAGACACAGCGCGCCATGGCGCGCGCGGCCACGTCTTGCGGCCACATGTGTTTGTCGGGAAACTGCTCGGCCAGGTATTCGCAGATGGCCAGGCTGTCCCAGATCGTGATCTCGCCCGCCAGCAACACGGGGACCCGGCCGCAGGCCGAATATTCGGCGATTTTGGTGGCCGTGTCCTGCTGGTCGAGCAGTACGCGCACTTCCTGGAACGGGATGCCGAAGGCCGTCATGGCCACCCACGGGCGCATCGACCAGGACGAATAATTCTTGTTGCCGATGATGAGGGTCAGGCCCGGTTCGCGCGCGGCGGCCAGGGTTTGCGTCAGGCTGGGATCAAGGATGGTCGTTTGCATGGTCAGCTATCAATAGTATGGTTCAAGGCAAATCGGCCGCGATGGCGCTGTTTTTCGGGCCCACGGTGCCCAGGCGCGCTTTCAGCGACTGCGGGCTCTTCTCGAACAAGGCCGCGTAATACGTGGCGTTGGCCATCACGTTTTTCACGTAGCCGCGCGTTTCCGTGTACGGAATGATCTCGGCAAAGATGGCGCCTTCCAGCGGCCGCGTCATGGTGGCGCGCCAGATGCGCAAGCGCCCCGGCCCCGCGTTGTAGGCGGCGCTGGCCAGCACTTGCGAACCGTCGAGACCGCCAAGCACCATGTTCAGGTAATTCGTGCCCAGCAAGACGTTGGTGCGCACGTCGCTCAAGGTTTCCGTGACGAAATCGGTGAGGCCGATCTTCTTGGCGACATACCGGGCCGTCGACGGCATCACCTGCATCAGGCCGGACGCGCCCACGTGCGACTGCGCATCCATGATGAAGCGCGATTCCTGGCGGATCAAGCCATACACCCAGGCCTTGTCGAGGCCCAGGGTTTGCGTGGCCGGATGCATGACGTCGTCGTGCGGCGTCGGATAGCGCTGCGTATAGTCCACTTCCAGGCGCGTGCGATCCGAGGTGTTGACCATGCGGTCGAGCACATTGTTCTGGCGCGCAAATTCCGCGGCCGCCAGATGCTGGCGGTCCGTCATCGAACGCAATTCCCAGTTCCACTCGCGCGTGCCTTCGAAGCGCAAGCGCATGTTGAAAAATTTCAAGGCGCGCTGCAAACCCGGATTGGCAGCCATGGCGGCGATTTCCGCCGGCGTGATGGGCTGGCCCGGCGGCGGCAGTACCAGGTGGTTGCCCAGCTCTTCATTGGCCAGCAAGCCATAGAAATTCGATTGCTCGCTGATTGTGCGGTACAGGGCATCGGCCTGCGCGTTCGGGCGGCCCGGCGTTTCCGCCTGCTGCGCGCGCGCCAGCCAGTAGACCCAGGTAGGATCGGCGCGCAGGGACGCCGGCATGGCCTGGATGGCGGTTTTCACCAGCGGCCAGTTGCCTTCACGCAAGGCGATACGCGTTTTCCACTGCATCTGCTCCTGGGTCAATGGCGCGCCATTGGTTTTTTGCCAATATTCAAACGCTTCCGGCGCCAGCGAGTACGACGCTTGCAGGGCCAGGCTGGCCCAGCCGATGGCTTGCTCCTGCGGCGTCAGTTGCGCACTGGCCTTTTGCAGGGCCACCACGCCCAGTTTCAGGGTGCTTTTCGCCATGCGGCCGACGGCCACCAAATACATCTCGTGGTCGGCGCGACTTAGACCCGCGCCCTTGGCCAGCACCAGCGCCGGCAAGTCGATCGCTTGCGCCATCTTCGCGTCGGACGCGCCCAGCAGCAGCGCGATGCGGCGCGCCGGGCCCGTGGCGTTGGTCTGGCCCGCCAGGCGGATCTGCG
Source organism: Janthinobacterium sp. BJB401 (assembly GCF_013372745.1). Taxonomy (NCBI): domain Bacteria; kingdom Pseudomonadati; phylum Pseudomonadota; class Betaproteobacteria; order Burkholderiales; family Oxalobacteraceae; genus Janthinobacterium; species Janthinobacterium sp. BJB401. The sequence goes on along the minus strand of NZ_JABXFH010000002.1, from coordinate 24,474 downwards.
CCCACAGGTCGTTCGTGTCGAACTGGCCATTTTGCGCCAATGCCGCGATCAGGCTGCCGCACGCTTCGCCATAGCCGGGAGGCGAGACGAGCAGGTTGCGCGCCTCGGCCGCCACGTTCTGGCCCTTGGCGGCGCGCGACATCAGCGCGTAGCACTTGAGCTGGGTGTCATCGTCGAGGGCGAATTGCGGATATTGCTCATCAAACACAACCCAGTCGCGCTTGCGGCCCAGCTCCAGCAGCCAGTCGTTGCGGAAACGGTCGGCGATGGCGCTACCCTTGTAGCGGTTCAGGTAATCGCGAAATTGCGCCTCGGTCAGCAGTTTGATGCGCGGTTTCAGCCGATAATAGTCAACATACGATGGAATCTGGTAATTCGTCAGGCGCCCCGCATAAAAGTCGGCTTTTTCGACGTCATCCTTGCGCGCGGCGTCGCGCAGCAGCAGGAAGGCATCGTCCTCGCTGCGCGTGTCGGGCGCGGCAGGCGTTGCGGTGGCGGATACCTGGGCCAGGGCGGCCAGGGGAGACAAGGCCGATGCAACACACAGCATCGTGCCGGCAATCCATTTCAGTGGGGAAATCAATGTACGACTCTCAATCTTAACTTGATGGTGATATGAATAGCGACCCTAGAATAACATGCGATCCGGCTGCACGGCCACCCATTGCGCCACAGGAAAAAGCCGGCTTGCGCAAAGCCTTGCTGGCGACCCGCCGCGCCCTGCCCGACGCCAGGCGAGTAAGGTGGGATGCGGCCATCGCGCAGCGCCTGCTGGACTGGTGCGCGCAGGAAAATGTCGAGGAACTGGGCGTGTACTGGCCCCTGCACGGCGAGCCGGACTTGCACGGCGCCTATGCGCAACTGGCCGCGCGCGGCGTGCAATTAAGCTTGCCGGTGGTGCTGGAAAAGCATGCGCCGCTGGCATTTTCCGACTGGACGCCGGGCGAGCCCATGGTCAAGGATGGCATGGGCGTGGCCGTGCCGGCCCGTTTGCGCCTGCGTGCGGCGCCCGCCACCCTGCTCGTGCCCTGCCTGGGTTTTAATGAGCAACGTTACCGGCTCGGCTATGGCGGCGGCTATTACGACCGCACCCTGGCGGCCACGCCGCGTCCGCGCACCCTCGGCATCGCGTATGCCTGCCTGACGGCCAGCTTTCCCAACGGCGAATACGACATCGCCCTCGATCACATCGTGACCGAGGGCGATCTGCTCTGACGCATCAGAAGGTTTATTTCACCAGGCGCTGCCACAATGCGGTCGTGGGCGCCGCCTGGTTCATGCTATAGAAATGCAAGCCTGGCGCGCCGCCTTCCAGCAGGCGTTCGCACAAGCCCGTCACCACGTCCAGGCCAAAGTCCTTGATGGATGCGCTGTCGTCGCCGAAGCTGGCCAGTTTCAGACGCACCCAGCGTGGAATTTCCGCGCCGCACATGTCCGAAAAGCGCATCAGCTGCGTGTAGTTCGTGATCGGCATGATGCCGGCCACGATGGGCACGTTGATGCCCATCTTCTGCGTCTGCTCGACAAACTGGAAATACGCGTCGGCATTGTAGAAGTACTGGGTGATGGCCGCATCGGCGCCAGCCTGCACCTTGCGCGCGAACGCGTTCAGGTCGTCCTGCGGCGAACGGGCTTGCGGATGCACTTCCGGATAGGCGGCCACTTCGATATGGAAATGGTCGCCCGTCTCGGCGCGGATGAATTCCACCAGCTCGTTGGCATAGCGGAACTCGCCCGAAGCGCCATAGCCGCTCGGCAAATCGCCCCGCAAGGCCACGATACGCTTCACGCCGGCCGCCTTGAAGTCGGCCAGCACGGCGCGGATCGATTCGCGCGAGCCGCCCACGCAAGACAAATGCGGTGCGGCCTGTTCGCCGGCCGCCAGGATCTCGCGCACGGTGTCCAGCGTACCCTGCTGCGTGGTACCGCCAGCGCCAAAGGTCACCGAGAAATACTTCGGATGCAATTCAGACAATTTGACACGCGTGGCGCGCAGCTTTTCCGCCCCTTCCGGGGTTTTCGGCGGGAAAAACTCAATACTGAAATTATGCTTTTCCATCGTCGCTACTCAAAAGTAAGGTCGACAGGGCCCAGGAAATGATGCTGTACAAGATGGCACCACCCACGGCAGACCAGAAACTGGCGACATGGAAACCGTCGATTATCTGCGCCACGAGCCAGAACATGAAGCCGTTGATGATCAAAATGAACAGGCCCAGCGACAAGAACGTCACAGGCAGGGTCAGCAGGATCAGCAAAGGACGGATCAGCGCATTGACCAGCCCCAGCACGGCAGCAGCCAGCAGCGCCGTCCAGCCGCTGCTCATCGTCACCGAGTGCATCAGGTAAGGGACGGCAAACAGGGCTGCCGCATTGATAAACCAAATCAGTAGCAAGCGCATTTCTCTAGCCTGTCAAAAGTAGGGTCAGGCCGGCGGCAGGCGCCGGCCCTCAGAGGGTGAGTTACAGCCCCGGACTACCGATTAATAGCGGTAGTGTTCAGGTTTATAAGGACCTTCCGTGCGCACGCCGATGTAGTCGGCTTGCTCTTGCGTCAGTTCCGTCAGCTGCGCATTCAACTTTTTGAGTTGCAAACGGGCGACTTTTTCGTCCAGGTGTTTTGGCAGGGTGTACACGCCGATCGGGTAGTTGGCCGTATTCGCGTACAGTTCGATCTGGGCGATCGTCTGGTTGGCAAACGACGAGCTCATCACGTACGACGGGTGGCCCGTGCCGCAACCGAGGTTGACCAAACGGCCTTCGGCCAGCAGGATGATGCGGCGGCCCGACGGGAAGATGATGTGGTCGACTTGCGGCTTGATGTTTTCCCACTCGTATTGTTTCAACGAAGCGACGTCGATTTCATTGTCGAAGTGACCAATGTTGCAGACGATGGCCTGGTCTTTCATGCGCGTCAGGTGATCGTGCGTGAGGATGTGGTAGTTGCCGGTGCAGGTGACAAAGATGTCGCCGTGTTCGCAGGCGTAATCCATGGTCACGACGCGGTAGCCTTCCATCGCCGCCTGCAGTGCGCAGATCGGATCGACTTCCGTTACCCACACTTGCGCCGACAGCGCGCGCATGGCCTGGGCCGAACCCTTGCCGACGTCACCGTAACCGGCGATGACGGCCACTTTGCCGGCGATCATCACGTCGGTGGCGCGCTTGATGCCGTCGACCAGGGACTCGCGGCAGCCATACAGGTTGTCGAATTTCGATTTCGTGACGGAATCGTTCACGTTGATCGCAGGGAAAGCCAGCTTGCCTTCCTTGTGCATTTGATACAAACGGTGCACGCCGGTGGTGGTTTCTTCCGTCACGCCGAGAATTTCGGGCAGACGCTTCGAGTACCAGGTCGGGTCGGCCAGCAGATGACGCTTGATCGAGTTGAACATGCAGATTTCTTCTTCCGAACCGGGATTCGCCAGCACCGACAGATCGGTTTCCGCGCGCACGCCCAGGTGCAGCAGCAGGGTGGCATCGCCGCCATCGTCGAGGATCATGTTCGAGTAGACAGCCTTGCCGTCCACGCTAGGCCATTCGAAAATGCGGTGCGTGTATTCCCAGTAGTCATCCAGCGACTCGCCCTTGATGGCGAACACAGGCGTGCCGGCGGCGGCGATGGCGGCGGCAGCGTGATCTTGCGTGGAGTAAATGTTGCACGATGCCCAACGCACTTGCGCGCCCAGTGCTTCCAGGGTCTGGATCAGCACGGCGGTCTGGATGGTCATGTGGATGGAACCGGTGATGCGCGCGCCTTTCAAAGGCTGCGCTGCCGCGAATTCTTCGCGGATGGCCATCAGGCCAGGCATTTCCGTTTCAGCAATCTTGATTTCTTTGTCGCCCCATGCGGCCAAGGTGATATCGGCGATGGTGTAGTCGTGTTGCGATTTGAGTACGGCGTTCATCACGCCCTCCTTTCAGTTGAAAAAGGTACGTGAGCGCAGTTGCAGGATATTCCGAGCCTGGCGAATTTCTTCGTCGCAACGCTCCTCGGACTGTGGATTTTAACATTGGCAAGGCCGGCGCGCCAGTTTGTTCGCCATTTATTGCCATGTAACAACACATAAAAAAAGCGCCCGCGGCCAGAGGCCGGGACGCTTTTCTTGCGAGTTGGACTAGATTACTTCAGGCCGGCGGCGTCGCGCAGCAGGGCGACCTTGTCCGTGCGTTCCCACGTGAATTCCGGCTCTTCGCGGCCGAAGTGGCCGTAGGCGGCGCTCTTCTGGTAGATCGGGCGCAGCAGGTCGAGCATTTGCACGATGCCTTTTGGACGCAAATCAAAGTGCGCCAGCACCAGCTTGGCGATTTCCGCGTCGGGAATCACGCCCGTGCCTTCCGTGTAGACGGTGATGTTGATCGGCTTGGCCACGCCGATGGCGTAGCTGACCTGCACCTGGCATTGGCGCGCCAGACCGGCCGCGACGATGTTTTTCGCCACGTAACGGGCCGCGTAGGCTGCCGAACGGTCGACTTTCGATGGATCCTTGCCCGAGAACGCGCCGCCGCCGTGCGGGGCTGCGCCACCGTAGGTATCGACGATGATCTTGCGGCCGGTCAAGCCGCAATCGCCTTGCGGACCGCCGATGACGAAACGGCCCGTCGGGTTGACGAGGAATTTCGTGTCGGTCAGCCATTCGCGCGGCAGGATCGGCTTGATGATTTCTTCGATGACGGCTTCTTCGATCTGCTTGTGCGAGATTTCCGGCGCATGCTGGGTCGACAGCACCACCGTGTGCACGCCGACGGGGCGGCCATCGACGTAGCGCAGGGTCACTTGCGATTTCGCATCCGGACGCAGCCATGGCAGACGGCCATCCTTGCGCAGTTGCGACTGGCGCTCGACCAGGCGGTGCGCGTAGTGGATGGCGGCGGGCATCAGCTCGGCCGTTTCATCGCAGGCGTAGCCGAACATCAAGCCCTGATCGCCAGCGCCTTGATCCAAGTCAATCCCCGCACCTTCATCGACGCCTTGCGCGATGTCCGGCGACTGCTTGTCGTAGGCCACCAGCACGGCGCAACCCTTGTAGTCGATGCCGTATTCCGTGTTGTCGTAACCGATGCGTTTGATGGTTTCGCGCGCAACTTGAATATAATCCACATTGGCGTGCGTGGTGATCTCGCCAGCCAGCACCACCAGACCGGTGTTGCACAGGGTTTCGGCAGCCACGCGGGCGGCTGGATCCTGGGTCAGGATGGCGTCAAGGATGGCGTCGGAAATTTGATCGGCAACCTTGTCGGGATGGCCTTCCGAGACGGATTCGGAAGTGAAGAGATAGTCGTTTGACATTGCAAGCTCCTGTTTACTATGTGAATGTTCTGTCGCAGTAAAGAGGATTTTGCCTGCGACGCTTTAGCGATATTTATATTCCGCTTCGCAAGTTGTCTATTAACTCAGCGGTTACTGCATACGTGGTATTTTACGCTTCTTAAAAAATTTTGGCACGGCAACACGCCATTCCTGGAAACAGCTTATACATGTTAGTCCCAATTTTCCGCTTCCTGTCCATCTTTCCCCTGCCCGTCCTGCATGCCCTGGGCGCTGCGCTCGGCTGGGTGATTTACGCCATTTCCCCGTCCTACCGCCGCCGCATGCGCGAGAACATGCAAGGTGCGGGGTTTTCGCAACACTTGCACACGGCCGTGGCCGAAGCGGGCAAGAGCGTGCTGGAATTGCCCTTCATCTGGTGCGCGCCGGCCGAACGCGTGGCGCGCCATGCGACGGTGGAAAACTGGGAACTGGTGGAAAAGGCGCTGCAACACGGCCGCGGCATCGTCTTCCTGACGCCGCACCTGGGCTGCTTTGAAATCGTTGCGCAACAGATCGCACTGCGCACGCCGCTGACCGTGATGTACCGTCCGCCCAAGCGCGCCGCCTTGAAACCGCTGATCGAAGGGGCCCGCGCGCGCGAAAACCTGATGCTGGCGCCGGCCAATATGTCGGGCGTGCGCATCTTCGCCAAATGCCTGAAAAAAGGCCAGCCGATCGGCCTGCTGCCCGACCAGGTGCCGCAAGAGGGCGAAGGCGTGTGGGCCGATTTCTTCGGCCGCCCCGCCTACACCATGACCCTGCCGGCCAAGCTGGCGCAGATGGGCGGCGCCGAAGTCATCATCACTTACGCGGAACGCCTGCCGGGCGGACGCGGCTATGTCGTGCATTTCGTGCCGTTTACCGAATCGCTGGACAGCACTTCGGCCGAGCAGGCGCGCACGATCAACGCGGCCATGGAACAATTGATCGCGCGCAGCCCGGCGCAATACCTGTGGAGCTACAACCGCTATAAAGTGCCGCGCGGCGCACCGCCGCCCACGCCCGCCACGCCCGACGCCGCCGGGGAGCAGGCATGAGACTGCTGATCGCCTTCATGTGGCTGCTGCACTGGCTGCCATTACCCATCCTCGGCCGTTTCGGCGTGGCCGTCGGCAGCCTGCTGTTCATCGCCATGCCCGCGCGGCGCAAGATCGCCCTGACGAATCTGCGCCTGTGCATGCCGGAACTGACGGAAAAACAACGCGTGGCCCTGGCGCGCCAGCATTTCCAGGCGTATTCGCGCAGCGTGTGGGAACGCAGCATCCTGTGGTGGTCGTCGGAAGCGCGTCTGAACCGCCTGATCAGGAAGGTGCCCGCCTTCCCGGGCCAGCAGATCGCGGCCAAGCCGACCATCCTGCTGTGCCCGCATTTCGTCTGCCTCGACGTGGCCGGCGCCGCCACCGCCATGGAGATCTCCGCCTCGTCGATGTATGTGCAGCAAAAGAACGCCGCCTTCGACCAAGCCTTGCGCAATGGCCGTTCGCGCTTCAAGCCGCCCAAGCTGTTTACGCGCCAGGACGGCATCAAGACGATTCTGCGCGCGCTGCGCGACGGCTTGCCGTATTTCATGCTGCCGGACATGGATTTCGGCGAAAAGGATGCGGAATTCGTGCCCTTCTTCGGCGTGCCTGCCGCCACCCTGACGGCCACGGCGCGCCTGGCGCTGGCCGCCAAGGCGCAAGTCATTCCCGTCATCGCCACCTTCCTGCCCAATTACCAGGGCTGGCAAGTAACGTATTACCCGGCGTGGGATGACTATCCGGGCGACGACATCACGGCCGCCACGCGCCGCATGAACGAATTCATCGAGGAGCGCGTGCGCGAAGCGCCAGCCGAGTATTTCTGGACGCATAAACGCTTCAAGACGCGTCCGGAAGGCGAAGCGTCGTTCTATAACCAGCACAAGTGATACGGCAGACCATGAAACTCCAATTTACCAAAATGCATGGCGCCGGCAATGACTTCATCGTCATCGACGCCATCCATCAAGAGATCGACTTCACGCCGGCCCAGTGGCAGCGCCTGGCCGACCGCCGTTTCGGCATCGGCGCCGACCAGATCCTCGTGGTGGAAAAGCCGCGCCTGCCCGGCTGCGACTTCCGCTACCGCATCTATAACAACGATGGCGGCGAAGTCGAGCAATGCGGCAACGGCGCGCGCGCCTTCGTCAAATTCGTCAGCGAAAAGGGCTTATCGACCAAGGACAGCATCCGCGTGGAAACCATGGCCGGCATCATCGCGCCGCGCCTGGAACTCGACGGCAGCATCACGGTCGACATGGGCGCGCCCGTGCTCGAACCCGCGCTGGTACCCTTCGATGCCCTCGGTCTGGACGGTGTAGCGCAAGGCAACGACACTGTCTGGCCGCTGGACCTGGCCTTGCCGGGTCAACCCTCTCCCGTGCTGGTGTCCGTCGTCTCGATGGGCAACCCGCACGCCGTGCAAGTGGTCGACGATGTCGATGCGCAAGACCTGGAAGTGACGGGCCCGCGCATCGAGCACCATCCGCGCTTTCCCCGCAGGGTCAACGCCGGCTACATGCAGATCGTCGACCGTCATCATGTGAAACTGCGCGTGTTTGAACGGGGCGCGGGCGAAACCCTAGCGTGCGGCACGGGCGCCTGCGCCGCCGCCGTGGCCGGCATCCTGCGCGGCTTGCTCGACTCCCCCGTGCGCATCAGCGCGCGCGGCGGCGAACTGTCGATCGCCTGGCAAGGCCCCGGCCAGCCCGTCCTGATGACGGGTCCGGCCGTGACCGTGTTCGAAGGCACGATCGAGCTGTAATCAACGCTGCATCATGCCGCCAGGAACTGCTGTTCCTGCGCGACATCAAGTTCCGCCAGGTAGCACTTCAGGCGGTACAGGCGCTGCCGGTAATTGCCTTCCGGCCCCGCCACGCCGCAATCGACGCGCTCGAACAAACGCACCGCCTGATCGAGCAGCTGGCGCTCCTGCGCCGTGCGGATCAGCACCAGGCGCCGCTTGCCGCGTCCATGTGTGGCGCTGATATCGATCAACAGACAATGCCCCTGATCGGCCGCATGGATATCGAGCAGCAGCGCCTCGGCACGCGACAGATGAAAGCAGCGCGCCAATGCCAGCCGTGCCGCCAGCAGGGGGTGGCTCTGGCCCAGTTGCCGCAAATGCCCATCGGCGTGCAAGGCGGCGCACTGGCCCCAGTCGCCGGGTTCGCCTTGCGGCGCGATCTTCGCCAGCGCCGCCTCCGCTTCACGGCTGCCTTGCGCCTGCGCCTGCAGCAGCCAGTACGCGGCCCGCACATCGTTGTTGACGCCGTCGCGGCGATTGCGCCAGGCATGCATGCCGCACTCGAGCTGGGCCGGACCATGCCCCAGGTCGGCGGCACGCTCCAGGCAGGAATGGGCTTCGACCACATTGCGCTGGGAAAATTCCGGTTTCGTGTAGATGCGCGACAGCACGAACCAGGCTTCGGCCAGACCCTGCTCGCCAGCCTGGGTCAGCCAGCGCACGGCCCGCTTGAAATTGGCCGCGCCGTTACGCGTGGCCAGGCGCTGGCCATGCGCATCCATGCGCGCATAGCCGAGCCCCAGCTCCAGCTGCGCCGTACGGTCGCCGCCATGCGCGGCCAGCTCGCAACACTGCCAGCCCTCTGCATCGCCGCCAGGCGCCAGGGCCTGGGCGCAACGCGACAGCAACAGCACCTGCTGCGCGTCGAGGGTGATCGTGCGCGCCCCGGCGGCCGCCTGGCGCTGCAGCAGCTCGCGCGCCAGCGGCAAGCCTTGCGACAGGAAGCCCGCATGGTTGCCCTGGCTCCATGCCTGCTCCAGCCAGGCATGCAGCGGCGCGTCGCCATCGATGGATTTCTCGCCAGCGGCGCTGGTGTCCGGCCCGCAGGCTGCGGAAGATCCCTCTTGCATGGATAACAACCATTGCGCATCGGGCAAGCCGGCGCGCACGGCGGCGTCCAGTGCCACGCGCGCCTTGGCGCGCAAGGCTTCACTGTGGCTGGCGGCATTGCCCAGCACCAGCTGCGCCAGCACCAGCCCCGCCTGCACCAGGCCCGCGTCGAATGCCTGCGCGTAATACGGGATCAGCACCTTGGCCGACGGTTGCGCCACTTCGAACGGCACGTGCGTGCCGATCAGCAAGCACGCTTCCGCGCTATCCTCCTGGGCCGCCCGCGCCAGCCAGTGCAAGGCGGTCGGCAGGCTTTGCGGCACTCCCTGCCCAAACAGATACACGCGTCCCAACGCCAGCTGGCAAGCCACATCGCCCGCGCGCGCTCCCTTGATCAATCCTAATGTTTCGCGATTTGCCATCGATTCTCGATATTGAGTCAATGATTCTAATGAGTGAGCCGTCTCCAGGCCCATCAATGCAGGCCTTCCCTTAGTGTAACGTCCTTGTGTCATAAATCCGCCAAAGCGGCCTCAAGAACTTGATTCACCGCAACAATGTCCAAGCCCTGACATGCCAATATCACAATGCGCAGCTACCGTGGCGATGGGGAAACGCTTGCCATCGGCGCAGGATCGGCAGAAACCGCGCGTTACAAAAATACAACAGGGGCATGCAGTTATGCCGCTTTTCACCAATCTTTTCACGCATATTTGACCAATCCCGCACGTCTTGCGCGCCGACGAATTAAGGTTCATTCATCGAAACGCGACAGTTAGCGTGTTTCAATCTGCTCGGATCTCGGACGGAACTCACTTTTAATAGGGAATAAGACATGAAAAAATCACTCGTTGCCCTCGCACTCTTCGGCGCCTTTGCCGCAACCGCACAAGCGCAGTCGTCCGTCCAAATCTACGGCACGATCGATGCTGGCCTGGGCAAAATGACCGGTTCGAGCACCGCTGTCACCAAGCGCGACAACAACAAGCTGGGTTTCAAAGGCACGGAAGATCTGGGCAATGGCTTGAAAGCTATTTTCCAACTGGAAATTCGCTATGAATCCGATACGGGTACGCTGGAAAGCAACTCCCGTCCGCTGTTCCAGGGTCAAAGCCGCGTCGGCCTGCAAGGCAACTTCGGTATGGTGCGTCTGGGCCGCGGCCTGACCGCCTTCCAGGAATCGAGCACCGCGTTCGAACCATGGTCGGGCATGCCTACGCCAGCCGGCTTCCAGACCGACATCACGGTGGCCGCCTACAGCAGCGATCCGCTGAGCGCAACCGGCAACTCGCGTAACCGCTTCTCGAATGCCGTGTTCTACAACTCGCCAGTCATCAGCGGCTTCCAGTTCAACGCCACTGTCGCCGCCAAGGAAGCCAATAACAATCCGGCATTCCCTGGACCTGGAGCTACGCCACCAGCCAACAACTACCCGGTGGCTGCCAATGCCGCGCCAGAGTCGAATCCGTACTCGGTCTCGGCCACGTACAACTACGGCCAGTTCGCCGGTATGGCCGCATATGAGCGCAATGGCGTGCAAGCCAAGCTGTGGTCGGTTGCCGCATCGTTCAATCCGGTAACGGAACTGAAACTGATGGCGTCGTACCAGCATCAGGATGACAGCAACTTCAAGATCATCAACACCGACACCAAAGCATGGCTGGTTGGCGCCAACTACGACGTCGGCCCAGGCAAGGTTCGCGCTGGCTACGGTCAAAAAACGCCAGACGGCGTGACCAAAACCAAACAAGCATCGCTGGGCTACGACTACAACCTGTCGAAACGCACCTACCTGTACGCGGACATCTCGAACCGCAAGGATGCTGTGTCGAAGACCTACATCGGTCTGGGCTTGCATCACAACTTCTAATGGCCGGCCAGTCACCCTCCGCGGGTGACTGCTGAACCAGGAGTACAAGGCGGCATGGGCAACCATGCCGCTTTTTTCATGGGCGCGCGGAAAATGCATCGCTACCGTCCCCTTTGCGCCTATGCCGGCGCACTCTCGGTTAGAATGAAGTGTTCAACTTTCACTGACAGATATTCTCAATGACCGCCACACTCGATTCCAGCACCGTCGCCCAGTACCTGAGCGAGCACCCGAATTTCTTCGAAGAGCATACCGCCCTGCTCGGCGAGGTCAAGCTGAGCAGTCCGCTGACGGGACGCACCATCTCGCTGCAGGAGCGGCAAATGGAAGTGATGCGCGACAAGTACAAGGCGCTGGAACTGCGCATGTCCAAGCTGAGCCGTGTGGCCGAGGAAAATGGCGACATCGCCAGCAAGTTCCACGGCTGGAACCAGGCCATGCTGCAAGTGCGCAACGATGCGGACATGCCGCGCGTGCTGGTCGATGCCTTGCAAAGCAATTTCGACGTGCCTTACGTCAGCCTGCGCCTGTGGCAAGTGCTGCCGGAACACGCCGACGGCTGGTTCACGGAAGATGTCACGGCCGACGTGCGCATGTTCGCCAACAGCCTGCAAACCCCGTACTGCGGCAGCAACCGCGATTTCGAAGCCGTGCACTGGTTGCAAGCTGACAAGATCGAATCGACCGTCATGATCGCCCTGCGCGCCCCGAACACCACGGGCACCTTCGGCCTGCTGGTGCTCGGTTCGCCCGACAGCGAACGCTTTACCTCGAGCATGGGCACGGATTTCCTCGTGCATATCGGCGCCACAGCCAGCGCCGCCCTGGCCGCGCTGCGCGCCGGCTCGCCTGCCTGAGTCAGCCATGAACGCGGTGCGCGGCAAGGCCGAGTGGCTTGACGCCTACCTGGCGCAACTGGCCACGCAGCGCAAGCTGTCGCCGCATACGCTCGACGCCTACGGGCGTGACCTGCGCGCCTTGCTGGAACTGAGCGGCAATACGCCCTGGACGGCGCTGGCGCACAACGAAGTGCGCCGCTACACGGCCAAGCTGCACGCCGGCGGCCTCGACCCGCGCTCGATCGCCCGCAAGCTGTCGTCGTGGCGCGGTTTTTTCAACTGGCTCAGCGGCGAGACCACGCTCGACGCCAATCCCGTCGACGGCATCCGCGCCCCGAAGCGGGCCAAAACCTTGCCCAAAGCCCTGTCGGTGGACGACGCCGTGCGCCTCGTGGCGCCCGCGCAACACCAGCAAGGCGCGGCCGAACCGGAACAGCTGTGCAACCGCGCCATGTTCGAACTGCTGTATTCCAGCGGCTTGCGCGTGTCCGAACTGACCAGCCTGGACACCCATTACTGCAAGGCGGAAAATGGCCAGCCCGCCTCGCTGGGCTGGCTCGACATGGCCAGCTTCGAAGTCATCGTCACGGGCAAGGGCAGCAAGATGCGCAAGGTGCCGGTCGGCAAGGCGGCGCTCGTGGCCCTGACTGCCTGGCTGGGCGTGCGCCCGCCGGCGGCCGATGGCAGTGCTGCCTTGTTTTTAAGCACGCGCGACACGCGCATCTCGCCCCGCGTGCTGCAGCTGCGCCTGAAGGCGCACGCGCTGGCCACCGAGATTCCCGCCAACGTGCACCCGCACGTGCTGCGCCACTCGTTCGCCTCGCACGTGCTGCAATCGTCGGGCGACTTGCGCGCCGTGCAGGAAATGCTGGGTCACTCCAGCATCACTTCGACCCAGGTCTACACGGCCCTCGACTTCCAGCACCTGGCGCACGTGTACGACCAGGCGCACCCGCGCGCCAAGCTCAAGTAGGCAGCCGCACCCGCTGGCCAGCCTGATCCATATCAAGCGGATCGGCGCGCATTTGCAAGCTTTTGCAAAATTCCGGCATAATCGTCCGCATTCTTCCGCTTGCGCGGCGGCACCACCGATTACAAGGCATCTCTCATGGCACTGATTCCAACCACCATCCTCACCGGTTTCCTGGGCGCAGGCAAAACCACCTTGCTCAACCGCATACTGCAGGAAGACCATGGCATGCGCATCGCCGTGATCGAAAACGAGTTTGGCCAGGAAAACATCGACAATGAAATCCTGGTGCAGGATAGCAACGAACACATCATCGAGATGAACAACGGCTGCATCTGCTGCACCGTGCGCGGCGACCTGATCGTGGGCCTGACGGAACTGGCGCGCAAGCGCGAGGCCGGCCTGCTGGCCTTCGACCGCGTCGTGATCGAAACGACGGGCCTGGCCAATCCCGGCCCCGTGGCGCAAACCTTCTTTGTCGACGAGGAAGTGGGCAGCCACTACATGCTCGACGCCATCATCACGGTGGTCGATGCCCGTCATGCCATGAAGCAACTGGACGAATACGAGGAAGCCCAGCGGCAAGTAGGCTTTGCCGACAAGCTGCTGCTGTCGAAAACCGACCTCGTCAGTGAAGAGGCCGTGGACATCCTGACGCGCCGTTTGAAGCGCATCAATCCCCGCGCCCCGATCGCCAAGGTCGATTTCGGCCGCGCGCCGCTGGCCGAAGTGCTCGACATCCGCGGTTTCAACCTGAATGAAAAGTTGGAACTGGACCCGGATTTCCTCGCCACGGAAACGGCGCATGTGCACGATCATGACCATGCACATGAGCACAAGCATGAGCACGCACATGAACACAAGCATGAGCACACTGCGGCCTGCGCCACCGATTGCGGCCATGCCGACCACCACCATGCGCAGCACAGCGACGATATCGCCGCCTTTGTTTTCAAAAGTACGCAACCGTTCGACAGCGCCAAGCTCGACGAGTTCCTCGGCGGCTTGGTGCAAGTGTATGGCCCGCGCATGCTGCGCTACAAGGGCGTGCTGCTGATGCAGGGCGCCGAGCGCAAGGTGGTGTTTCAAGGCGTGCACCAGCTAATGGGCAGCGACCTGGGCGCCAAATGGGGCGAAAACGAAGTGCGTGGCAGCAAAATGGTGTTTATTGGCAAGAATCTACCAAAAGACATTTTTATTCGCGGACTCGAACAATGTTTGGTATAAACTAGCCGGGTTTTGCAAAGTACCCGTTGCAAAGCAGAAACAAAAGGGAAAGTTAAGCACGCTTTCCCGCTGTCCGACACCCATCTTGCTGGTAGAAACCAACAAGTAGCCGTTTCTGATCGGCTAGTCAACAAATCGGGATGGCAATATAAAGCAAAGCGTGCCAAAATCAGCGACGAAAACGGCCCATGTCGTTCGCCTGTCATGAAATGCTGGCAAACTGCCGCTGGCCGCATGCCAGGCATGCAACCGATCCACCCAACACGCCTGTTGACGCGCGCATAGCGCGACTGGCATAGAGCGGTAAAAAGTTATCAACATGGCACCTTAGCCGGCCGGTAGTCCTGGCTTACGCCGGCAAGCCAAGGTCGCACGCAGTACAGCGGGACAGCAATGCCAAGCGGAACCTGTACAGTTGCTCGGTATCGCCGCATCAACTGATCAATTTGAAAACTCTGTCGTATCGAAGGTAAGCGAAGTTATGACCAAAACTAATAAATCGACCCCGGCCGCCAACCAAGACATCCCACTCATCAGCGAAGACCAAATTCGCGCCATGAGCGAAGATGACTACATGAATCCGGCACAACTGGCATTCTTCAAGGCGCGCCTGCAGCAGCTTGAAAAAGACCTGCTGAAAAACGCCGGCGAAACCACGGAACACTTGCGTGAAACCGTGCTCGTCCCGGACCCTGCCGACCGCGCCACCATCGAGGAAGAGCATGCGCTGGAACTGCGCACGCGCGACCGCGAGCGCAAATTGCTGAAGAAAGTACAGCAATCGATCGCCAGCATCGACGCCGGCGACTATGGCTGGTGTGAAGAAACGGGCGAGCCTATCGGCATCCCCCGCCTGATCGCCCGTCCGACCGCCACCCTGTCGCTGGAAGCCCAGCAACGGCGCGAACTGAAGCAAAAGCTGTACGGCGACTGATCACCCTCCCCTTGCGCGGCCGCCCCGGCGGCTGCGCGATGGCGCATAAAAAAGCACACAACCTTTGGTTGCGTGCTTTTTTTTCGTCCCGCGCCGACTACACTGAAGCAGGCACTGCAGCGGCAAGTGCCGCTTGCAATTGCCTTTTCCATCCCCACTTTTGTAGCATGGGCGCGCAATCGCATGGCCTTGCACGCATCGGCACGAATCTTTTGAGGTCACTATGGAACAATTTCACGGCACCACCATCCTCTGCGTCCGGCGCGGCAAGCAAGTCGCCCTGGGCGGCGATGGCCAGGTAACGCTCGGCAACATCGTCATGAAGGGTACGGCCCGCAAAGTGCGTAAGTTGTATCAGGGCAAGGTCCTGGTCGGCTTTGCCGGCGGCACCGCCGACGCTTTTACCTTGCTCGACCGCTTCGAAGGCAAGCTGGAAAAACACCAGGGCAATCTGCTGCGCGCCTCCGTCGAACTGGCCAAGGACTGGCGCACCGACCGCGTGCTGCGCCGCCTGGAAGCGATGCTGCTGGTGGCCGACAGCGAGTCGACCCTGGTCATCACGGGCAATGGCGACGTGCTGGAGCCGGAAGACGGCATCGGCGCCATCGGCTCGGGCGGCACCTATGCCCAGTCGGCCGCCAAGGCGCTGCAGGAAAACACGGACTTGTCGCCGGCCGAGGTGGTCAAGAAATCGTTGACCATCGCCGCGGAACTGTGCATTTACACGAACATGTCGCACATCATCGAGACGCTGGAATAAGCGTCCCCCGAGCACAGAATAGAAAGCCAACTATGATCATGAACATGACCCCGTCGGAAATCGTTACCGAACTCGACAAGCACGTGGTGGGCCAGGCCAAGGCCAAGCGCGCCGTCGCCATCGCCCTGCGCAACCGCTGGCGCCGCCAGCAGGTGGCCGAGCCCTTGCGCCATGAAATCACGCCCAAGAACATCCTCATGATCGGCCCCACGGGCGTCGGCAAGACGGAAATCGCGCGCCGCCTGGCCAAGCTGGCCGAGGCGCCGTTCATTAAGATCGAAGCGACCAAATTCACGGAAGTCGGTTATGTGGGCCGCGACGTCGACACCATCATCCGCGACCTGATCGACATCGGCATCAAGCAGACGCGCGCGCTGGAAATGAAGAAGGTGCGCGCACGCGCCGAAGATGCGGCCGAAGACCGCGTCATCGACATCCTCGTGCCGCCGGCGCGCGACTTCGGCTTCACGCCGAATACGGCCGCGGCTGTGGATACGGGCGGCAGCGGCGACAGCACGCGCCAGACCTTCCGCAAGCGCTTACGCCAGGGCGAGCTCGATGACAAGGAAATCGAGATCGAGCTGGCCGAGGCAGGCCCGCAGATGGAAATCATGGCGCCGCCGGGCATGGAAGAAATGACGGAACAGATCAAGTCCATGTTCTCGGGCGTGGGCGGGCAGCGCAAGAAGGCGCGCAAGGTCAAGATCCGCGAAGCCTTGAAACTGCTGGTCGAGGAAGAAGCGGCCAAGCTGCTCAACGAAGATGAGCTGAAACAGAAGGCCATCCAGAACGTCGAGCAGAACGGCATCGTCTTCCTCGATGAAATCGACAAGATCGCCTCGCGCTCGGAGTCCGGCGGCGCCGACGTCTCGCGCGCGGGCGTGCAGCGCGACCTGCTGCCGCTGGTCGAGGGCACGACCGTCAACACCAAGTACGGCATGATACGCACGGACCACATCCTGTTCATCGCCTCGGGCGCCTTCCACCTATCGAAACCGTCGGACCTGATCCCGGAACTGCAGGGGCGCTTCCCCATCCGCGTGGAACTGGAATCGCTGTCGATCTCGGACTTCGAGCGCATTCTCACCAGCACCGACGCCTGCCTGACGATGCAGTACGAAGCCTTGCTGGCGACGGAAAACCTGAAACTGCAGTTCGCGCCGGAAGGCATCACGCGCCTGGCCGAAATCGCCTATTCGGTAAACGAGCGCACGGAAAACATCGGCGCGCGCCGCCTGCACACGGTGATGGAAAAGCTGCTGGAAGAAGTGTCGTTTACGGCCAGCGAAGGCAGCAGCACCACGGAAAACCTGCTGGTGATCGACGCCGCGTATGTCAACGAACGCCTGGAAGCGCTGTCGGTCAACGAGGACCTGTCGCGCTACGTGCTGTAAGAAGGAAGGGGGAACCGATGGCAAACAAGGCATTGGCGACGCGGCAGAAAATGCAGTTCCGCGTCGAGCCCTCGCAAAAACCGCGCAACCCGGTCGCCACTGCCGCCCTGCAGCGCGCCGCCGGGGCGCACGTGAAAACCGTGTCAGGCCAGCGCCAGCAGGAAAAACGCCTGCTGGCGAAACTGCTGTTGAAGGTGGAAACAGACAAATAGGCCGCCCGCGGACACCCCATTTTGGGGGCGTCCGCCATCAGGCCACTCTGTGCCGCAGCAGCATCCCCTTAGAAACGGTAGGACGCGCCCAGCGAAAACATGTCGACCTTGGTCGTTTGCTTGCTGTTGTACTTGACCGGCACGCGGTCCCAGTCGAGGTGCAGCGACCAATTCTGGTTCAGCGCATACGCCGTGCCGATGCCGTAGGTCAGGCCAATCTTGCTCTTCTTGTCCGAACCGCCGCCCAGATAATCGACCTTGCCCTGCGTGTAGGCCGCGCCGGCACGCCCGCTCAGTGTAAACGCGTCAAACTGGTAACCGAGCACGCCCTGCATGCCGAGGCCCGTGAACTTGCCGCGGCCCGCACGCTTGCCGGCTTCCGTGTCGAAGCCGGACTTGACCTCGCCACCCATATACCCCACCAGCTCAATCGAAGGCAGGGCCACGCCGCCCTGAAACGGCAGCGCGTCGAAACTGTAACCCAGGTAGGCCTTGCCATTGCGCTTGCTGCTCTTGTCGCAATCGCTTTGTCCGGCGATGCAATCGAGGCCGGTGCTGGCGCGAAAGCCATAGCTGGCGCCCGCATAGAACGGACCCGGTGTCGGTTCGGCGGCGGCGGCATGCAGGGGGGCGATGGCGGCCAGCGCCAGCAGCGCTGCTGAAAAATGAAATTTGGAGAACATGGATAACCTCTACAAGTGGATGGATTGCCTGGTTGTAGCGCGCTGCGCGAGCCACAAGCGGGAGTGTCATCGCTTTTGCAGAAAAGTACTATCATCTTGTGCAAAGTGCCATTTACGGCTACATTCGGTACCGTCATCCGCTACCAAACTTGCATAAAGGAACTATCGTGAGTTCACCTGAACTGGTTTTGCGCGTGCTGCGCACCCAACTGCGCGCCGCCGGCATCACGTACAAGGTATTGGCCGAACGCATCGGCATGAGCGAATCGAGCGTCAAGCGCATGTTTGGCCAGCACGACATGTCGCTGTCGCGCCTGGCCCTGATCTGCAAGGCCTCGGGCATCGCCATGGAGGATGTGCTGCGCGGCGCGGCCGACATCACGCCGCATGCCGACACGCTCACCCTGGTGCAGGAAAGGTCGCTGGTGGCGCATCCGCGCCTGCTGCTGGTGGCGATTTGCTGCCTCGGCCACTGGAGCCTGGAGCAGGTGGTGGAAACGTATGCGCTGACGCAGGCCGAATGCATCGGCTGCCTGGCCGAGCTGGACCGGCTGGGCTTGATCGAACTCAAGCCGCTGAACCGCTACAGCCTGCGCGTCTCGAACGCCTTCCACTGGCTGGCCGACGGTCCGGTGCAGCAGTACTTCCGCGAACACGTGGTGGCCGATTATTTCAGCGGGCATTTTGACGGCGCTGGCGAAACCCTGATGTGCATCCCGGCGCGCCTGTCGCTGTCGAGCGCGCAGGAACTGGTGCAAAAGATCCGCCAGCTGGCCGAGGAACTGGCGCGCCTGCACCAGAACGACCGGCGCCTGGCACCCGCCGAGCGCGACGGCTTTACCCTGCTGCTGGGCTTTCGCTCATGGGAATTTGCCGCCTTCACGGCCCTGCGCCGCAGCACGGCCGCCCCCGCGGCGCCCTACCAGACCGGTCCCAGGAACAGATAGAGCGTGCTCTCGCCACCCTTGGTCGCGCCCGCCGCCACATATACGGGACCGAAGCGCGTATCGACGGACACAAAGGCGCTGCTGGCCTGAGTGAATTTGCTGCTTTTCCAGCGCTCGCTCTGATCGAAGCCGCCGCCCATCTCCAGCGAAAAGCCGGCCCGCACCACGCCGCCCAGGGTGCTGGGCAGGGAACCGATGCGGCGCGCCATCACGAAGCGCGCGAAGGCGATACTGCGTCCTCTCACCGATTCAAATTCCGTGCCGGACAAGCGCAGGAAACCACCGAGATTGAGCGGCGCTTCGTCACGCTGCGAGCGCGCCCATTCGCCATACACGTGACCGGCCCAGTTGCCACGGCCAAAGGCCTTCAGGCCCGTGATGGACGATTGGCCCAGGGCCGCCTCGCCCACCCCCGTGGTCGTATCGCGCGTCCAGATGGCCTCAAGCAGGGCGCCGCGCGTGGGAAAGCCCGGCGAATCGAGTGTATCGGCGCGAAATCGCACGAACTGCGTGGTGCCCAGCGCGCGCGATTCCGGTTGCGTAGGGTCGGCCGGAATCGCCCGCCTGCCCTTGACTTCCGTACGAGCGACGCCGAACTGCAGATCGCCCCAGGTACCGAACTGGCGTCCCAGCACCAGTGCCGCCGTCTGGCCGTTATAGGCCAGGCGCGCGCTGCGCCGGCCTTTGTCAAACACATCCATGGCTGACGAGGTGTACTGCAACTGCGGCGCGATATACCACGGGTTGCCGGCGCCCAGCGGCTGCCAGAACTGCACCCCATAGCCGCGTTCATTGCCGATCTGCGCCGTGCTGCGCAACTCGCCGCCCCAGCTGTTCAGATTCGAGCGCACGTGCAGCAGCTTCAGGGCAAAGTTATTGCTGTCCCTGAAATCGCTGGCCAGTTCCAGGCCCACGCGCAGGCGGTTGCTGGCCCATGGTGCCTCGACGGCCTTGATGCTCACCGTGCGCTGGTCGCCCGCGTCGACCACGTCCGTCTCCACGCGCGCCACATCGCCGCGGCCATACAGCCTGGCCGCCGCCTTGAGCACATCTTCCTGGCTGACCGACTGTCCTTCCACCAGGCCCGATTGCGCCTGCAGGATGCGTGGATTGATCTCGCCTTCGCTCTCCACGGCCAGGCGCGTGAGCGGCAGGGCCACGTCCAGCAGGGCCGGCGCCGCCAGGCGCAGCTGCTCGCGCGCCGCATACTGTTCCGGCGGCAGGGCCAGTGGCGCCAGACGGGCGGCCAAGGCTTGCGCCGCCTGCTCGCCGGCACGCATGGCGCGCGCATAGTTTTCAAAGTCGAGGAAACTGACGCCCGTCAGGTCGGGCGCCACCAGGATATCCTGCGGACGCAATTCCTTGAGCGAGCGCTGCACGTTCTGCTCCGTGAGGATTTGCAGCATCTGCTGCGCCACGCCGATGGCGCTGCCCAGGTCTTTTTCCGGCGCCAGCGGCGTGCCCACGTTGACGGCGATGATGATGTCGGCGCCCATGGCGCGCGCCATGTCGACGGGCAGATTGCGTACCAGGCCGCCATCGACCACCAGCCGGTTGTTCACGCGCACGGGCGCAAACACGCCCGGCACGGCCAGCGAGGCACGCATCGACAGGAACAAAGGCGTATCGACCAGCTCCACCAGCTCGCCATTGACCAGGTCCGACGCCACCGAACGGAAAGGCAGCGGCAGCTGGCTGGCGGGACGGTCGCGCATGCCGGCCGGCAGCAGCCGGTTCAGCGCCATTTCCAGCGCCGCATTGCTGGCCGCCGCCGGCGGCGTGGAAATGCCGTTGCGGCTGGTGCCAAACTCGATGCGCGACGGCAGCAGCAAATCTTCCTCGCGGCGGCGGAACGCCAGTTCGTCGCGCGGCGGCCGGTCGGCCACCACGCGCGCCCAGTTGGTCTCGCGTGCCATCTTTTCCAGGTCCGCCACGGAAGCGCCGGCCGCATACGCGCCGCCCACCACGCCACCCATGCTGGTGCCGACCACCATGTCGATCGGCACATGCAGCTCCTTCAGTACTTTCAATACGCCGATATGCGCGAGGCCCCGCGCGCCGCCGCCCGACAGCACCAGGGCGATGCGCGGACGCGCCGGCGCGGGAACGGCGACGGTGGAAACAGGGGAAGACGTAGCGGCGGGGACGTCGGCGGCGGCGCCGGCTTGCGGCAAGGCGCACAGCGCCGCCACGCAGCCCGCCAGGACGGCACGGATCGAGAACATGAAGACTCCTGTGGCGATGGCGGCATGGCGCCATCGGCAAAATACGATAAAAACAGCGTTAGTTTGACGGCGGCGGCACGCTGCCGCTCACTTGCGGCGCCGGCATCATGGTCGCCGGCCGCTGCTGCTCCATCGGCAGCGGCGGCGGCACCAGGTTCGATGCCGGTGCAGGAGCCGCGGCCGGCGTCGGGGTGGCGGACACCGGCCCCGGCAAGGCCAGCGCCTTGTCGTCGGCCACCAGGTCGATGCGCTTGCTCACGCCGCCATCGCGCAGCAGCACGTGGCGCGCATGCACTTCCAGCACCGTCACGCCGGGCACCACTTCGGCCCCCTCCGGCAAGGCCACGGAGGGCTTGCCATCGGTCGAGATGATGGCCACGCTGCCGCGGCCATTGCCGGCGGCCACCACACCCTTGAGCTGGTAGTTGCTGGCCGTGGCCACGCTGACCTGGCCGCCGAACAGCGAAGCACCCGCCTCCACGCTGGCATCCTGCACCACCGGATTGGGGGGCGGATTGATGGGGCGTTGCGGCGCCTTGAACAGCTGCATGGCCCAGTAGGCCAGCGACACGGACAGCGCCACGACGGCGAGCAAACTTGTAACTTGAGGCAAACGCTTCATGGCTTCCTTGGATTCTTATCTTACGAGCTGATTGATTTCGATAATCGGCATCAGCACGGCCAGCACGATCAGCAGCACCACCACGCCCATGGCCAGGATCAGGGCCGGCTCCAGCAGGCCCGCAATGGTGAGCGTGCGGCGTTCCAGGTCCTGCTCCTGCGCGCTGGCGGCGCGTTCCAGCATGGCCGGCAGCTCGCCCGTGATTTCGCCGGCGCGTATCATGTGAATCAGCATGGGCGGAAAATGCTTTTGCGCCGACAGCGCACGCGCCAGGCTGACGCCCTCGCGCACGGCGCCGCTGGCGTCCGCCACCAGTTCCTGCATCGCCACATTGGTCAAGGTGTCGCGGCTCGTGTCGAGCGCGCGCAGGATCGGCACGCCGGACCCCGTGGTAATGGCCAGGGTGCTGGCGAAACGCGCCGTGTTCAGGCTGCGCTCGAACTTGCCGTACAAAGGCGCCGTCAGCAGCCAGGTATGCCAGCGCCGTTTCAGGGCCGGCTGCTGCAGCGCGCGGCGCCAGGCGAACCAGGCGCCAACCAGGATCACGGCCACGATGAGGCCATAGTTGCGCACGAAGTCCGACAGCGCCAGCATGATCACGGTGAGCATGGGCAGCTTTTGCTTGGTGTTGGCAAATACGGAAACGATCTGCGGCACCACGTAGGTGAGCAGGAAGATCACGATGGAAAACGCCACCACCGTGACGATGGCCGGATACGTAAAGGCCAGCTTGACCTTCTGCACCAGCGCATTGCGCCGCTCGATGTAGTCGGCCAGGCGCGAGAGCACGCGCGACAGATGGCCGATCTGCTCGCCCGACGCCACCAGCGCCCGGTAAATTTCCGCGAAATCGCGCGGATGGCGCGCCAGCACGTCGGAAAACGCGGCGCCGCCGATCACTTCCGAGCGGATCGAGGCGATCAGATCGCGCAGATACGGCCGCTCGGCCTGTTCCAGCAAGGCGGAAAAGGCCTGCTCCAGCGGCAGGCCCGCTTCCAGCAAACTGGCCAGCTGGCGCGTAAACAGGGCCAGTTCGGTGCTGGACAGGCGCTCGCCGAAGCCGCGCCGTTTGGTGACGCCGGCGGCGTCGACCTGCGCGGCGATCGGTTCGACGGCCAGCGGCACCAGGCCTTGCACGCGCAGCTCGGCGCGCGCGGAACGGGGACTGTCGGCATTGAGCACGCCCTTGCGGGTGGCCCCTTGCGCGTCGACGGCTTCATAACGGAATGCGGGCATGGTGGCGGGCCTAGTCTTTGGTCACGCGCAGCAATTCAGCCTGCGTGGTGGTGCCGTCGCGCAGCCAGCGTTCGCCGTCGTCGCGCATGCTCGTCATGCCGTCCTGCAGGGCCACCGCGCGCACTTCCGCTTCCGACGCGCGGTTGTGGATCTGCGCGCGGATCTGCTCCGTCGTGCGCAGCAGTTCATATACGCCGACACGCCCCTGGTAGCCCGTCTGGCCGCAATGCTCGCAGCCGACCGCCTGCCAGTACTCGCCATCGAAGGTTTTACACGAACCGCACAATTTGCGCACCAGGCGCTGCGCCAGCACGCCGAGCAAGGACGAGGACAGCAGGAACGGTTCGATGCCCATGTCGAGCAGGCGCGTGACGGCCGCCGAAGCGTCATTCGTGTGCAGGGTCGCCAGCACCAGGTGGCCCGTCAAGGAGGCCTGCACGGCGATCTGCGCCGTTTCCAGGTCGCGGATCTCGCCGATCATGATCACGTCCGGATCCTGCCGCAAAATCGCCCGCAAGGCCTTGGCAAACGTCATGTCGATGCGCGGGTTGACCTGCGTCTGGCCGACGCCGGCCAGGTCGTATTCGATCGGGTCTTCCACCGTCAGGATGTTCGTGGTGGTGGCGTTGAGCATCGACAGCGCCGCGTACAAGGTCGTCGTCTTGCCCGAGCCGGTGGGGCCCGTGACGAGCACGATGCCATGCGGTTGCGTGATCAAGCCGTCGAACTGCCCCAGCATGGGCGCGCTCATGCCCAGGTGCTGCAAGTCGAGGCGGCCCGCTTCCTTGTCCAGCAAACGCAATACGGCCCGTTCGCCATGCCCTGTCGGCAGGGTCGAGACGCGCACGTCGACGGGTTTGCCGCCCACGCGCAGGGTGATGCGGCCATCCTGCGGCAAGCGCTTTTCCGCGATGTCGAGCTGCGCCATGATCTTGATACGCGAAATCAGCGAACCGTGAATGGCCTTGCGGGGGCGCACCACGTCGCGCAGGCTGCCGTCGATACGGAAGCGCACGACGGAGGTCTGCTCGAACGGCTCGATGTGGATATCGGACGCGCCTTCGCGCAGCGCCTGCGTCAGCAAGGCGTTGATCATGCGGATGACGGGCGCGTCGTCGGACGATTCGAGCAAATCCTCGATGGCCGGCACGTCCTGCAGCAGCTTGGTCAGATCCAGGTCGGCGTCGAATTCATCGGCCATCTGCGAGGCGTCGCCGCCGCCGCCCGCGTAGGCGCCGGCAATGGCCGCATCGAGTTCGCCGCGCGGCAGCACCGTCAGCTGGATCTGGCCGAAACGGCGCGACACTTCGGCGATCGCCGCCGGCGCCGTCGATGCGGCCACCAGCACCTCGACGGGGGCGCCGTCGA